>JAEWIV010000272.1 GCA_023386865.1 Pseudomonadota bacterium
CGTCCATCCCAGGGACGCGCCGGCGATGCAGGCCTGACCGAGCGCGGCGGCGCCGAGGCCGACGGCGAGATGCGTCGAGCCGCGACGCCACAGCTCGAAGGCGCCGATGCCGGCCAGCGCCGCCAGCGGCGGTCCCAGGGTCGCGAGGTAGTAGGCGTGGAAGATGCCGCCGGCCAGGCTGTAGGTGATGCCGTAGGTCATCGCCCAGATGCTCCATAGCGCCACCTGCGCCCGACGGCGGCGCCAGGCGAACACTGCGCCCAGGACGGCGAGCGGCAAGGTCCAGGCGAACTGCATCGCAAGGCTCGGCGCGGCGAGGCGCAAGGGGCCAATCGGCTCGGCGTCATAAGCGACGAAGCGCGGCGTCGGCGCGGGCGCCGGCCCGGGCGCATTGCGTACGAACCGCTCCAGCCCGTTGTGCATGACGATGAGCTCGAGCATGGAATTGCCGTGGCTGCTGCCGGCGTAGGGGCGTTTCGCCTTGGGGGTGAGGTCGAAGGCCACCGCCCAGGAGAGCGACACGACGGCGAGCGTGACCGCGGCCGCCGCCATCCAGCCGATCCGCTGGCGCCAGTCGAGCGTGCCGGCAAGCAGCCAGCCGGCCAGCAGGGCGGGCCCGCACACCAGCGCCGCCAGCATCTTGGTGTTGAAGGCCAGCCCCAGCAGGGCCATCGCCACCACCAGCGACAGGCCGCGGCCGCGTAGCGCGACCCTCGCCGCCAGCAACAGGAACAGGATCAACCACGGATCGGTGTTGTTGGAGCGATCGATGGCGACGGCGATCGGCATGATCGCCAGCAGCAGCGCCGCGATGATGGCAGCGGGCGCGCCGAGGGGCCGCACCAGGCGATAGAGCAGGGCGACCGAGGCGATGCCCGCCAATGCCTGCGGCAGATGGATCGACCAGCCGCCGTAGCCCAGGGCGGCGGCGAAGGCCGTCTGGACCCAGAAGGCGATTGGCGGCTTGTCGAGCGAGATGAAGCCCGCGGGATCGAACGAATTGTAGAAGAACAGCCAGGCGCTCTGCAGCATGCTGCGCACGCCGGCGGCGTAGTAGACGGTGCCGAAGCCGTTGTCCTCCAGCCGCACCAGGCGCAGGACGGCCGCGACCAGCAGCACGGCGGCGAACGCCGCCCATTCGATCCGTCGTCTGCTCGCCAGGTCCGTCAATCGCCTCCCCTCAGGGGCCTACGCAGGATAAGGCAGCCGCATCCCATGCTGGGAGAGGTTTTCTCAAGTGCGCAAACCCGAGAAAAGACGAGCACCGCGTTGGCCACGGGGACGATGTCGGCGGCGGAGAGCCTGGAGCGTCCAACATGCTCATACCGCGAGCGGCCCGCGGAACACGAAGAAGGCGCCGGCGCAGATCAGGGCGAAGCCCACGACATGGTTCAGCGTGATGCGCTCGCCGAGATAGAGCACCGAGAACAGGGCGAACACCGAAAGGGTGATCACCTCCTGCATGGTCTTGAGCTCGGCTGCCGAATAGACCGTGTGCCCCCAGCGGTTCGCCGGCACGGCGAAGCAATACTCGATGAAGGCGATGCCCCAGCTCGCCAGCACCACCATCCACAGTGGCCGATCGGTGAACTTCAGATGCCCATACCAGGCGAAAGTCATGAAGACGTTGGAGATCAGCAGCAGGACGACGGGGGCGACGGCCGGGGGTAGCCAGGTCATTTCAGTCACTACTCCGCTTTGATACCGAGCTTCTTGATGAGGGGCACGACCAGCTTCTCCTCCTTGTCGAGCATGGCGGCCAGCTCCTGAGGCGTGCTGGACTTCGTCTCCGCGGTCAGGTCGGCGAACTTCTTGACCACGGTGGGATCGGCCAGCGTCGCCACCATGGCGGCGTTGAGCTTGGCCAGGATGTCGGGCGGCAGCTTGGCCGGCGCGAACAGGCCCGTGTAGGTGCTGAAGGTGAAGTCCTCCAGACCCTTGACGCCCGACTCCTTCATGGTCGGCACGTCGGGGAGCTGCGGCACGCGCTTGTCGGACGACACGGCGATGGCGCGCATCTTGCCCGCCTTGATGTGGCCGATCGCGGCGTTCACCTGGTCGACCTGCGCCGGCACCTGCCCCGCAATCAGGTCGAGATGCGCCTGTCCGCTGCCCTTGTAGTGCACCAGCGTGTACCTCGTGCCGGTCGCCTCGCCGATCAGCTCGATGGCGATGTGGTTCGTCGTGCCGACGCCGGAATCGGCGACGGTGAACTTGCCGTCCTTGCCGAGCGCGATGAAGTCGGCGAGCGTCTTGATCGGCGAGTTGGGCGGCACGACCAGGACGGCGGGCACGGCCTGGATGTGGCTGATCGGCTGGAACGCCGTGCGCCAGTCGTAGGGCGCGTTGCCGTAGATCGCCGGCACCGCGACCAGCGAGTTCGCCGAGACCAGCAGGTTGTAGCCGTCGGGCGGGGAGCGGGCGATGATGTCGCTGCCGATCATGCCCGAGGCGCCGGCCTTGTTCTCGACCAGCACGGTTACGCCCAGGACGTCCTTCAGCTTGTCGGCGATGATGCGCGCGGTGACGTCGATGTTCCCGCCGGGCGCATAGGGTGCCATGATTCGGATGGGCTTGTCGGGGTACTTGTCGGCGGTCTGGGCAGCGACCGGGCCTGTGACGAGCAAGGCCAACACGCCCACCAATGCCGTAAACGAACGCATGATTTTTCCCTCCCTGTCCCTCAACTCATATTCCTCTCCCCCCGCCAGGGGGAGAGGAACTCGAGTGATGTGAAGCTCTTAGCTTATTGCCCGCCCAGAACACACAGGATGTCGGCGCGCTGCTTCGCGTCGCGGATTGGCGGGCTGCCCATCCAGGTGCCGGCGTACACCGCCTGGGGATCGGCGAGGTAGGCGTCGAGTCCGTCCTTGCTCCAGACGTCGCCCTTGGCACGCGCCTCCTGCAGCACGGGGGAATAGTCGAACGCCGGATCGCCGGCGATCGGCCGGCCGATGACGCCCACGAGCTGTGGGCCAGGTTTCTGGCCGGCGTCCTTCGTGAGCGCATGGCAGGCTCGGCAATGCTCGAAGGCTTGCCGGTTGCAGGTCTCGGCGCGCGCGCTGCCCAGTGCCAGGAACGCGGCCGCCACGATCGCGAGGCGCACGCTCTAGGCTTGCGGCTTGTCGATGACGACCACGCGGTTGGTGCCGGATTCGCCGGCCCATGCCTCGCCCGGTCGTCCGGCCATCTGGCGCACGTTGGCGCCCGGCTTGTCCGACGGGAAGGAGAGGAAGGTCTCGGTCTTGGGATCGAAGCGCACGATGGCGTTGGCCGCGAAGTCGGTCAGCCACACCGCGTCGCGGTCGTCGACATAGACCGAGTAGCAGCGCGGCCGTTCGCCCGGCAGCTTCCACTTCTTCCAGCTGCCGTCCCCACCCCCCTTGATGGACGGGTCGTGCATGGAGACGTTGCCGCTGTTCCATTCGCTGATCCACAGGCGGCCCAGGCTGTCGGCCCACACGCGCCGCGCGCCCTGCTGCGGCGTCGGCGGCTCCACGATGCGCGGCGCGCCGCTGGCGCGGTCGATCTCGGCAAGATAGTTGCCGGCCAGCGACACGTACCACACCGTGCCCTGGGGGGTGAGCGCGATGCCGTACGGACCGTAGCCGCGCGGCGCATCCCATACCTGCATCGTTTCGGCCTTCGGCTCGAAGCGGCCGATCACGCCGGCCTGGCCGGTGAACCAGAGCGTGCCCTGCTTGTCGAACACCAGCGTGTTGAGGTTGGCGTAGGAGGGGCCGCCATTCAGCTTCCAGAGCTGCACCCTGTGGTCCTTGGGATCGACGCGGGCGATCGAGTTCTGGCCGCCTTCGGTCACCCAGGCGGCGCCGTCGGGTCCGACGATGACGCCATGCGGCGCCGCGCCCTGCCCGAGGGCCACGACCTTCAGGCCGCCATCGCGCGGATCGAGCAGGTTGAGCGTGCCGTCACGCTGGCCGCAGAACCACACCGTGCCGTCGGCATTGCAGGCGACGTCACGCGAGCCCGAGCCCGGCCGCACGGTGTAGGTGCGGATGCGATGGCCGTTGTGCTCGCGCGTCTCGACGGCCGCGCGGGCCGGGTGGGTGATCAGTGCCGGCGCGGCGAGGGCTGCGGCGGACAGGGCAAGCAGGTGGCGGCGGCGCATATGGGCCTCCCGGAAGAGCGAAGGTGCCGATTGTGCGCCTTCCGGACGGCCGATGTCGCGCGCGGATCGTGCGATCGCAGACTCAACAACGCGTGAGCGGGGAGGCCAGGCGCCTTGACGCAGGTCAATGTCGCGCCGCTCGGCGGTCGCCATGTTGCATGTGACAAGGTAGGCGACGATGAAGCTTCTCGTGACACTTGCCGCCATCGCCGTCCTTCTCGACGGCTGCGCCTCGATGCCCGGCGCCGATGGCCGCTATGCGACGCCGGGGCGCGGCGGATGGGACAGTTTCCGAGCCGCGATGCCCACGGAGCCCGTTCAGTTGGGACTGGCCGGGGGCGGCTGACTCGAATGGCCATGCCATGTTCGTCGAAATAGAACGAAAATTCCTGGTCGCCGACGGCAGTTGGCGCTCTCAAGCGGTCCGACACGAGCATCTGCGGGACGGCCTGATCAGCCATTCACCCGAACGCAAGGTACGTGTGCGCATACGCGATGGCAGCGCCACCCTGACGATAAAGGCCAAGAAGCAAGGCATCAGGGACGTCGAGTTCGAATACCCCATACCGCTGTCGGATGCGCAGGAGCTGCTTGCCTCGCATTGCGGAGGTCTGGTCCTCGACAAGACGAGATACTATGTGCCGCACGCCGGCTTCGAGTGGCATGTCGATGTCTACGAAGGGGCGCTCGACGGTGTCGTCCTCGCCGAGGTCGAATTGGCCGACGAGCACGGCGAGCCTCCTCTGCCCCGGTGGGTCGGCGCCGAAGTCACCGGACGGCCCGAGTACAAGAAGATCAACCTGCAAAGGATGAGGCAGACCGCTCTCGCTGGAGACCGCGCCGCCTGAGCCGCTCAGGCTGCCGGCGGCCGGTGCTGCGCCCAGGGTCGCGCCGCCTCCAGCAGCGCACCCAAGCGCAGCACATCGGTCTCATGGCCCCAGCGGCCGACGATCTGGACCGAGGTCGGCAGGCCGTCCGTGCCGAAGCCCGACGGGACCGCGAGCGCGGGATGGCCGGTGAGGTTGAAGGGGTACTGGTAGGAGGTCCAGCCTTGCCGGGTGATGCCGCATTTCACGCCGTCGACCACAACCTCGTCGTTGGCGGCGTCGTGGCCGACATCGAGCGCGGTGCGCGAGTTGGTCGGCGTCACCAGGAAGTCGTAGCGCTCGAACAGCGACTGGATCCTGCGGAACAGGGCGGTGCGCGCGAACTGGGCGTTGCGGAAGTCGGCCAGGGTGAACTTGGCGCCGCGCTCCATGAAGGCGAGCGTCACCGGGTCCATCTGGTTTTGCCATTTCGGCAGGTACTGGGCGCAGAACACGGCAAAGTTCGCCTGGTAGAGAACGCGGCCTTCGTATTCGATCCAGTCGATCGTCTCGTCCACCTCCTCGACGTCGGCACCCAGCTCCTGCCAGGCGGCGACGGCCGCACGCGTGTTGGCGCGCACGTCGGCCGCGATGCGCGGATTGGCGGTGAGCTCGATATACCCGATGCGAACGCCCGACAGATTTTCGCCGGCGAGCTTCGGCGCCAGCGGGTGCTGCACGCCGCCCGACAGCGTCCAGGGATCCCTCTCGCTCGGGCCTGCGAGCACCGAATGCATGATCGCCGCGTCGGTGATGGTGCGGGCGAGCGGGCCGGCATAGACGTTGTTGCCGAAGGCATCGCGCGTGGCGTCGGCCGGCACTGCGCCCAAGGACGGCTTCAGCCCAACGAGGCCGCTGCACGAGGCCGGGCCGCGGATCGAGCCTGCGCCGTCGGTGCCGAGCGACAAGGGTCCAAGCCCCGCCGCCACGGCCGCCGCGCCGCCGCCACTAGAGCCGCCCGGTGTGCGCTCGAGATTCCAGGGATTGCGCGTGATGCCGAAGGACGGCCCGTCGGTCAGGCCCTTGACGCCGAACTCCGGCGTCGTGGCCTTGGCGATGATGATGGCGCCGGCCGCGCGCAGGCGACTGACCAGGATGTCGTCGGCTGCTGCCGGAGCGTTGTCCTCGAAGATCGCCGAGCCGTGGCGCGTCGGCACGCCTTTCACGTCGACCAGGTCCTTGATGCTGATCGGCACACCGTGCAGCGGTCCAAGCGGCTTGCCCTCCGTCACGGCCGCCTCGGCCGCCCGGGCGTCGCGCCGCGCTTCCTCGTGCATCAGGACGCGAAAGCAGTTGAGCCGGACATTGGCCTGGTCGGCCGCCGCCAGCACGGCATCGACATACTCGACAGGCGAAAGCTTCCTGGCGCGGATGAGGGCGGCGGCCTTCGCCGCAGGCATGAAAAGGAGATCGCGATCGGCCATGTCCTCACCATAGGCGATCCTCGACAGACACTGCCACCTGCGCTACGCCGCGCCCGGATGTTCTCCCTGCCCGTCCTCGTCGCGCTGGCCGTCGTCGCCGTCGTCACCTCGTTCATTTCCGGGATCTTCGGCATGGCAGGCGGGATGCTGTTGATCGGCTTCCTGCTGGTCTTCCTGCCGGTGCCGGTCGCCATGGTGTTCCACGGCGTTATCCAGATCGCGGCCAACAGCTGGCGCGCCTGGCTGTGGCGCCGTCACGTCAAATGGAGCGTGGTGCTCAAATTCGGCGCCGGGGCGGGTGCATCGCTGCTGGTCTTCTCCTCGTTCGACTTCGTGCCCGACAAGGCACTGGTCCTGATGGCGGTCGGGCTGATGCCGTTCATTGCGCTCGCCGTGCCGCAGCGCATCGCGCCCGACATCGAGCGCGGCGGCCAGGCCTTCCTCGCCGGTGTCATCGGTGGCGCCATCCAGCTCGTGTCGGGCGTCACCGGCCCGCTGCTCGACATCTTCTATGTGCGCACCGGCATGACGCGCCAGGTCAACGTCGCCACCAAGGCCGCGGCCCAGGTGCTGGGCCACCTCACGAAGGTCGCCTATTTCGCCGTCCTGATCGACAGCCCGGCCGGCCGGGATCTCGAGCAGTGGCTGGTCATGGCCTATGCCGCCTGTTTCGCCGTGCTGGGGACCAGCTTGTCGCGCAGCTTCCTCGATCGCATGTCCGACAGGCAGTTCTATTACTGGACGCGCCGCGTGATCCTGGGGCTGGGCGCGGTCTATGTTGCGCAAGGCATCTGGCTCATGGTGACGCGATGACGACCAGCGAGAAGAAGGATGTGAAGGCCGAGGTGAGGGCGCTGCTCGACCGGCTGCCCGACGACTGCAGCTTCGCCGACGTGCAGCGTGGCATCGCCGTGCTGATGTGGCCCAAGCAGGGCGACGGCAGCCTGAAGCCGCCCGAAAGACTGCCGCCGGAGGAGGTCAGGCGCCGGCTGCGCGAATGGCTGAAATCGGAGAAGGACAAATGAAGGACCGCGTCTCGATCGACCTCAAGGACGGCGTCGCCGACGTGCGCCTGATCCGTGCCGACAAGATGAATGCGCTCGATCCGGCGATGTTCGAAGGCATCATCGAAGCGGGCGACCAGCTCGCCAGGATGAAGGGCCTGCGCTGCGTCGTGCTGTCGGGCGACGGCAAGGCGTTCTGCGCCGGCCTCGACATGGGAAGCTTCGCCGCCATGAAGCAGGACGGCGACGCCGTACCCGGCGTGCGCGACCTCACCAAGCGCACGCACGGCATCGCCAACCGGCCGCAGCAATGCGCCTGGCAATGGCGCACGCTGCCGGTACCGGTGATCGCCGCGGTCCACGGCGTGGCCTTCGGCGGCGGCTTCCAGATCATGCTGGGGGCGGACATGCGTTACGCCAGCGCCGACACCCGCTTCTCGGTGATGGAGATCAAGTGGGGCCTGGTGCCCGACCTCGCCGGCACCCAGCTCATGCGCCACCTGGCGCGCGAGGACGTCGTGCGCGAGCTCACCTATACCGGCCGCATCTTCAACGGCGTCGAGGCGCAGCAGCTCGGTTTCGTCACCAGGGTGGTCGACGATCCGAGGGCCGCGGCGCTCGAGACGGCGAGGGAGATCGCGAACAAGAGTCCCGACGCCGTCCGCGCTGCCAAGCGGCTGCTGAACGACGCCGTCGCCGTCGACGCCGCCCGCGGCCTGATGCAGGAGTCGGTCGAGCAGCAGAAGCTGATCGGCTCGCCCAACCAGCTCGAGGCGATCATGTCCAACCTGCAGAAGCGCGCCGCCAGCTACAAGGACTGACGGCCATGAACCGCCAGTGGCTCTACGCCAAACAGCCCCAGGGCAAGATCGCCGCCGATACCTTCCAGTGGGCCGAGACCGCCATCCCGCAGGCGCGTGACGGCGAGGCGCTGGTGCGCACGCGCATGCTGTCGCTCGATCCCGCCAACCGCGCCTGGATGATGGGCAAGACCTATCGCGACGCGCTGGAACCAGGTCAGGTGATGAGCGGCTTCGCCATCGGCGAGGTGGTGGACTCGAAGGTCGGCGGACTGAAGGCGGGCGATATCGTCGAGGGCGACTGGGGCTGGCAGGACTATGCCGCGATGCCGGCGGGCCGGCTCACCAAGCGCACAACCGAGGCGCCGCTGGAGCTTCTGATCGGGCCGCTCAGCGTCACCGGGCTCACCGCGTATTTCGGCCTGCTCGAGGTCGGGCGGCCCAAGCCCGGCGACACCGTGCTGGTCTCGGCGGCGGCCGGCGCGGTCGGCACCATGGTGGGCCAGATCGCCAAGCTCGCGGGCTGCCGCGTCGTCGGCACGGCGGGCGGCCAGGACAAGTGCGACTGGCTGGTGCGCGATCTCGGTTTCGATGCCGCCGTCGACTACAAGGCGGGCGGCGTGTACCGCGCGCTGCGGGCGGTCTGCCCTGGCGGCGTCGACGTCTATTTCGACAATACCGGCGGGCCGGTGCTGGACGCGGCGTTGTCGCTGATGAACCTGCGCGGCCGCGTCGTCTGCTGCGGCAACGTCTCCCAATATGATGTCGAGAAGCCCGCCCCCGGCCCGATGGCGGTGCCGGGGCTGGTCGTGACCAAGCGGCTGCGCCTGGAAGGTTTCATCGTCATGGATTTCTACGACCGGCGCGCCGAGGCCGAAACCAGGCTGGCGCGCTGGGTCGACGACAGCAAGATCAAGGCCATCGTCGATATCGTCGACGGCCTCGACAAGGCGCCACAGGCACTGATCGGCCTGTTCGAGGGCAAGAACCGGGGGAAGATGGCTGTCAAAGTATAGACGCCATTGCAGGTATTGAGGCCGGCGCTAAGGCTTGACGTCCATGTAGGTATATACCTACATTGCCTCTCGGAGAGCACCATGGGCATCACCAAGATCTCTAGTCGCGAATTCAATCAGGACTCGGGCAAGGCCAAGAGAGCCGCTGCCGATGGCCCGGTCTTCATCACCGACCGGGGCACGCCGTCACACGTGCTGCTGACGATCGAGGAGTACCGGCGGTTAGCGGGCGAAGGTACCAACTTGGCCTCGGCGCTCAGCATGCCTGGCCTGTCTGACATCGACCTCGATTCCGAACTCGACCGACCTCTGACGACTGCGACGCCGGCCATCTTCAACTGATGTACCTGCTCGATACCAACGTCGTCTCTGAACTGAGGAAAGTTGCCGACGGGCGAGCCGATCGGGTGGTTGCGACATGGGCGGCCAAGATCGACCCTGCGACTTGCTATCTGTCTGTCGTAACTCTCATGGAACTGGAGCTCGGGATCCGCCGTATCGAGCGCCGCGACCGGGCGCAGGCTCGACTGCTGCTGGCGTGGATGGAGCGCAATGTCCTCGCCGAGTTCCAGCATCGCATCTTTGCGATAGACACCGCGATCGCACGCCGCTGCGCTTGGCTGCATCTGCCCAACCCGCAGCCCGAGCGGGACGCGTTTATCGCCGCGACGGCGCTCCATCACCAGCTTACGCTCGTCACCCGCAACATCGTTGACTTCGACTACGCTGGGCTCGACGTCCTCGACCCCTGGGAACACAACTCAGGTCCATGACCGAAAGTCGTGTCGTGTATCGGCGACGTCTGTTCGCTTTATAGGAGCAATGCGCCGAAGTTTATGATAAGATTTTTTACGGCTTTGGTAGTCGCCCATAGGTGAGTATGCGGCGTATTGGTCGTTGGCTTGTCTGCCTTCTGTTGCTTGCCAGCTCATCCGGCTTTGCCGCCGATCCGTCCGCCGTTCCGATCCTGCTCTATCACCGCCTCGGGCCGGTCTCGTCCGACGAGATGACCGTGACGACGCCCGTGTTCGAGGCTCAGCTCAAGCTGATCCAGGAGCGCGGCTACAAGGTCATTCCCCTGGCGGCACTCGTGGCGGCACTGGGCGACTCCGCTGCGCCGCTGCCGGAACGTGCCGTGGTGCTGACCGCCGACGACGGCCATCGCACCGTCTACTCGGACATGTTTCCGCTGATCCAGCGTCTGAAGATCCCCGTCACGCTGTTCATCTATCCTTCGGCGATCTCCAACGCCGACTATGCGATGACCTGGGCGCAATTGGCCGAGATGAAGGCGTCGGGCCTGGTCGACATCCAGTCGCACACCTTCTGGCATCCCAATTTCAACGTCGAGCGCAAGCGGCTGACGCCGGCGGCCTACGAGAAATTCGCCCAGGACCAGTTCCTGAAGTCCAAGGCCGTGCTCGAGCAACGCCTGGGCGGCAAGGTCGATCTCCTGGCGTGGCCGTTCGGGATCCGCGACGAGCAACTCGACCAGTGGGCGCAGGCAGCGGGCTATGTCTCGGCGTTCACCATCGAGCGCCGTCCGGTGATGCGGTCCGACAAGATCATGGCGCTGCCGCGCTTCATCGTCACCGACCTCGACCGTGGCAACCGCTTCGTGTCGCTTCTGGGAGCATCCAAATGAAGAACGTCCTGCGGCCGCTGCTGGCCGCCGCTGTGCTTTTCCTCGTGCCGGCGGCAGCAGCCCACGCCCAGGGCAAGGATCCCGAGACGAAGCAGGACCAGGTCAAGGAGGCGGCGCGCGAGGTCGAGCGCGAAGGCACGATCGTCGATGCCACCGGCGCACCGATCGCGGGCGCCATCGTCACGGCGGGCGACAAGACGGTGCTGACCGACGCGAAGGGCTACTATCGCGCTCCCGGCGGTCCCCAGCCGTTGCAGGTCCGCGCCGTCGGCTACGGCCGCTCGATCGTCGCGGCCAGCGATGCCGGGCCACCGACCACCGAGCTCGCGCCGTTGCGGCCCAAGGCGCTCTATCTCACCGTCTACGGCATCGGCGCGCCGTTTCTGCTCGATCCGGCCCTCGACGTGATCGAAAAGAGCGGCCTGAACGCGCTGGTCATCGATCTCAAGGGCGATCGCGGCCTCATTCCCTATCCCAGCAAGCTGCCTCTCGCCGCCAGGATCGGGGCGCAGAAACTGCGCACCATTCCCGACCTGAAGGCGCTTGCGACCAATCTGAAGAGCAAGGGCATCTACCTGATCGCCCGCATCGTGGTGTTCAAGGACGACCTGCTGGCCGCCGCGCATCCGCAGTGGGCGATCCGGACCGCGGGCGGCGGGCTGTGGAAGGACCGCGAGGGCCTGGCCTGGATCGATCCGTCACGCCGGGAAGCGTGGGACTACACCCTGAGCGTCGCCGAGGAGGCCGCCGCGGCCGGCTTCGACGAGATCCAGTTCGATTACGTCCGCCTCCCCGACGCCGTCGGCCTCGGCTTCGCCAATGCGGCCGACGAGAACGGGCGGGTGGGGGCGATCACCGACTTTCTCCGCGAGGCGCGCCGGCGCCTCACGCCGTACAATGTGTTCACGGCAATGGATTCCTTCGGCTATGTCTGCTGGAACCAGAACGACACCGGCATCGGCCAGCGGGTCGAGGACCTGGCCACGGCGGTCGACATCATCTCGCCCATGCTCTATCCGTCGGGCTTCCAGTTCGGCATCCCCGGCTACCGCAATCCCGTCCAGAACCCCTACGAGATCGTCTACCTGTCGCTCGAGGAATGTAAGCGGCGGACGGCGAATACGGCGGTGCGGTATCGGCCGTGGCTGCAGGCGTTCACCGACTATGCCTTCGGCGGAAAGGCCTTCGGCGCCGATGAGATCGCCAAGCAAACCAAGGCGTCGCGCGACGCCGGCACCGACGGCTGGATGCTGTGGAACCCCCGCAATGTCTATTCGACCAACGAGATCAAGCCCGAGCCCGTCGAGAGCAGGGTCAAGGCGGCCCGCTGAGACGTTGCGGCTCTTCCTTGTCGGTCTGATCTGCCAGCTCGCTGTCGCCTGCGCGACGCCGGGGGCGCCTGCCGCCGCCGCGCCGGCTGCCTCCCAGGCCGCCGACGCCATCGGCGCCATCGTGCGCGACGAGATCGCCAGCGGAAAGGTGCCCGGCGCCGTCGTCGTGCTGGGCGTCGGCGATCGCATCGTCGTGCGCCAGGCCTACGGCAACCGCTCGGTGATGCCCTCGGTGCAGCCCGCCACGCTCGACACGATCTACGACGCCGCCTCGCTCACCAAGGTGATGGCGACGTCGGTGGCGATCATGCAGCTGGTCGAGCGCGGCCAGATCGAACTCGACCGGCCGGCCGCCGCCTACTGGCCGGCCTTCGCCGCCAACGGCAAGGACGACATCACCGTGCGCCAGCTCATGACGCACTACGCCGCGCTGCCCGCCGGCATCCCGACGCGCGCCTGGTCGGGTACGGAGGGGGCGCTGGAGGCCATCGTGGCGCTGAAGCCGCTGGCACCCGCCGGCACGCGCTTTGTCTACAGCGACGTCGATTTCATCGTGCTGGGCGAAATCGTGCGGCGCGTCTCCGGCCAGCCGCTGGACGTCTATGCCGCCAAGAACATCTTCCTGCCGCTCGGCATGCGTGACAGCGCCTTCCGGCCGTCCGTGCCGCGGGACCGCATCGCGCCAGCCGACGTCGAAGGCGGCGAGCTGCGTTGGGGCGAGGTCCAGGATCCCATCGCCTATCGCATGGGCGGCGTCGCCGGACACGCCGGCGCTTTCACCACCGCCGACGACCTCGCGAAGTTCGCGCAGATGATGCTCACCGGCGGCAAGGGCGTGCTGAAGCCGGGTTCGATCGCGGCGATGACGCAGCCCCAGAGTCCACCCGGCGGCCCGGCATTGCGCGGCCTCGGCTGGGACATCGATTCGCCCTATGCGGTGTGGATGGCGCCGTCGTTTTCGCCGCAGTCCTACGGCCATACCGGGTACACCGGCACGGCGATCTGGATCGACCCCTCGACCAGAACGTTCCTGATCGTTCTCACCAACCGGCTGCATCCCGACGGCAAGGGCAACAATCTGCAGATGCTGCGGCGCCTCTCGACCGTGGCCGGCGCGGTGTCACGCGGCGAGCAGAGCCGGGTGATGTCGGGGATCGACGTGCTCGAAGCCTATGGCTTTCACCAGCTCGCCGGGCGCCGGGTCGGGCTCATTACAAACCGTTCGGCGCTCGACGCGCGCGGCCGGCGCACCGCGGATGTCCTGCGCCAGGCCGGCGCCAGGCCAGGCGGCGGCCCGCAGCTGGTGGCGCTGTTCAGCCCCGAGCACGGGCTCGATGCAGCAGCCGAAGGCAAGATCGCCTCGGGACGCGACCAGGCGACCGGCCTACCGGTGTTCAGCCTCTACGGCGAGACGAGGAGACCGACACAGGCGATGCTGGCCGGCCTCGATGCCCTGGTCTTCGACATGCAGGATGTCGGCGCGCGCTACTACACCTATCCCACGACCATGGCCTATGCGATGGAGGCCGCGGCCGCCAGCAAGCTCGACTTCTATGTGCTCGACCGCCCCGATCCCATCACCGCGAGTACGGTGCAGGGGGCGGTGCTCGATGGCGATCTCACTTCCTTCATCACCTACCTGCCGCTGCCGGTGCGCCATGGCATGACGTTGGGCGAGCTGGCCCGGCTGTTCAACGCCGAAAAGAACATCGGCGCCAGGCTGCATGTCGTGGCCATGCGCCGCTACGAGCGGGCGATGTGGTTCGACCAGACCGGGTTTACCTGGGCGCCGCCGTCGCCCAACCTGCGCAAGCTCGAGCAGGCCGTGCTCTACCCGGGCGTGGGCATGATCGAAGCGGCCAATGTCAGCGTCGGCCGCGGCACGGACACGCCCTTCGAACTGGTGGGCGCGCCCTGGATCGACGGAAAGGTCCTGACCGATCATCTGAACGGTCGCGGGATCGCCGGCGTGCGCTTCGAAGCTGCGACCTTCACGCCGCGCGAATGGGTCTATCCCGGCCAGCGATGTGAAGGCGTCCGGATCGTTCTGACCGACCGCAACCGGCTGGATAGTCCGCTGCTCGGCGTCGAGCTGATGGCGGCGCTTTGGCACCTCTACGGCGACCGGCTCCAGATCGACCGCACGCTCAGCATGATCGGCTCGCGGGCCTCGCTCGCGGCCGTCAAGGCGTTGGCCGATCCGCGCGACATCGCGCAATCCTGGACGCCCGGCGTCGCCGAGTTCCTCACGAAGCGGCAGAGGCATCTCTTGTATTGACGCTCGCAGGTCGGGGTGCAGTCCGGGTCAGAATCGCGCCAGCAGCGAGCCGTAGCCGTAGACCTTGTCGGTGATGCCGTTGGTCCTGAGCGCGTGCCAGTAGGTCGTTGCGTTGATCTGCAGGACGGGCTTGTCGAGCCAGCGTTCGGCTTCGTCGGCCAGCCTGGCAAAGGGCAGGTTGGCGCCGCACGCGACGATCGCCTCGATATCCGGCCCGTCGATCGAGCGTGCCGCCTTGATCATGTCCTGGGCGGTCAGCACGGAATACGACGCCGGGCTCTTGCCGCGCATGTGGCAGAAGCGGACGATCTCGTAGCCATGGGCGCCCAGCACGGCATTGAGACGGGGCTCGATGCACGGGTAGTACGGCTCCATGATCGCGATCCTGCGCTTGATCCCGTGCGCCTTGAGGCCGGCGGCGACGGCGTCGGACGCGATGGTGACGGGAATATCCCAGCCGGCCACCTTGCGCACGCGTCGCTTGAGGTCTTCGCCCCAGTCGAGCGTGCCGCCCCACACCGCAAGCGCGGAGATGCCGAGGATGAAGGCGTTGGGCTTGGCATCCATGACCCGGTCGACCGCATCCTCGAGCGCCTTGTCGATCGCCTCGAGCTGCCTCTCGAAATCGGCATCGGATGTGACCGGATCGTCGGCGATGACCATGCGGGCCAGGTGGTTGGTCACCCCTTCGGGCCGCATGTCGTCGTATTCGGGCTGGACGACCGTATTCGTCGACGGCGTCGTCACGCCAAAGGCCAGCCTCCAGGCCAGGTAGTCGCGCACGCGTTCCCCTCCTATCGCCCGACGAACACCGGCTTCCGTTTCTCGACGAAGGCCCGCACCGCCTCCTTGTGGTCCTCGGTGCGCGAGGCCTGGACCAGGCGCTCGGCCTCGCGGTGCAGCGCGGTCGCGTAGTCGATGTGCAGCGCGTCGTCGAGATTGTCCTTCATGTTGCGCAGCGCCACGCGCGGGCCGTTGGCCAGCGACTGGGCGAACCCGAAGGCTTCGGTCTGCAGCTTGTCGTCCGGCACGACGCGGTTCACCAGACCGATGCGCTCGCAGCGCTCGGCGTCGACGCGCGCGGCCGTGAACATCAGCTCGCGCGCCCGCGCCGAGCCGACGGTGCGGGTCAGCAGCCAGGCGATGCCGTAGTCGCCCGACAGGCCGACCCGGGCATAGCCGGTGCTGACGAACGCCGACTGCGCGGCGATGCGGATGTCGCAAGCGAGGG
>JAEWIV010000278.1 GCA_023386865.1 Pseudomonadota bacterium
GCTCGAAGCCCTCGACCGTGTTCAGCGACAGCGGATGGCGCGAATCGACCACGCCCTTGCCCATGCGGAAGGACACGACCGGCGCGCCGATCTTCTCGGCCAGCGCCAGGATCTCGGGGCCGGCATCGACCGCGCCGCCGCCCACCCAGATCATCGGCGCCTTGGCGGCGTCCACCAGCTTGGCCAGCGCCGCGATCTTGTCGGGGTCGGGCTCGGGGTTCTGGCGCTTGCCGAGCGGGTCGATCGGCCTCACGTCGGCGGTGGCGGGGAACATGTCCCACGGCATCTCGACGGCGACCGGGCCCGGCCGCCCCGAAGTCATCGCCTGGAAGGCGCGTGCCATGACCTGCGGCGCCTCGGTGGGATGCTCTATGCGCTCGGCGAACTTCAGCAGCGTCTTCAAGGTGGCGAGCTGGTCGGGCATCTCGTGGAGCTGCCCTCGGCCGCGGCCGATCATGGCGCTCGGCACCTGGCCCGTGATGCACATGATCGGCGCGTTGACGCCCCATGCCGTGGTCAGCGCACCCATGGTGTTCATCACGCCGGGACCCGGCACCACCGTGAAGGCCGAGGGCCTGCCGGAGGATTGCGCGTAGCCCAGCGCCATGTAGGCCGTGGTCTGCTCGTGCCGGGCGTTGATCACTTTCAGCCGGTTGGCGTTGCGCGCGAAGGCGTCGAACAGGCCGTACATCTGCACGCCGGGCAGGCCGAAGATGGTGTCGACGCCGTGCCGCAGCAGGGAATCGACGATGGCGTCGCCGCCGGTCATGCGTGGCATGTGGCTCTCCTAGGCTGTCTTGCTGCGGATGAAGTTGCCGATTTGGATGCAGCCGTCGCGACCTTCCGAGAGCACGGGGGCGAACAGCGGAAAGACGTGCAGCATGTTGGGCCAGATCGCGAGCCGCGCGTCGACCCCGGCGGCATGCATCTTCTCGGCGATGCGGATGGCGTCGTCGAGGAGGGTCTCGGCGCTGCCCACCTGGATCAGCACGGGCGGCAGGTCCTTGAGGTCGGCATACAGCGGCGCCGCGAGCGGGGTCCTGGGATCCTTGCCGTTGAGATACATCTTGGCCATCCACAGCAGGCCGTCCTTCTGCACCATGGGATCCTGCTCGGCGCGCGTCGTGATGCTGTTGCCCAGCCCTTCGAGGTCGACCCAGGGCGAGAGGGCCACGGCGCATGCCGGCAGGCCGAGCTGCTTGTCGCGCAGGTTCACCAGCGTGGCGATGGCGAGGCCGCCGCCCGCCGAATCGCCCGCGATCGCCAGCCGGTTCGCGGCGAAGCCCTGCTGCAGCAGCCAGCGCCAGGCGGCGGCCGCGTCGTCGACGGCGGCGGGGAAGGGATGCTCCGGCGCCAGGCGATAGTCGATCAGCAGCACCTTGGCGGCCGATGCCGCCGAGATGTCGTAGGCCAGCCGGCGATGCGTGTTGAGCGAACCGATGGCATAGCCGCCGCCATGCAGATAGAGGATCGCCCGCGCGGTGTCGCAGCCCGGGGCCATCACCCATTCCGCCGGGACGCCGCCGGCATCGACCTTCTCGCACCTGGCGTCAGGCGCGCCGCCCAGGAAGACGGCGGTCTTCTCGAACCGCAACCGCGCCTGGGCCACGTCGTGGTCGGGCGGCGCCGCGCGCGAGCGCAACAGGGTGACGAGGCCGTCGAGCTGGGTCGCAGTCATGGGAAGCGCTCCTCGTGCTTGTCGGTGGGAGCAACCGTCCGACAACGGCCGCGCCACTTCAAGGCGCGATGCGCCTGGAGCCGCTGCCGAGTCCGACCCGTGAAACTGACGCGCGGTGGAACTCCGGCTAGGATGGGCGAGCATGCCCGCCGATTCCTCGTCCAGCCCGCTCACGAACCGCTGGCTGCAGCTCACGGCCGGCATCGTCTGCATGGTGATGATCTCGAGCCTGCAGCACGGCTGGACGCTGTTCGTCCAGCCGATCGACGACAAGCATGCCTGGGGACGCGCCGCCATCCAGGTGGCCTTCACGATCTTCATCCTGACCGAGACCTGGCTGGTGCCCTTCGAGGGCTGGTTCGTCGACCGCCTGGGTCCGCGCCCGGTGGCGCTGGCGGGTGGCATTCTGGTCGCGATCTCCTGGAGCCTGAACTCGGTCGCGAGTTCCCTGGCCCTGCTGTACGTCGCCGCCGCGCTGGGCGGGATCGGCGCGGGCTGCGTCTACGGCACCTGCCTGGGCAACGCGCTGAAATGGTTTCCCGACCGGCGCGGCCTCGCCGCCGGCCTCACCGTGGCGGGCTACGGAATCGGCTCCGCGGTCACTGTCATCCCGCTGTATCGCACCATCGAGCACAGCGGCTACGAAGCCGCCTTCCTGTGGTTCGGCCTGGGCCAGGGGGCCGTCGTCTGTGTCGTGTCCCTGCTTCTCGCCAAACCGCGCGACATCGGCCGCCTGCCGGCGCCACACGTCGCGCAGACCGTCCGCGACTTCACCCCGCGCGAAGTCCTGCGCTCGCCGCTGTTCTGGCTGCTGTTCGTCATGTCGCTCCTGGTCACGGCGGCGGGCCTCACCTTCACCGCCCACCTCGCGACCATCGCGCTCGATTTCCGGGTCGCCGACGTCCCGGTCAGCCTCCTGGGCGTCACCCTGCCGGCGCTGACCTTCGCGCTCACGCTGGATCGCATCGCCAATGGCCTGGCGCGGCCGCTGTGTGGCTGGCTGTCGGACCATATCGGCCGCGAGAACACCATGGTCATGGCCTTCACCCTGGGCGCGGCGAGCATCTCTGCGTTCGCCCGCTGGGGCGACAATCCGCTGATGTTCGTGCTGCTGGTCAGCGCCGTGTTCTTCGCCTGGGGCGAGGTCGCTAGCCTGTTCCCGGCGACCTGCACCGATTACTTCGGCGCGACCTACGCCACGACCAATGCGGGCATGCTGCATACCGCCAAGGGCCTGGCGGCGCTGCTGATTCCACTCTCCGAGCCGCTGGTCGAGATGACGGGCAACTGGCAGATGGTGTTCGCCATCGCCGTCGGCATGAATGTCGTGGCCGCCGTGCTGGCGATCGGCGTATTGCGCCCGGTGCGGCGGGCCCGGTTGAAGTCGGTCGCCCTGGCCGGGTGACGGTGCACCAAACGATGGGAGATTTGCCATGCCGCCAACCACCCTTTCGCTGCTCGACGAGGTCAAGCTGCAGGCCGAGGTGATCCTGCCGATCCTGCGGTCGCTGCGCGCCGAGGTCGGCAAGGAGAAGGCCGACCGCATCGTCGGCGACGCGCTGCGCAAGTGGGCGCGCGATCTCTATCACCGCATCGGCGAGAGCAAGCCCGGAACGCCGCGCCAGAAGTGGGACGCGGTGTGGGCCGAGGACATGCGGCCGCGCATCGGCAATGCCGTCGACCGGGACATGCTGAAGGACGACGGCACGGTGCGCGAATACAACGTCACGCGCTGTGCCTATGCCGAGTTCTTCCGCGGCATCGGCGAGCCGGAGCTGGGCGGCATCCTGTTGTGCGATTCGGACTTCCACATCGCCGATGTCGGCGGCGCCGACGTCGGCTTCAAGCGCACCCAGACCATCATGCAGGGCGCGGCGTTCTGCGATTTTCGTTACCGGTTCAAGTGACCGTCGACACGTACGACTACATCGTCGTCGGCGCGGGCTCCGCCGGCGCCGTCGTGGCCAACCGGCTGTCGGCGGACCCCGGCAACCGGGTTCTGCTGCTGGAGGCGGGACCCGCCGGAAATCCCTGGTCGCGCATCCCGATCGGCTACGCCAAGCTCCTGAACAATCCGGCAGCGAACTGGCTCTACAGCGCCGAGCCCGAGGCCAGCACCAATGGCCGCCGTCTGCCGGTGCCGCGGGGAAAGCTGCTCGGCGGCTCGAGCGCCATCAACGGCCAGGCCTTCGTGCGTGGCCAGGCGCAGGACTTCGACTCCTGGGCGCAGATGGGCAATCGCGGCTGGAGCTACAGCGACGTCCTGCCGTTCTTCAAGAAGATGGAGAACTACGAAGGCGGCGGCGACGATGCCTTCCGCGGCCGCGACGGACCGCTGCGCGTCACCGATCCCGACTGGCGCGACCCGCTCTTCTCGGCATTGATCGAGGCCGCCGGCCAGGTCGGCATCCGGCACAATCCCGACTACAACGGCGCCGAGCAGGACGGCATCGCCATGAGCCAGGCGACCATCGCCTCGCGTCAGCGGATGAGCACCGCGCGATGCTACCTCGATCCCATTCGCCGCCGGCCGAATCTGCGCATCGTGACCGGCGCCCTCACCGAAGCGCTGACGCTCGAGGGCAAGCGCTGCATCGGCGTCCGCTATTCCGTCGCAGGCGCGGCACGGGAGGCGCGCGCGGCGCGCGAGGTCGTGGTCAGTGCCGGGTCGATCAACTCGCCGCAGCTCCTGGAGCTGTCGGGCATCGGCCAGCCCGAACGCCTGAAGGCGCTCGGCATCCGCGTGCGTCATGCCCTGCCGGGCGTGGGCGAGAACCTGCGCGACCACTATGCCCCGCGCACGCGCTGGTCGATCGGCGCCAAGGGCGTCACCTTCAACGACCGCGGTCGCGGCCTCGGCCTGGTGAAGCAGGCCTTGCGCTATGGCTTGTTCGGCGACGGGCTGCTGTCGATGGTCGCCGCGCCGATCCGGGCCTTCGTGCGCTCGCGCGAAGGCCTCGCCTCGCCGGACCTGCTGCTGGGCTGGGTGCCGATGCTGACCGAGCCCGGACCGAAAGGCCCACGCATCTCACGCCGATCCGGCATGACGTGCTACGCCCATCCGATGCGGCCCGAGAGCAGGGGACACATCCACATCGCTTCGCCAGATCCGAGGAAGCCGCCGGCGATCAACTTCAATTTCCTGTCGTCGCCGGTCGATGCCGAGCTCACGGTACGCGCCATCCGCATCGCCTGCTCGGTCATGCACGCGCCGGCGCTCGCCCATCTGCAGATCACCGAGATTGCGCCGGGGCGCGAGCGCAGGACCGACGACGAGATCCTGGATTGGGTCAAGCAGGCGGCCGAGACGACCTACCATCCCGTCGGCACCTGCAAGATGGGCCCGGACGCCCAGGCCGTGGTCGATGCCCGCCTGCGCGTGCACGGCGTTGCCGGCCTGCGCGTCGCCGACGCCTCGATCATGCCGACGCTGACCTCCGGCAACACCAACGCGCCCTCGATCATGATCGGCGAGAAGGCGGCGGCGATGGTGCTGGAGGATGCCGCGTGACGGAGCCTGGCCCGGCCTCGTTCACGGCTTTGCGCAACGCCGTGCTCGAAGGCCACGAGCCGCCGCCGTTGCCGGCCGTCGCCCGGCTCGCCTGGTATCCCTGGGTCGTCGTCGGCACGGTGTGCGTCGGCGCCTTCATGGGCCAGGTCGACGCCAGCCTGACGCAGATGCTGCTGCCCCGGCTGGAACGCGACTTCCATGCGCCGCTCAGCACCGTGAGCTGGGTCGCGGTGGGATATATCCTCACCATGGCGTCGTTCATGCCGATCTTCGGCCGGCTGGCCGACATGGTCGGCCGCAAGCTGCTCTACACCGGCGCCTTCCTGATCTTCGTCATCGGCTCCGGCTTGTGCGGCTTCGCGCCGGACCTGCCGACCCTGATCGCCTTCCGCGTCATCCAGGGCATCGGCGCCGCCCTGCTCACCGCCAACAGCATCGCCATCGTCGTCCTCGCGGCCGGCGCGGAGCATCGCGGCCGCGCGCTCGGGCTGCAGTCGGCGGCACAGGCGATCGGGCTGGGCGTGGGCCCGGCGGTAGGCGGCTTCGTGCTCGATACCTTGGGCTGGCATTGGGCGTTCTGGATCAACGTGCCGTTCGGATTGTTCGGCCTGATCCTCGGTTGGTTCGTGCTGCCGCAGACGCGGCATCTGCAGAGCGGCGGCCGCTTCGACTGGCATGGTGCGCTGCTGATCGCGCCGGCGCTCACGGCCATCATCGCGCTGCTGAACGAAGGCCACGCCTGGGGCACGACCTCGCCGGCCTTCATCGCCTGCGCCGTGGCGGCGGTCATCCTCCTCGCGCTGTTCGTGCGGGCCGAGCGCCAAGCCGCGACGCCGCTGATCGATTTCGCGCTGCTGCGCCAGCGCGCCTTCCTGACCGGCAACCTCGCGAACTTCCTTTCCTATGCCACGCTGTTCGGCGTGTTCTTCCTCATTCCCTTTGCGCTGGTCCGCGTCTACCAGGACTCCGAGCTCGTCGCCGGCCTTCGCCTGTCGATCGTGCCGGTGATGCTGGGCCTGCTGGCGCCGATCGGCGGCATCCTCTACGACCGCTTCGGCGCGCGCATCGTCACCGCGTCGGGCATGGCGCTCTGCGTCGCGGGCCTCGCGGTGCTCTACTTCTTCCTCGACGGCAAGGCCGCCGGCATGCCGCTGGTCATGCTGGCTCTGGCGATCTTCGGCGCGGGGCAGGGGCTTTTCATCTCGCCCAACAGCAGCACCATCATGGCGACGGCGCCCGAGGAGCTGACCGGCGAGGCCGGCAGCCTCCTGAACGTGGTGCGTTACCTCGGCATCAGCACCGGCATCGCCGGCGCCTCGACCTTGCTGGCATTCGGGATCGCGGCCGCGCCCGGCTCGCACGGCATCACCGTGAACGCCTCGGTGGAAGCGCTCGTCTTCGCGAGCCGCCTGGTCATCTTGATGCTCGGTGTGCTCGGCGTGCTCGCCGGAGCCCTGTCGCTGATGCGAACGGTGCCGCGAAGAGCAAGGGACCCGCAGGCCGTCGAGCTGTAGAACTCAGTTGGTCATGATCCAGGGCGCGCCCGAGGCGAGCGCGATGTCGCGAACCTTGGCGAGCAGGTTGGGTCCGACGGGAATGCCGGTCTTCATCCGCTGCGCGGCAGTGCGCCGTTCGGGGTCGCCGGCCACCATCACCGGTCGATCGGCATCGACGGGCTTCGTGGCGCGCAGCGTGTCGCAGAAGGTGGCGACGTCGTCGCGGAATTCCTTCGGGTCGCGGAACATGCCGGGGTCCATCGCCAGCATGAAGTGGCCGATGTCCTGCATGCCGGGCTTCTTAGTGTGCAGGGGATCGGTGATCATGGTGGCGCCGCTGAGCGCCGACGACAGGATGTTCACCATCGACGACAGGCCGTAGCCCTTGTGGCTGCTGCCTTCCGGCGTGCCGCCGAGCGGCGTCATGAAGCCGCCCTTGCTCACCTCGCGCGGATCGGTGCTGGGCTTGCCCTCGGCGGTGACCAGCCAGCCGGGCGGGGTCGGCAGGTTCTCGTTGGCCTTGTTGCGGATTTTTCCCGCGGCCACCGTGGTCGTTGCCATATCGAGCAAGAACGGCTCGCCCGGTTTGCCGGGCGCGCCGAAGGCGATCGGGTCGGTGCCGAGTCGGGCCTGGGCGCCGAAGGTCGGCGCCACCTGGATGCCGCTCGCGGAGGTCGCGACCATGCCGATCAGTCCGGCTTCCACCGCCATCAGCGCATAGAAGCCGCAGGCGCCGAAATGCGCCGAATTGCGCACCACGGCGACGCCAATGCCCGAGGTCTTGGCCTTGCCGATGGCAAGGTCCATGGCGCGCCGGGCGTTGCTGTGGCCCAAACCGCCCTGGCCGTCGACCAGCGCCGAGACCGGTGTTTCCCGTGACACAATGGGCTCGGCCTTCATGTCGATCTTGCCGTCGCGCCGCCGCTGGTCATAGACCGGCACCATGGAGATGCCGTGGGTGTCGATGCCGTGCAGGTCGGCCCAGCTCATGATCTCGGCGGTGCTGGCGGCGGCCGGCGGGGCCATGCCCCAGGCGTTGAGGATCAATTCCAGCTGGCGGCGGTGCGTTTCGTACGAGGCGGGCATGCGGTCTTCCACGGTCTGGCAAGGGGACGCGCCACCGTAGCACGTGCTCAAGCGGCTTCCCCCCCCACCCGGCCCCCCGCCGGGGGCCGGGG
>JAEWIV010000464.1 GCA_023386865.1 Pseudomonadota bacterium
GCCTCGTGCCGGCTGTCGCCCAGCACGGCGAGCTCGCCAACCGGCCAGCGCGCAATGATGCCGGCGTCGGCCAGCCGGAAGATCACCAGCTCGTTGGCGGTCGGACGCACGCTGACCTCGTGCGTCACTGCGGTCTCGCCGTCGTAGTAGCGGGCCTGCGAGGCCATGGTCAGACGCCGCTCACGTCGAACATGTCGAGCAGACCCTCGCCGTAGCGCGGCCCGAGATCGGTCGGCTGGCCGACCGTCCTGCCGTCGGGCGCGCCGTAGAGCCACAGCTCGGCCGAGATCAGCCGGAGCGTGCGGTGCACGACCCACGGCCAGCCCAGCCCCAGCGTCAGCATGACGATCAGGTAGTTCAGCACCATGAAGCCCCACATCTGGCGCGTGGTGATCGCGGTGGCGAACAGCACGTTGCCGGCCCGCGTGCGCGAGACGAGATAGCGGAACAGATAGGCCTGCCACCAGCAGCGCAACGGCAGGATCAGCAGGCTGAAGACGATGTAGACGCCGACGGCGAGCGCAGCGACCAGCAGGATCATTCGCAGGCCGGGCTGCGTCAGCATCTTCCGGAGCTCTTCCTCCGTGAAGATGGAGCCGAGGCCGCCGACGGCGCCGCCGATGGCGGCGAAGAAGATGCCGCCGGCCACCATCCAGGCGATGATGTTGAGGAAGTAGTAGCCGATGTAGCGGCCATAGATGTCGCCGGCGCCGCCGGCGAAGACGAAGGGCAGGCTGCCGAAACGCGTGTTGGCGATGCGCGGGCGCGCCAGGTTCACCGACACGACCGGCGTCAGGAGCTGGAAGCAGATGGCGTTGACGAAGGTGAGGAAGGTGGCCGACGCGCCGTAGCGCCAGGCCGACCCCGCCAGGCCGCAGCGTATGCCGCGCCAGCGCGTGCGCGACAGCCGGTAGCGCAGGCCGGCATAGTGGCCGACGAAGGCCAACGGGAAGCCGATCAGCGCGACCGACAGCGAAAAGATGTCGAACAGGCCGAAACTCGCGAACGGCCGTTCGTGGAACGCGTAGATCCACACCAGGTACATCAGGCCACCCCAGGCCGCGAGCATCAGCAGCGCCAGCACGAAGCCCGCCATCAGCTCGATGCCGCGACCGCGATATTCGAAGCGGTCGCCCAGGATGGCGAAGTGGTTCCAGAGGTAACGACGGATTCGCGTACGGCCCCAGAAGCGCGACCAGCCCAGCGTCAGCAGCATCAACAACAGATGCCGCAGGTAGATGACGTAGAGCTCGCTGAGCCTGCCGTCGTACATCGGCCGGCTCGGCGTCAGGTCCGGATCGGTTGTGGCGGTCGCGAGGGCCGTGGCCGGGTCGCTCGCCGCGGCCTGTTCCCAAGGAGAGGTCGTATTGGTCACCAAGCGGCCTTCGGCCTTGGTTGCACCGCGAAATCTTTCATGCTGCAATGCAACATCATTTGAGGTACGCAAGTCTACGAAAACCTTTCACCAGCCGCCACCTATGACCAACAAGCCTGAGCGCGATCGTCCGTGGTTGATCCGCACCTATGCCGGCCATTCGACCGCGGCCAGATCGAACGAGCTCTACCGCACCAATCTGGCGCGCGGTCAGACCGGGCTTTCGGTCGCCTTCGATCTGCCGACCCAGACCGGCTACGACTCCGACCATCCGCTGGCCAAGGGCGAGGTCGGCAAGGTCGGCGTGCCGATCAGCCATCTCGGCGACATGCGGACCCTGTTCGACGGCATCCCGCTCGACCGCATGAACACGTCGATGACCATCAACGCCCCGGCGGCGTGGTTGCTGTCTCTCTATATCGCCACCGCCGAGGCGCAGGGCGTCGCGCGCGCCAAGCTGCAGGGCACGACCCAGAACGACATCATCAAGGAGTATCTGTCGCGGGGGACCTACATCTTCCCGCCCGAACCGTCGCTCAGGCTCACCGCCGACACGATCGGCTTCGCCTACCGCGAGGTTCCCAAGTGGAACCCGATGAACGTCTGCAGCTATCACCTGCAGGAGGCCGGCGCCACGCCGGTGCAGGAGCTCGCCTTCTCGCTCGCCAACGCCATCGCCGTGCTCGACGCGGTGCGCGATCGCGGCCAGGTGCCCGAGGCCGACTTTCCGCAGGTCGTCGGCCGCATCTCCTTCTTCGTCAATGCCGGCATCCGCTTCGTCACCGAGATGTGCAAGATGCGGGCGTTCGCCGAGCTGTGGGACGAGCTCACGCGCATGCGCTACGGCGTGGCCGATGCCAAGCAACGGCTGTTCCGCTACGGCGTGCAGGTGAACTCGCTGGGACTCACCGAGCAGCAGCCCGAGAACAACGTCTATCGAATCCTGCTCGAGATGCTGGCGGTGGTGATGAGCAAGAACGCCCGCGCCCGCTCGGTGCAGCTGCCGGCCTGGAACGAGGCGCTCGGCCTGCCGCGGCCGTGGGACCAGCAGTGGTCACTCCGGCTGCAGCAGATCGTGGCCTTCGAAACCGACCTGCTGGAGTACGGCGACATCTTCGACGGCAGCGCCGAGATCGCGCGCAAGGTCGACCAGCTGAAAGCGGAAGCGAGCGCCGAGATGGCGCGCATCGCCGACATGGGCGGCGCGGTGGCCGCGATCGAGGCCGCCTACATGAAGCAGCGGCTGGTCGAATCGAACCTCAAGCGGCTCGCCGCCATCGAGGCCGGTGAGCAGACGGTGGTCGGCGTCAACGCCTACACCGATGCCGAGCCCTCGCCCCTGTCGACCGGCGAAGGCGCCATCCTGACCGTCGACGCCTCGGTCGAGCGCGAGCAGGTCGAGCGCCTGCTGGCGTGGCGCGCCGCGCGTGACAACGTCGCCGTGAAGCAGGCACTGGACGAGCTGGCCGCTGCCGCCAAGGAGGACCGCAACGTCATGCCGGCGTCGATCGCCTGTGCGCAGGCAGGCGTCACCACCGGCGAATGGACCGAGATGCTGCGCTCGGTGTTCGGCGCATACCGTGCGCCGACCGGCGTGGCACGCGCCGTCGGCGTCAGCGACGGCAGGCTGGAGGCGGCGCGACGCGAGGTCGAGTCGGTGTCGCAACGGCTCGGCCGGCGCATAAAGATCCTGGTCGGCAAGCCCGGGCTCGACGGCCATTCCAACGGCGCCGAGCAGATCGCGGTGCGCGCCCGCGACTGCGGCATGGAGGTCGTCTACGAGGGCATCCGGCTGACGCCCGAGCGCATCGTCAACGCCGCCCTCGAAGAGAGCGTGCATGTCGTCGGTCTCTCGATCCTGTCGGGCGGCCATGTCTCCCTGGTCGGTGAAGTGTTGGCCGGCCTGCGCGCGGCCGGCATCGGCGACGTGCCGGTGGTGGTGGGCGGCATCATCCCGCCGGCGGATGCCGAGGCCTTGATCAAGGCCGGCGTCGCCCGCGTCTACACGCCCAAGGACTTCGACCTCACCCAGATCATGCGCGACGTCGTCGCCGTCGTGGACGGCGCCTGGAAGGAAGCGGCCTGACCATCGGACCGCGGACCTCCACGTCCGCTCATTCTCATGGTCTTCCGGGCGGCGCGGTGCGCGCTCCCGCTCTCAGCCTTTCAGGGTCGCCGTCGCGTGCAGCATCGGCTCGACGACGGCGTGGCTGAACAGCCAGGCCTCGGCGTGCGTCGCGGAGCCGTCTCGGCGAATGACTCGCGACAGCGCGATCACGTCGGCGTCGTGCGCCGCCCGCAGCATCGTGACGTTGAGGTGGCTCAAGGTCGTCCGCACGCCCGCCGCGGCGCGCAAGGACGTATCGACCAGCGACAGCAGCATCGTGCTCGACCAAGCCTCGCCAGGCTTGAGCGAGAAGCGCAGCCGCACGTCCTGGTCCTGGCATTCCTCGACGAAGACATCGTGCCGGTCGGCCGCCGGCAGGGTCTTTTCGAGGAGCTGCTGCAATTCGTCTTCCGTCATGTGTGGAATGGTATGCTATCCCCGATACGATGTCGTTCCTCGACCATATCGAGCGCTGCAACAACGCCGATCTCACCCAGTTCGAGCCGTGGTTCATCGGCCGTCGCCGCGCGGGCTTCGTCCATCGCGACTTCGCGCCCGTGGTGGCGAGCAGGCCCGACCTGTTCGCGCGCCACGACGGCGCCTGGCATCTCGACGCGGCGCTCGACACGGCCGACAAGCGCACGGCGGCCGTTCGCGCCTTCCTGCTCGAGCTGCGCGAGCGCGGACAGTTCGGCAACCTGTGGCGCGAGGAAGCCTATCCCGTCACGTGGGCGTTCACCGATCCGCCGCTGATGGCGATGGAGAGGGCGGCCGTGCCGTGGTTCGGCGTACGCGCCTTCGGCCCGCACATGACGGGCTACGTGCGGCGCAAGGACGGCCTGCACATCTGGGTGCCGCGGCGCTCCTATGCGAAGCCGACCTTTCCCGGCCAGCTCGACAATACCGTGGCCGGCGGCCAGCCGGCCGGCATCGGCCTGCACGAGAACCTGATCAAGGAGTGCGCGGAAGAAGCCTCGATCCCGCGCGCGCTCGCCGAACAGGCGAAGGCCGTGGGCTACGTCACCTATCTCAACCAGTCGGGGCCGCAGCTCAAGCCTGACCTGATGGTCTGCTTCGACCTCGAGTTGCCCGCGGATTTCATACCACGCGCAAACGACGGCGAGGTGCACGCGTTCGAGCTGTGGCCGGTGCGGCGCGTGTTCGAGACGGTGCGCGACACCACGGACTTCAAGTACAATTGCAATCTGGTGCTGATCGACTTCTTCGTGCGCCACGGACTGCTGTCGGCCGACGATCCACAATTCGTGGCCGTCGTCTCCGGCCTCAGGAAGGAGTACACTGCTCTCAACGGTATCGGTTGAGCGACGGCGCGTCGCTGCGAATACGTGGCCGGCTCGACGGAGTCTGCGAAAGGTGGCACCCCTTCATGCCACGATACGCGCTTGTTGGTGTCGTTTCCGCCTGCGCCTTGATCGGCGCGGTCATTCGGCAGCCGGCTGTGGCACAGGATGGTGACCACGGCCAAGGCCACGCACAAAATCACGACTGGTACCAGCAGCTGAAGCAGCCGGGCACCGGCCTTTCATGCTGCAACGGCACCCTCAACGGCGCCGAGGGCGATTGCCGCCCGACCCGGGCCTATCTCAACGAAGATGGTCAATGGTACGCTGTGCTCGACGGCCGCTGGGTGCCGGTGCCGCCCCGGGTGGTGCTGCAGCAGCTGGCACCCGATGGGCGCTCGCATATCTGCGCCAGCAAGAACGGCATGATCTATTGTTTTCTGGGCGGCTCGCCCAAGATCTGAGAGGAACCCTAGGGCTCCAGCGTCGTTGCGGACCAACGATGCCATGCAGACGGAGGCGGTGTGATGCGCCTGTCCGCGTTTGGTTTCATGTTGCTGTCGGTTCTCTGGTGCTGGGATGTCCGGGCCCAGGATGCGCACGATCACGCCAGAGGCGAGTACGGATCAGGTCACGCCGAAAACCACGACTGGTACAAGGAGCTGAAGCAGCCCGGCACGGGCTATTCATGCTGCAACGGGCGCTCCAGCACGTCGGACGGCGACTGCCGGCCGACCCGCGCCTATCTCAACGACGACGGCGTGTGGTACGCCCTGCTCGACGGCCGCTGGGTGCCGGTGCCGCCGCGTGTCGTGCTGAAGCAGCTCGCACCGGACGGCCGCAGCCATATCTGCGCCAGCAAGAGCGGCATGATCTACTGCTTCCTCGGTGGGTCGCCCAAGAGCTGACGGCGGGCACGGCGCACGGATATCGTCGCCGGACAAGCCCTTTCGTCGCGGGACCAAAGTCTGCTCGTTTCAGGACGTTCGGGCGATAGCCCGCGATGCTGCCTTCCGCCACCGTTCGATCCGGACTTCACGCACGGAGAAATGCGATGAGCAAGGCAGCCGGATCGGCAACTGCGGCGGAGAAGCATCTCACCATCCGAGCGATCTCGCCCTCGTGGGGCTGTATCCCGTTGGTCGCCGTCGCCGTCGTCGTCCTGGCCGGATCCGTTTTCGCCCAACACGACCACCATGGCGGACACCAGGCGCTGGGCAAGGTGCATTTCCCGATCGCATGCCGCGGGGAGGCGCAAACGCTGTTCGACCGTGCGATGCTGTACCAGCACTCGTTCTGGTACAGCGCCGCAAGGCAGGCTTACGAGCAGGTGCTGCGCGCCGATCCGGACTGCGCCATCGCGTATTGGGGGATCGCGCAAAGCCTCCTTCTCAACCCGTTCGGTCCGACGCCGGCGAGCAATCTGCAGGAAGGACGGGCCCTGATTGCCAAGGCACGCGGCCTGGCCGGCGTTCCCGAGCGCGAGCGTGCCTACATTGACGCGATCGGCAGCTACTACGAACCTGCCGACAATGTGAGCCAGCGTGACCGCCTCCAGGCTTACGTGAAGGCCACGGAAGCCGTGGCGCAAAAATATCCGGCCGACGAGGAAGCGCAGATCTTCCACGCGCTGGCGCTCAATATGGCGGCGCCGCCGAACGACAAGAGCTACGCCCTGCAGCTCAAGGCAGCGGCGATCCTCGAACCGATCTTCGCGCGCCGGCCGGAACATCCGGGCGTCGCGCACTACCTGATACACACCTACGACTACCCCGCCATCGCCGGTAAGGGGCTGGCAGCGGCGAAGCGCTATGCCGAAATCGCCGGCGCATCGCCTCACGCCCTCCACATGCCGTCGCACATCTTCACGCGCGCCGGACTGTGGCAGGATTCGATCGCCTCGAACATCCGCTCGGCGCAGATCGCCAAGACGGATAAGGAACCTGACGATCAGCTGCACGCCATGGACTACATGGTATATGCCTACCTTCAGCTCGCGCAGGATGCCGAGGCGCGTGCCGTCCTCGACGAGATGCAGGGCGTGACCGGCATCAACGAGAGCCGCCACACCGGCCCCTTCGCCCTCGCCGCGAGCGCGGCACGCTATGCGCTGGAGCACGGCGACTGGGCCGGCGCCGCCCGGTTGCCGGCCCGTCCGAGCCGCTTCGCCCATGTCGACGCGATGACCCATTTCGCGCGCGCCCTGGGCGCAGCCCGGGCCGGGCGGCCGGCCGAGGCGGCGATCGACATCGCTCGGCTCGCCGAGCTGCGGGACAAGTTGCACGAGCAGAAGAACGGCTACTGGGCCGAGCAGGTCGACATACAGTGGCGTGTCGCCGGCGCGTGGAAGCTCCATGCGGAGGGCGAGGCCGATCAGGCGCTGGCCGCGCTTGGCAAGGCGGCCGACGCCGAGGATGCGACGGAGAAGCACGTTGTCACCCCTGGTCCCCTGCTGCCGGCGCGCGAGCTTCTGGCAGAGATGATGCTCGGCCGCGCAATGGCGAAAGAGGCCTTGCGAGAATACGAATCCGTGTTGATGAAAGAGCCGGTTCGTCTGCGCGCCGCATTTGGTGCCGGAGAGGCTGCCGAAAAGGCCGGTGATGCTGCCGCTGCCCGCCGGTATTATGCGAAGGTCGCGGAATTGCCGGGAGGCGACCGTGCTGAAGTCCGCAAAGCCAGGGCATTCGTCGCGGCGGGTCGCTGACGGGGAACGGCGGCCCGCACGGTACCGCCGCGTCGCCCCGGGCGGTTCGGCATGACAGACGGTCCCGAAGGCGCCGGCCGGCCCGAATCCCGTCTCTTCGTCAAGTATGTGGCTCTCTTCGGCACGCTGCTTTGCACGGTGCTGCTGATCAACGGCGCGGTCGGAATGTGGCTCTCCTATCGAGACCACCGTGATTCGCTGATCCGCCTGCAACGCGAGCAGGCGAATGCCGCGGCCGAGAAGATCAGCGGTTTCGTCAGCGAGATCGAAGGCCATCTCGGATGGTTGACCCAGCTGCCCTGGTCCGCCGGTTCGCTCGAGGAGCGACGTGACGATGCGCTTCGGCTGCTGCGCCAAATGCCGGCTGTCACCGAGGTGACCCTGCTCGATGACAAGGCGCGCGAGCAGCTGGTCGTGTCGCGCATCGCGATGAATGCCGTCGGCAGCGGCATCGATCACTCGGACCATCCGGCGGTGGCGGCACGGCTGCCCTACTACGGTCCAGTTCGGTTCCGCGCCCAATCCGAACCCTATTTGTCGCTCGCCGTCGGCGGACCACACCGTGACGCCGGTCTTGCCATCGCCGAGGTCAACCTCGTTCATGTGTGGGACGTCATATCGCGAATCCAGCTCGGCGCCGGCGGCAGCGCCTATGTCGTGGACAGCACCGGCCGGCTGATAGCCCATCCGGAGATCGGCCGCGTTCTGCGCAATACCGACCTGTCCGGCTTCGCCCAGATCAAGGGGGCGCGCACCGGCGCCTCGGTCGACACTGCGCAGGACATCGAGGGCCGGCCGGTCATCAGCGCTCATGCCGCGATCGCGCCGCTGGGCTGGCTGGTGTTCGTGGAGACGCCGGTCGCCGTCGCATTGGCACCGGTCTATGCGTCGCTGCTCGCGACGGGCCTGGTACTCGCGGGCGGACTGGTGCTGGCGATCGTCGTCAGTCTGATGATTGCCCGCCGGATAGCCCGGCCGATCCAGCTGCTGTCGCGCGGGGCGGCCCGAATCGGCGCCGGGAAGCTGGGCGAGCGGCTCGACATCCGGACCGGCGACGAGCTCGAGGCGTTGGGCCGTCAATTCAATCGCATGGCCGAGCAGCTGCAGAGCTCGTACACGACGCTTGAATTCAAGGTACAGGAGCGGACGCGCCAGCTCACGCTCGCCAACCTCGCCAAGTCGCGCTTTCTCGCTGCCGCGAGTCACGACCTTCGCCAGCCGCTGCACGCGCTGAATCTGTTTGTCGGCCGGTTGCGCGCCAGCACGGACCCGCTGGAAAGGGCGCGGCTCGAGGGTCGCATTGAGGTGGCGATTGCGGCAATGAACGATCTCTTCAACGCCCTGCTGGACATTTCACGTCTCGATGCCGGCGTGATGACGCCAACCTGGGCAGACTTTCCCATACAGCGGCTGCTCGATCGGCTGGACGCGACCTTTGCCGCGAGCGCCCGCGAGAAGGGGCTGCGGTTCCGCATAGTCGCCAGTGACGCCTTCGTCCGCAGCGATCCCGTCCTGCTCGAACAGATCATGCTCAACCTGCTGTCGAACGCCACTCGGTACACCGGACGCGGCGGCATACTCGTCGGCTGCCGCCGCCGGGGCGATCGCTTGCGCATCGAGGTGTACGATACCGGCATCGGAATCTCCGACGCCGAGAGACCGAAGATCTTCCACGAGTTCTACCAGGCAGCCGGTCCAACCCGCGAACGCCGCGTGGGCCTCGGTCTCGGCCTCGCGATCGTCGAACGTTTGTGCAACCTGCTGGGCCATCCGCTGCAGCTCGCCTCGATTCCGGGCAAGGGCTCGCGGTTCTCGGTCCTCATCCCCTTGGCGCCCGCTCGAGCCCTAAGGGCGCAGGCCGAGCCGGCGCCGATGTACGAGGATCCGCTGCAAGGCATGACCGTCTTGATCATCGACGATGACCCGCTCGTGCTGGATGGCATGACCGGCCTGCTGCAGACATGGGGCTGCGACGTGCTCGCGGCGCGCAGTGAAAGCGAGGCCCTCGGCCAGCTGGTCCGCTCGGCCAGGGTGCCCGACATCATCGTCTCGGACTACCATCTCGAAGGGATGAGCACCGGCATCGACGCCATCGCCAAGCTGCACGCCGCGGCCGGCATGACCATCCCTTCGCTGCTGATCAGCGGCGACACCGACCCGGAACGGCTGGTCGAGGCCCGGACACATGGCTATCACATGCTTCACAAGCCGGTGCACCCGGTCACGCTGCGCGCGGTCCTCACCGGCCTCTTGAAGCAGTCAGGTGCTTCCGCGGCGCGGGTCACTCGATCAGCTCGTTTGCCTGGAGCAGAATTGACCGCGGAAAAGTGATGCCCAGGGCGCGCGCGGTCTTCATGTTGAGCACGAGCTCGAACTCGGTCGGGCGCTCGATCGGCAGCTCTTCCGGCCTGGCGCCGTTGGCGATGCGCACGACGTAGCGCGCCAGTCCGCGATAGACCGCGGAAATACGCGGGCCGTAAGTGAACAGGGCGCCACTGCGGGCGAATGCACTCCACCCGGACACCAGCGGCAGTCCCTGCTCGGCGGCAAAGTCCGCGAGGCGCTGCCGATAGATGACGGTCAGCTCGTCGGGAAAGACCACGAGCGCCTGGGGCCGCCGCTCCTTGAGGCTTTGCAAGGCCGTCTCAATCTCGGCGGCATCTCGGACCTGCAGGTACGACACCTCGATGCCCAGCTGGCCGGCCGCCTTTGTCGTGTCCGCCAGCTCGAGTTGCTCACCGGGATGCTGCGGATTGGCCAGCACGGCGATGCTCCGCAGGTTGGGAAGAATCTCGCGCAGCAGCTCGAGCCGCTTTCCGTTCAGCTCGATCGACATGTAGGTCTGGCCCGTCATGTTGCCGCGCGGTTTGGCGAGGCTTTCTGCCAGCCTGGCTTCGACCGGATCGCCGCTGTAGCCGTAGACGACGGGAATCGGGGCGCTCATGTTCTGGACGCCCCACACCGCCGGGCCTTGGGTGACGATGACGTCGACCTTGCGGCGCACAAGTTCTTCGGCCAGCGCCGGAACTCGCTCGAGCGCGCCGTTCGCCGAGACCTCCTCGAGGACCAAGTTGCGGCCGGGTCGATAGCCAAACGAGGCAAGGCCGGTACGCAGGCCTTCGAGGTGCATCCCCGTCACCTCTCCCGGGAAGGCGGTGAGCCAGCCGACGCGGATCGTCCTCGGCTCGGCAGCCGAGCCGGCCGCGGCGAACAGCGATGCCAGGACGGCGATGCCCAACGACCTGCGCATGTCACTCCCCGCCGCCGGGCCGCGGCAGCTTCCACCCAAGCGCCGTCACGGCGACCACCGCCTCGGTGCGGTTGGTTACGTTCAGAGCCTTGAGAATGGCGGTGACGTGGTTCTTGACCGTTGTTTCGGCGAGGCCGAGGGCAGCGCAGATCACCTTGTTGCTCTTTCCTTGCGCCATCAGCGACAAGACCGCGAGCTGACGCTCAGTGAGGCCGGCAAGCGGCGGTGGCCGATCCTGCCGGGCACCCATCCCGGCTGCTCGCGCCCCGACCAGGATCTCCGGCGGAACGTAGGTCCCACCCGACAGGATCAATCGCAGCGCGGATACCATGATCGTGCGATTGGCCGACTTTGGAATGAAACCCACGGCGCCGAGGTCGAGCGCGGAAAGGACGTTCTGGCGGTCAGCCAGCGCCGACAGGACGACCACGGATATTGCCGGGTGCTCCCGGCGAAGGTCCGCCAGCAACGAAAGGCCGTCGCGGTCGGGAAGGCCGAGGTCGAGAAAGACGAGGCCGATTGCGGGGTCGCCCTCAATGATGTTCCAAGCCTCTTGCGCACTGGCTGCCTCATGGAGTTCGCAATCGCCAGCGACCTCCCGGACCACCGTTCGCAAAGCCTCGCGAATCAAGACGTGATCGTCGACCAGAAGAAACTTCATGGCGTCGCTCCGCTGCCGCGATCGTGTTTGGTGGTGCTGAAGCGCGCCCAGCCGCCCCGTCATGGTCGGAGACGACGCTTCGTCGGTCACGTCGGCGCCGGGATTTTCGCGTCCTTGATCACCTTGCGCCACTTGGCGATTTCGTTGGCCACCACCGCGACGTAAGCCTGCGGCGCACCGCCAACCGGGATGAAGCCCAGCTCCAGGAGCTTGCGCCGTATCGTCGAATCGCCGAGCGCCTCGTTGAACGCCGTGTTGAGCTTCATCACCACGGCCGCCGGCGTTCCGCCCGGCACCGAGATGCCGAACGGAATGGTGCCTTCCGTGCCGGGCAGGCCTGCCTCCGCCACGGTCGGCACGTCGGGCAGCAGCTCCGAGCGCTGGGTCATCGCAACCGCGAGGCCGCGGATCTGGCCGGCGCGAACGGCCGTCGCCGTCGGCACCAGCACGTCGGCGAACAGCGGCACGTGCCCGGCGACGACATCGCGCAGCGCTTCGGCGCTTCCCTTGTAGCCGACATGCTCCATCGGCAGCCCCGTCTTGGCCTTGACGAACTCGCCCCACAGATGCGTGAGCGATCCGATGCCGGCCGAGGCATACGCCACGGTGCGCCCCGGCTCCGCCTTCGACCAGGCGACCAGCTCGGCGACGGTCTTGAACGGCGCGTTGTTGGACGCCGCAAGCAGGATCGGCAGGTCGACGAAACCCACCACCGGCACGAGGTCCTTCTCGATGTCGTACGGCACGGGCATGCCGAACGCGGCGATGGCGATCATGGCGGCCGGCGTCAGCAGGATGGTATGGCCGTCCGGCTTCGCCTTGGCGACGATCTCCGTGCCGATGATCGTGCCGCCGCCCGGCTTGTTCTCGACGATGACCGGCTGACCGAGCAGAGCCGCGAGCTTGTCCGAGACGATGCGGGCGGAGGTGTCGGTCGATCCGCCCGGCGCATAGGGCACGATGAACCGGATGGGCCGCTCGGGAAACGCTTGCGCGCGACCGGATTGCGGAATGGCTGCCATTGCCGCCGCGGCCAGGAGATGCCTGCGCTTCATGTTTCCTCCCGTTTTGCCCAACCTGCCACGACATGCGAAGGTTGGACAAGGCAACCGGGGACGAAAGTGGTGCGGGACGGTCAGGGACTGGAGGTGAGCAACGCCGGTGCGGAAGCGATCGCTTCCCTGGATTTTCTGCGCGACGAATGGCTCTCCTTCGGCAACCGGCTCGCCGAATTCGTCTCTGCCGCCGACGCGGAAGCAAGCTGCGCGCTCCTGCCCGTGATGGCGGCCAACCTCGTGCTGTCGATGAACTCCGACGAAGGCCGCGACCGCGCCCGCCGATACCTGGCGCGCGCCAAGGCGCTCGCCAAGGAGGCCAACGCCCGCGAGCAGGCCTGGCTTGCCGCGACCGAGGCATGGATCGCGGGCAACACGGACCGCTGCCTCAAGATCCACGAAGACATGGTCGCCGAATGGCCGCGCGACCTGCTGGCCGGCAAGCTCGGTCAGCTCCATGCCTTCAACTGCGGCGACGCCGAGGCCCTGTTGCGCATCGGCGAGCGCCTGTTCGCGGCCAACCAGGACAACCGTTACGTCAACGCCATGTATGCCTTCGGCCTCGCGGAGTGCAATCGCATCGCCGAGGCGGAGAAGGTCGCGCGCGCCGCGCTCGAGGTCGACCGCCGCGATCCCTGGGCCCACCACGCCGTCGCCCATTGTCTGGAGGCGCGCGGCAAGATGCTCGAGGGCGTGGCTTTCCTCGAATCGATGTCGGACACCTGGGAGAGCTGCAACTCCTTCATGTACACCCACAATTGGTGGCATCTCGCCGTGTTCCTGATCGACCTCGACCGTACCGGCGAGGCACTGGCGCTGTTCGACGCGCGGGTCTGGGGCGTGTCGAAGGAATTCTGCGAGGACCAGATCAATGCGGTCTCGCTGCTGGCGCGGCTCGAGCTGCGCGGCGTCGATGTCGGCGATCGCTGGGCGGACGTGGCGCAGCATCTGAAGCCGCGCCTGCACGAGCACTTCGTGGCCTTCCTCGACCTGCAGTATCTCTACGGACTTGCACGCGCCGGCGAGCAGAGCGCCGTGACCGAGATGCTGGCGAGCCTGGAGGACAAGGCCGAGAACGCCAAGCCGTTCGAGCGCGAGGCGTGGGCCGATTGCGCCGTTCCGGCCGCCCATGGTCTCGCCGCCTACGCGAAGCGCGACCATGCGGAGGCGGCGCGCCTCCTCGGGCAGGCGATGCCGCACCTTTCGAGGATCGGCGGCAGCATCGCCCAGCGCGCGCTGTTCGGCGCCTTCCACCTCGATGCCTTGATGAAATCGGGATGGAACGATGCGGCATTGAAGATCCTGCAGGCCGACGATCGCGACCGGCCGACAGTGCCGTGGACCAAGCGCGCGCTGGGCGATCTCTACCGGCGCGTCGGCCGCATGGAGCAGGCCCTTGCCGCCGAATACCAGGCCGAGCAGTTGGCGCGACAGTATGCGAGGGGAAAACCGACATGAGCGACCTCAGCCAGCTGACGGCGGCGGAGCTTTCGAAGCTCTACCGCAAGGGCAAGGCCTCGCCGGTCGAGACCATGAAGGCGGTGCTGGCGCGCACCGACCGGATCAATCCCGTGATCAACGCCTTGTGCCACGTCGACAGGGAGCACGCGCTGAAGGCCGCGCGCGCGTCCGAGCGCCGCTGGAAGAAGGCCAAGGCCCTGTCGCCGCTCGACGGCGTGCCGGTGTCGATCAAGGAGCTCGTGCGGGTCAGGGGTTGGCCGGCGTCGATGGGCAGCAAGCTCACCGACAAGACCCCGGCCGACGCCGATGCGCCGGCCGTGGCGCGGCTGCGCGAGGCGGGCGCCATCGTGTTCGCCCAGAGCACCAGCTCGGAATACGGGCACAAGGGCGTGACCGATTCGCCCCTGCACGGCATCACGCGCAACCCCTGGAACACCGAGCGCACGCCGGGCGGCTCGTCGGGCGGCGCCGGTGCGGCAGTTGCCGCGGGCCTGGGGCCGATCGCCATCGGCACCGACGGCGGCGGCTCGGTGCGCATCCCCTCGAGCTTCAACGGCCTGGTCGGCATCAAGGCGACGTTCGGCCGCGTGCCCGCCTGGCCGCCGTCGATGACCGGCGATCTGTCGAACACCGGCCCGATGTGCCGCACCGCGCTCGACTGCGCGCTGATGCTGAACGCGATCAGCCGGGGCGATGCCCGTGATGCCTATGCGCTCCCGGCCGACGGCACGGACTACGTCAAGGCGGTGGGTGGCAAGCTGAAGAAGCTGAAAGTCGGCTTCGTGCTCCGTTTCGGCGATCACCCGCTCGATATCGAGGTTGCCGCCCTGGTCACCAAGGCGGCCAAGCAGTTCGAGAAGCTCGGCTGCGATGTCGAGGAGGTCGACGCCCCCTTCCCCTATGGCGAAGCCGGCCGCGCCTTCGTGATCCACTGGCTGAGCGCCCTGCAGCGGCTGCTGCAGCTCTTCCCGGAAAGCCGCCACCACGAATTCGACCCCAATCTGCGGGCCTCGGCCAAGGCCGGCCGGCGCTACTCGCTGCAGGACGTGATCAATGCCCAGGCGACGCGGCGTGAGCTCGCCATCGCCTGGAACCTATTCTTCGACCGGTACGACCTGCTGCTGTCGCCCGCCGTGGCAGTGCAGCCGTTCGATGTCGGCAAGAACCTGCCCGACGGCGCGGCCGGCAAGGCCAATGCGTTGTGGTCGCCGTATACGTCGCAGTTCAACCTGAGCCGCCATCCCGCGGCGTCGGTGCCCTGCGGGCTGAGCCGCCAAGGCTTGCCGATTGGCCTGCAGATCGCGGCGGGGCACTACAAGGACGCGCTCGTGCTGCGCGCCGCCGCCCGCTACGCCGAGACCAACCCGATCGACTTTCCTGTCCTGCCGGAGACCAAGTAGATGACCGCCGATCTCGCGATGATGCCGGCCTGGCAGCTGGTGAAGCTCTACAAGGCGCGCAAGGCCTCGCCGGTCGAAGCCACCAGGGCGGCCATCGCCCGCATCGAGGCGTTCAATCCGCAGCTCAACGCCTTCCAGCATCTCGATCCGGACGGCGCGCTGCGCGCCGCCCGTGCCGCGGAGAAGCGGTGGAAGAAGGGCGGCAAGCGGCTTTCCGACATCGATGGGGTGCCCATCACCATCAAGGACATGGTGCTGACCAAGGGCATGCCGACCCGCATGGGCAGCCTGGCGACCGATCCCGACGGTCCGTGGAACGTCGACGCGCCCGCCGCGCAGCGCCTCCGCGAGGCGGGCACCGTGCTGCTCGGCAAGACGACGTCGCCGGAATACGGCTGGAAGGGCGTCACCGATTCGGGGCTGTTCGGCGTGACGCACAATCCGTGGAAGATCGGCCGCACCCCCGGCGGCTCGTCGGGCGGCGGCGTCGCGGCCGAGGCGGTCGGCATGGGCAATCTCGCCGTCGGCACCGACGGCGCGGGATCGGTGCGCATCCCCTGCTCGTTCACCGGCCTGTTCGGCCTGAAGCCCACCCAGGCGCGCGTCCCGCTATGGCCGACCTCGGCGCAGGGCACGCTCTCGCATGTCGGGCCGATGACGCGCACGGTGCGCGACGCCGCCATGATGATGAACGTGATGGCGCGACCCGATCCGCGCGATCCCTACGGCCGCCCCGACGACGAGGAGGACTACCTCAAGGGCTTCGAGAAGGGCGTGAAGGGGCTGCGCATCGCCTATTCGCCCAACCTGGGCTTCGTCGAGAAGGAGAAGATCGACCGCGACGTGGCGCAGGCCGTCGAGAACGCCGTGAAGGTGTTCCGCACGCTCGGCGCCAAGGTGGTCGAGGATTCGCCCGACCTGATGGGCCTCGATCCGCGGCAGATCCTGAACGCGCACTGGCAATCCAACGTCGCCATCCTGGTCAAGGGCTTCAGCCCGGAGAAGCGCGCGCTGATGGATCCCGGCCTGCTGAAAGCCGCCGAGCACGGCGCCGGCCTCGGCCAGGAAGCGGTGGTGACGGCGATCCACCAGCGCCAGCAGGTGGCGGCGATCATGAACCAGTTCATGGCGAAACACGATCTGCTCCTGACGCCCACCATGCCGATGACGGCCTTCGCCGTGAACGAGAACGCGGCGTGGGGCGGCGACGGCGTCGACATCGGCTGGACGCCGTTCACGCTCACCTTCAACCTGACGCGCCAGCCGGCCGCGACCATCCCCTGCGGCCTCGACCGCGAGGGCCTGCCGATCGGCCTGCAGATCGTGTCGGGTCATGCGCGCGACGCGCTGGTGCTGCGCGCGGCCGCCGCCTACGAGCGCGTGCGGCCGATCCCGGCGCCGCCGATGGCCCACCAGATCTGACGGCAGCGTAAGCAACCCGTCGTCAGTCCTTCTGCCCGTACAATCTGCGGCATTCGTAGGTGAGCTGCGTCGTCCGCTGGTCGGCGCAGTCCTTCTGGCGCTCGATGTAGAGCGTGACGCCGTAGAAGACGAAGGCGCCCAGCAGCCAGACGATGATCGCGACGGTGAGCGCCGTCTCGAACGCGTTGTCGACCTTGCGGGCGATGCGACCGCCGGGCGAGAACGCCGTGACGACGCGCACGGCGATCAGCGTCAGCGGGAAGGCCGCCACGCCGCAAGCCAGGAAGTACAGCAGGAGCTGCCCGATCGTCATCGCGGGCGGCAAAATGCTGTCGGCTGCCGGAACGGTCAAGAACCTGCGATGGCGCGTCGCGGGTATATAATCGCCTCAGCAGGGAGAGCGCGATGGCGCTGGCGCGCCGCACGGTCCTCAAGATGTATCTGGGCGCGGCCATGGTCGCCGGCTTGGCCGGCCTCGCTTGGCTTGCCGAGGAACGCGTCGCACTCGGCCCCACCGACGGCAAGGGCTTCCGGCCCATCCGCTGGCCCTTCGCACCCGACGCCTGGCCGGACGGCCGCGCCTGGACCGGCAACGACCTCGATGTCTACGTGCGGCTGAAATTCGACGTTTGCGGCGACTGCGAGACGGGTGTGGTGAGCGACGAGGCGGTGGATCGCGCCGTCGACATCGACCGGCTGGATCCGCGCTTCGCCGCCCTCGGGCCGGGCCGGCGCGTGCGCGTCACCGATCTGTTCGGGCGCGCCCGCCTTTATCGCCACCGCATGCACAACGGCGCGCCTCGGCTCGCCGAAGGCATCGTCGTTGCCTACAAGTGCGACCTGCTGATCGCCATTGTCGACGGCAACATGGCCGACGACGCCCAACGCAAGATGGCCTACCGGTTCCTGGAATCGAACACGGTGCAGGTCTGGGTCAACAAGCAGCTCGAAGGCCGCTGACCGCCTACGCCGCCAGCGCGGGCTGGTCGGCCAGGCGCGCGAGACACTGCCAGTCCGGCTGGGGCAGCCTTCCCGAGTCGAGCGCCCGGTCGAGCAGGCGCAGCAGCCGACCCGTCATGCGCTTGGCCACCGGCAGATGGGCGGAAATGATCGCGGCGGGATTGATTTGCTCGACCGCGGCGAACAACCGATGCAGGACCTGGCGATCGCTCGTCCCGAGCATCGGGGCGTCGAGCGCAGCCCACGTCGCCATGCCCTCGAACAGCTCGTCGGACGGGATGGCCGCGGCCTCCTGCTCGGGCTTCTGCAGCGGGGCGCCGAAGGCGTCGGCGGCGAACAGCACGCGGGTACGGGTGTCAAGGAAGCCCATTGTCTCGGGGGCGTCGTAGTAGACCGGCTTCAGCGGCACCAGGGTGCGGTCGCCGGCGTCGATCACGGCGCCGGGCTCGAGCATGTGCACGCGCGAGGTGTCGAAACCGCGCAAGCCCATCTTGCCGACGCCGAGATAGCTCGTGACGACCTTCGCCTGCGGCGCCAGCGCCATCACCTCCGGCAGGTTCCCGACATGGTCGGCGTCGATGTGACTGAGCCAGATCCAGCGAAGCGCCGCCGGATCGACGACCGACCGCAGCGCGTCGAGAAAGGGTCCGCGCCGGGCGGCGAGCCCGGTATCGACCAGCACCGGCTGGGCGGCATGGATGACGAAGGCATTGACCGGCAGCAGCCCCAGTCCGGGAAGATGGTCATAGGACGACAGCGAGATCGTGTAGGGCGCCACCGCATGCGCCCCGACCAGGGTCGGAACTTCCATATTTGTTCTCCTCGATGAGTTCGATTGCCTAGACAGGCGCCATTTTCATAGTACAGTAATGTGTATCGAAATCGTCCCCTTGAGTCAATATTGGATGCACGAATATGTGCAATGGAATATAGAATGGCCCGTTCCTACATCCTGAAGCGCCGTGGCGAGCAACAAGCCGAGACGCGCAAGCGCATCGTCGAGGCGACGGTGGATCTCCACACCGAGTTCGGCCCGGCGCAGACCTCGATAAGCATGATCGCCGAACGGGCGGGCGTGCAGCGCCACACCGTGTATGCGCATTTCCCCGACGAGCGCACCCTGCTCATGGCCTGCTCGGGCCTGGCGAACGAGCGCGACCCGATGCCCGACGCCGCCGACCTGCGGTCGATCAGCGATCGCAAGACACGCCTGCGCACCGGGCTCACGGCGCTCTACGCCTGGTTCGAACGCAACCAGCAGCTGATGGGGTGCGTCATGCGCGACGCCGAGCACAACGCCACGGTCAGGGAGGTGGCGACCCAGGGCTTCGGCACGCGATTGGCCGCGTTCGACGACGTGCTGGGCACGGGCCTCGCCTCGCAGCAGCGCACCCTGCTGCGCGTGGCGCTGAGCTTCTACACCTGGCGGACGCTGACCAACGACGTCGGGCTGGGCACGACGGATGCCGTCGAAGCGATGGTCCGCGCGATCGCCGCCTGATCAGCGGACGAATCCAGCCTACCCCCAGACCTCGCGCGCGACCTCGACGCAACGGGCGAGCTTGGCCCATTGCTCGTCCTCGGCCAGCAGGTTTCCCTCCTCGGTGCTGGCGAAGCCGCATTGCGGCGACAGGCAAAGCTGGTCGAGCGGCGCGAACTTCGCCGCCTCGTCGATGCGGCGCTTGAGCTGGTCCTTGCTCTCCAGCGCGCCGGTTTTCGACGTCATGACGCCGAGCACGACCTGCTTGCCCTTGGGCAGGAAACGCAGCGGTTCGAAGCCGCCGGCGCGCTCGGTGTCGTACTCCATGAAATAGGCGTCGACGCCCATCTGGTTGAACAGGATGTCGGCCACGCGCTCGTAGCCGCCCTGCGCCATCCAGGTCGAGCGGAAGTTGCCGCGGCAGAGATGCATGGAAATGGTCATGCCTTGCGTGCGGCCGGCGCAGGCGGCGTTCACCAGGTCGGCGTAGACGTGCAGCAGCCGGTCGGGATCGTCGCCGCGGCCGCGCAGGTAGTCGCGCTGCGCCTCGTCGCAGAGATAGGCCACGAACACCTCGTCGAGCTGCAGGTAGGTGCAGCCCGCCTCGCCGAAGGCGCGCACCGCCTTGGCATAGGCCCGGCCGAGATCGGCGAAGAACGGCCCCATCTCGGGATAGACCGACTTCTCGATCGCCTGCCGGCCGCCGCGATAATGCAGCGCCGTGGGCGATGGGATTGTCATCTTGGGCACCGCCTTGGCGACCGACTTCAGGTACGTGAAGTGATCGATCATCGGATGGTTGGACGAGAAGTCGATCTTGCCATGCACATGCAGGCCCTCGGCCTTGGTCTGCGTGCCCTTGAATTGCAGGCCTTGCGTCACGCTCACCAGCTCGACGCCATCGAGCTTGGCGAGGAAGTCGTAATGCCACCACGAGCGGCGGAACTCGCCGTCGGTCACCGCCTGCAGGCCGATCGATTCCTGCTTGGCGACCAGCTTCCTGATCTCGGCGTCCTCGACCGCCTTGAGCTCGGCAGGCGTGATCTCGCCGGCCAGCCGCCGGGTGCGCGCCTCCTTGACGGGCGCCGAGCGCAGCAGGCTGCCGACCTGGTCGGCGCGGAACGGCGGCTTGGTGCGTTGCATTGCCTTCTCCATCTTGCCGGACCGCGGGCCTCCAGGCCCGCTCATGAATCATGAG
>JAEWIV010000500.1 GCA_023386865.1 Pseudomonadota bacterium
GTGTACCGGCGAAGCTCGCCGTGCACAGGGTCGGCATAGTCGTAGTCGCGGGACGCGACCTCGATCGGTACCCGGAAGCGCGGATGGGCGGTGACGTCGTCGATGCGTTCGCCGTCCCAGTAGGTGACGCGGCCGTCGCGCAGGCTCGCGACGTACTCGGCGGCGGTCTTGAGGCCCATGTCCTCCTCCTAGCCCAGGTTCCGTCGATAGAGCGCGATCAGGCGTTCCCAGTGCCGCTCGGCCGCGGGCTTGTCGTAGCACCAGCGTTGCGGGAACGCGAAGCCGTGATGGACGCCCATCTGCACCTCGAGCTCGCCCTTGGCGCAAGATGCGTCGAACAGCCCTTTGAGGGTCTTGACCATGTCTGGCGGCGCCAGCTCGTCATGCTCGGCGCAGGAGATGTAGAGCTCGGCCTTGCCCTTGCCGAGGGTGAGATGCGGGCTCTCGACGGCGTCGCTCACCAGCCAGGTACCGTAGAACGAGGCCGCGGCGGCGATGCGGTCGGGATAGCGCGCCGCCGCCGCCAGCGAGTACGGCCCGCTCATGCAGTAGCCGTGGGTGCCGACCGGACCCTTTCTCGACTCCTTCTGTGAATCGGCAAAGGCGATCAGGGCGGCGAGGTCGTCAATGACCGGCGGGATGGTCATCTTGGTGCGTACCGCTCGCATGCGGGTGTGCTCGGCGCTGCCGTGCTCCAGCACGTCCGGGCCGTATTTCGTATCCTTGCCAGCGCGATAATAGAGGTTGGGCAGCAAGACGTAGTAACCCACGGTCGCCAGCCGGCGGCTCATGTCATAGAGCTCCTCGCGGATTCCAGGAGCGTCCATCAGAAACAGCACGGGCGGGTACGGCCCTCCCCGTTCCGGATAGCAAACGAAGGTTTCCATCGCCCCGTCCTTGGTCGGGACATCCAGAATCTTCTCGATCATCCGCCTGTTTCCCTCTCCTGCCTGTTGCCCATGCCAGCACCTTGCCAGAGCGGTTTGCAACCGAGCAGAGCCGCAAGGCGGCTTTGTTCGGTTGCAAACGCGCGCACAGGCGGTCTCGGGCCAAAGGGCACTTTCAGTCCGGCTGTTCCAGCCGGACCGAAAGTGCTTTAGGCTTTGCCCAACAACAAAGCCCTGGGAGGGGACTTCTGATGAAGCGTGCGTTTTGTGGTGCAGTATTGGCCGCCGCGGCGATGGCCGGAGGAGCGTCGGCTCAGCAGCTGACCGACGACACGGTGAAGCTGGGCGTGCTCACCGACATGTCGAGCCTCTATTCCGACATCAACGGCCCCGGCGCCGTGATCGCAGTGCAGATGGCGATCGAGGACTTCGGCGGCACGATCGGCGGCAAGAAGATCGAGATCATCCAGGCCGACGTGCAGAACAAGGCCGACGTGGCGGCGACCATCGCCGGCCGCTGGTACGACACCGAGAAGGTCGATGTGATCCTCGGTGCCGGCGCCTCGTCCTCGTCGATCGCGACCTCGCGCGTCGCCGCCGACAAGAAGAAGATCTACATCGCGCCCGACCCGGCTTCGTCGGACATCACTGGCAAGCTCTGCAACGCCTACACCGTTCACTGGGTCTACGACACCTTCGCCCTGGCCAACGGCACCGGCTCGGCCGTCGTCAAGGCGGGCGGCGACAGCTGGTTCTTCCTGACCGCAGACTATGCCTTCGGCTACGCCCTGCAGCGCGACGTCGCCAACGTCGTCACCAAGGCGGGCGGCAAGGTGCTGGGCGAGGTTCGCCATCCGATCAACACCAACGACTTCTCGTCGTTCCTGCTGCAGGCCCAGGCCTCGAAGGCAAAGGTGATCGGACTCGCCAATGCCGGCGGCGACACCATCAACTCGATCAAGCAGGCGTCCGAGTTCGGCATCGTCAAGGGCGGCCAGAAGCTTGCCGGCCTGCTCGTGTTCGTGTCCGACGTGCACTCGCTCGGGCTGGAGCGCGCCCAGGGCCTGAACCTCACCGAGGCCTTCTACTGGGACCTCAACGACAAGACCCGCGCCTTCGCCAAGCGCTTCGCCGCCAAGCACAACGGCAAGATGCCGACCAGCGTGCAGGCCGGCTTCTATTCCGGCGCCTTGCAGTATCTCAATGCCGTAAAGGCGGCCGGCACCGACAACAGCGACGCCGTGATGGCCAAGCTCAAGGAGATCAAATGGGACGACCCGGTCTTCGGGCTGAGCTACATCCGTGCCGACGGCCGCAAGATGCACGACATGTACCTGTTCGAGGTCAAGAAGCCGTCGGAGTCCAAGGGTCCGTGGGACTACTACAAGCTCGTGAGCAAGATGTCGGCCGAGGAGGCGTTCCGCCCGCTCGACCAGGGTGAATGCCCGATGATCAAGAAGTAGATCGAGGAGACAGCCATGGCTGACCAGTCGAACATCTATGTCGGCGTCGCGGGCTACTTCGGCAAGCCCGACCACAAGGGCAAAGTCGGGGTCTTCCGCCGCGCCGCCAACGGCGGCGACTGGCAGCACGTGCTGGGCACCGTGGAGGCCTACACCGTCGTCGTGCATCCCAGGGATCCCGAGACGGTGTTCGCCGGAACCAGCGACGGCGTGTGGCGCAGCACCGACCGTGGCGCCACCTTCCGCCGCACCGGCTTCCCCGACGCCAAGACGCAGGTCTGGTGCTTCATGGTCGACAGCCGCGATCCCGCGCGCATCTTCGCCGGCGCCTCGCCGATCGACATCTATCGCAGCGACGACGGCGGCGCGAACTGGCGGAAGCTCGCCACGCCCAAGGTCGGCGAGCATTGCAAGGGTCCCTTCGCCTCGCGCGTCATGCGCCTGGCGCAAAATCCCAACAAGCCGGACGAGATCTACGCCGCGCTCGAGATCAACGGCGTGATGCGGTCGACCGACGGCGGCGAGACCTGGGAGGATTGCAGCGCGGGCCTGATCAAGCTCTCCGAGCTGCCGCACCTCAAGAGCAAGATCGTGAGCGACACCACGGCCGAGGGCATGCTCGACGGCCATGCCGTCACGATCGACCCGGCCGAGCCGGACAGCCCGATCGTGGCCCTGCGCATGGGCCTGTTCCGCACCAAGGACGGCGGCAAGAGCTGGCAGGACATGGAGGTCGGCCGCTTCTCGCCCACGACCTACGGCCGCGACGTGAAGGCTTCGCCGACCGAGCCCAACACGCTCTACGCGGCGCTCTCCGTCGCCGCCGCCAGCCACGATGGCGGGCTCTATCGCAGCGCCGACGGCGGCAAGAGCTGGCAGCGTTTCGACAAGGTCCAGGTGCACGGCACGATCATGTCGATCGGCCTGCACCACAGCGACCCCAGGCAGGTCTATATCGGCGCCCGCTACGACGGCGAGGTCTTCGGCACCCAGGATGCCGGCAAGACCTGGCAGGCGATGCCGCTGCCGGGCGAGGTGCAGCACATCTACTCGGTGGCCTGCGGCTGAGCCCAGCGCTCCCGTGTCACCCCGCGGGCGGCGCCCGCGGGGTGACAGAGGCGCCGATCCTTCACTGCATCGGCGACGCGAAGGCCCGCTGCACGGTCTTCTCGGCGGCCTTGCGACCGATCTCCTGTCCCGCGTCGATGTCGAAGCGGTAGTGGATGCCGGCCCAGATGCGGGCTTCGGCCGCTTCCTTGCCGAGCGCGAGCAGGCGCTCGCGGTCGAGGGGGAAGGCGTTGGCCAGCACGGTGGCTGCCGCCGTCGACAAGCACCCGTGCGCCGCCGGATAGCTCGGATGGTTGGGCGGCGGGAACAGCGGCTTCACCTCGGCATCGAGCTGCGAGGGCCGGATGTACCAATAGGCATACTTGGCGTCCCAGCAGGCAATGCCGGCATCGAGCAGCGCGATGTTGACCGCCGCCAGCAGCCGCGCTGCCGCGGCGGGAGGGGTGCCGCTTTCCAGGATCTTGGTCCGCGCCAGATCGTTCCACAGCGTGTGCGCCCGGGCGCCGCCGTTGACCTCCCAGAAGGTCGCACGATGGTTCGACTTGGGCGTGCGCGCATAGCTCTTGAGCTCGACCAGCGCCGCCTTGACCTGCTCGGAGTCGACCGACGGCGGTGCGAGCGGGCGCAGTTCGCTCGCCGTGGCGAGCACCCAGGGTTGCCAGGTGCCGGCGAGGGCCGCGATGGGATTGGTGCCTTTCCAGCTGCCCGGCCCTTCGGGAACGCTGCCACGCCATGTCGCGTCCGAACCATCCGACTTGCCGCGGGCGATGGCGAGAGCGGCGACGCGTCTGCCGACCTGTCGGCCGGCCTCGATGTCGCTTGGAAACTCGGCGCCGGCCAGCAGGCGCACTTGCATGGCCTCGTCGGCCTTGGCCGCAAACGCGGCGGCGCGCGCCGGGAACAGGTAGGCGAGCATCTCGGCTGCGGCCGCGGCGGCCGCGGCAGACTCCGAAGGCGATGACGGCCGCGGACCGGCGTTGAGGGCACCATCGACGACGGCGCCGTCAGAACGCCCGGCTGCCTTGTAATGCCGGGCGGCGGACACGGCATCGTCCAGCGCGGCATGGAACAGGGCGAGATGACGGGCGGCGAGCGGCAGGGTGACGAAACCGCCCTGCATCTCGTCCAGGATAACCTCGTTCCAGCGATAGGCGGGTCCGCCCACGGACCACCACTGGAAGCGTGCGACATCCGCGGGCGTGCGCTTGGCCGCCATGGCCTTCAACGCCGCCAGCTCGTCCTTGCCGATCGTCACGGACGCGGGCCGCTCGATCTGATCGTACGACTTGACCAGCCACCCTTGTGGGCTGGGCGCTAAAGCGCTTGCCTTGTCGCCGGCTCGCGCCGGCTCTGCAGCCAGCGTCGCTGTCATGGCGACGCAGGCAACGAAGGTTGCCGCGATGGCTGATCGCCTCGACGGCCTGACTGGACATTCCACGGGAAATTCCTTTCACCCAGTTACGATGTAGCGGGCGTTTACTCCCGCCGGCGCATGCCGTCCTTGACCGGGTTGCCGGAAGAGTTGACCGGAAAGCCAAATACCCGTTGCGTCGCGGACCGACCGTTGGGAAAAACCGACCATGACCGAGGCCAGCTCTTCGCGACGACAGTTCCTCAAGACGGGCGCAGCTCTCGCCGGCGCGACGGTCGCCGGCGACGTCGCGATCGCCCAGGCCCCCGCCATCACCGGCGGCAGCGAATCACGGTTCCCGTCGGCGGACGCGCCCGGCTCGAATTACGGCGGTTACAACGTCCTGTTCATCCTGACCGACCAGGAACAGTACATGGGCTATCTGTGGCCGATCCCGCTGCCCGGCCACGAGCGCCTGCGCCGCACCGGCACCTTCTTTGAGAACCATCACATCGCCGCCGACATGTGTTCGGCCTCGCGCGCGGTGATCTATACCGGCCTGCACATGCCGCATAACGGCATCTTCGATAATGCCGGCGTGCCCTACATGAGAAGCCTGGACCCCAAGCTGCCGACCATCGGCAAGATCCTGCGCAAGCTCGGCTACTACCCCGCCTACAAGGGCAAGTGGCATCTGAACGGCGCGATGGCGACCGAGAACAGGGCCGACGACATCAAGGCGCTGTTCGAAGCGACGATGGACCGGGATTACGGCTTCTTCGACTACACCGGCACGGGCGACTACATCGAGGGCGCGCTGGGGGGCTACCAGTACGACGCCATTACCTCGGCCCAGGCCGCGCAGTGGCTGAAGGCCAAGGGGCGGCCGATGACCGATCGCAAGCAGCCCTGGTATCTCGCCGTCAACCTCGTCAATCCGCACGACGTGATGTGGCTCGACACGGACCTGCCCGGCCAGCCCGTGCAGGCCAAGCATGCCAAGCTCGACATCGCGCCCGCACCGAACGACACGCTTTACGGGCAGGAATGGAACAACCTCCCCCTGCAGAGCACCTGGCAGCAGCCGCTCGATGCACCGGGCCGCGTGGCGGCGCATCGCATCTATCACGCGGCCAACGGTTACCTCACCGGCCTGATCCCCAACGAGGAATGGCGGGTCCGCAAGCGGCAGAACTACTATTTCAACGCCATCCGCGACGTCGACCAGCAGGTCGTTCACATCCTGGATCAGCTCGATCGCCTCGGCCTCACCGACAAGACGATCGTGATCTTCACCTCGGACCATGGCGAGCTCCTGGGCTGCCACGGCGGCCTCACCGGCAAGGGAACGACGGCCTACAGCCAGCAGAACCACGTGCCGATGCTGATCGTGCATCCGGATTTCCCGGGCGGCCAGCGCTGCCGCGAGACGACGTCGCACCTCGACATCGTGCCGACCATCGTCGCCATGACCGGGAAGTCCACGACGGCCATTGCCGACACGATGGCGCGCATGAAGGGCAAGGACCTCACGCCGCTGTTGCGGCAGCCGGTCGATCCCGACTTCAGCCGCAGTCGCGGCGGCGTGCTGTTCTGCTACAGCCAGCTCATGGTCCACGACCCCGGCTTCACGAAGTTCCTCTACGAGACGCTGCACGACAAGGCGATCGCCAAGGCGGACCATCTCAGGGCGATCGAGCAGTTTCCGGTCGACTGGTCGCTGCGTGTCGCCATCCGGTCGATCACCGACGAACGCTACCGCTTCACGCGCTACTTCCCCTTCCGCGCCTTCAACACGCCAACCACGCTGGACGAGCTGCGCGCCAAGAACGATCTCGAGCTCTACGACCTGCGCAACGATCCCGACGAGGTCGTGAACCTCGCCTACGATTTCGACGGCAATCGCGACCTGATTGCGAGCATGAACGCCAAGCTGAACGCCCTGATCGCGGCCGAGATCGGGCTCGACGACGGAAGCTTCCTGCCCTTCAAGGACTTCGTCGACTGGGGCCGGGCGACACCGGCCGGCGTCAATCTATGACGGAAAACCTCGCTGCCCCGGCGGAAGCCTACTTCCCAACCGTCGCGGCATCGGCGTTGCGGCCGCCCAGCATCTGACCGACCGACGACGCTACGGTGCGCTCGCGGCCGGTGTCGATCCTGACCGTCGCGGTCATGCCGGCACGCAGTGCCGGTTCGCCCGCTTGCGGCGACAGCCTGAGCTTGACCGGGAGGCGCTGGACGACCTTGACCCAGTTCCCCGAGGCGTTCTGGGGCGGCAGTACGGCGAACTCCGCGCCCGTCGCCGGGCTCAAGCTTTCGACGACGGCCTCCCAGGTCACGTCGGGATAGGTGTCGAGCACCACCGTGGCCTTCTGGCCGACCCGCACGTGCGTCAGTTCGGTCTCCTTGAAGTTGGCCTCGACCCACGGCCGGCTCACCACCACCAGCACGAACAGCGGCGCCGCCGCCTTGACCTGCTCGCCCTGCTGGACCCGCATGTTCACCACCACGCCTTCGACCGGCGCACGGATGGTCGTGCGCGCCAGGTCGAGCGCGGCACGCTCGCGGGCAGCGGTCTTGTCACGCACCAGGTGATGATCCTCGGCCGGCATCTGCGGATCGCCGTTCAATGCCACGAGGACGCGCTGCAGCTTCTCGCGCACCGAATTGACGCGGTCCGCAGCCGCCCTTGCTTCGTTCTGCGCTTCCTCGCGCCGCGACGCCGAGGTCACTCCCTTGGTCGCGAGCTCTTCCTGGCGCTGCCATTGCCGCTTGAAGTAGTCGGCGCGCGCCTCGGCGTCCGCCAGCTCGGCCACGACCTCGCGCCAGGTGCCGCGCAGCGTCTCGACCTGGCTGCGCGCAGCGTCGAGCTCGGCCTCGGCACTGTCGAGGGCGAGCTTGAAGGGCCGCGATTCGATGGTCATCAGCGGATCGCCGGCGTGCACTTGCTGATGGTCGCGCACCAGCACGCGGCGTACCTGGCCCGAGATCTCGGGCGCGATCTGCACGATGTGGGCCTTCACATAGGCGTTGTCGGTGCTGACATAGCGGCCGCCCGACAGCCACCAGAAGATGCCGCCCGCGATCGCCACCAGCGGGACGACGATCAACAGGACCAGCCTCAGTCCGGCCTGCCCGCGCCTCATGGCGTGGCTCCGGCGAGGGCCTGGAGCTGGCCCTTCACCTTGGCGGTGAGCTCGGTGTATTGGGCGCGCTCGTCGGCCGACAACGGCGACAGCGCATCGTCGACCGTCGATTCGGCGATCGCCCACATGGCGGCGTGCACCCTGCGCGCGTCCGCCGTCAGATGCAGACGGTTGATGCGACGGTCGCCGCTGTCGGGCCGACGCTCGACCCAGCCGTTCTTTTCCATGCGGTCGATGATGCGGCCGGCGCTGGCACGATCGATCTCCAGCATGTCGGCGAGCTCGGTCTGGCTGACGCCCGGTCGGCGGTAGACCCGCGTCAGCACGAGCCACTGCGACCGGGTCAGTCCCATGTCACGCACCCGTCGATCGAACACGGTGCGAATCAGGCGCGCCACGTCGGAGAGCATGTAGCCGATATAGCCGTCGTCTTCCGGCCCAGAAGCGGGTTGGCTCATAATTGTTGCATAGGCTACAATAGACTTGGCTATGACTTCAAGTGCCGATAGCACAACGGCTGACGCCGTCATCCCCAGCCCGGGCGACGCCTTTTCCGTCGGCCGGCGGGTGTTGATCCTGATCATGGTCGTGCTCGGCTCGACGCTTTACGCCACCACCCTGCTGATCGCCTCGACGCTGCTGCCGCAGATGCAGGGCACCATGTCGGCCACCCAGGACGAGATCGCCTGGGCGATGACCTTCAACATCCTGGCCACAGCGGTGATGACGCCGATGACGGGCTGGCTCGCCGCGCGCTTCGGCCGGCGCGAGACCATGACCTGGTCGGTCCTGTTGTTCACCGCGACGACCTTCATGTGCGGCGCCGCCAACTCGCTCGAGACGCTGATCCTGTGGCGGGTGCTGCAGGGCGCCTTGGGGGCCCCGGTCATCCCGCTATCGCAGACCATCCTTCTCGATGCCTTCCCCAAGCGGCAGCAGGGCCTGGTGACGTCGATCTTCGGCATGGCCGTGGTCATCGGCCCGGTGATCGGGCCGACGCTCGGCGGCCTGCTGTCCGAGCTCTACAGCTGGCGCTGGGCGTTCTACATGATCGTGCCGGTCGGCCTGATCTCGTTCATCGGGCTGCGGCTCACCCTGCCGCCCGATCGTCCCTCCGGCCGAGTAGCGCTCGACTGGACCGGCTTCCTCTCGCTCTCCGTCGCCATCGCCGGCGTGCAGCTCGTGCTGTCGCGCGGCCAGCGCCTCGACTGGTTCGAGTCGGGCGAGATCCTGATCGAGACGTTCGTTGCGATCCTGGCCTTCTGGATTTTCGTCGCTCACAGCCTCACCGCGCAGCGCCCGTTCCTCAATCTCGGCCTGCTGCGCGACCGCAACTATTCGCTGGGGCTGGTGCTGGTGATGATCTACGGCATGCTGAACTTCACGCCCATGGTCCTGCTGCCACCCCTGCTCCAGCAGCATGCCGGCTTCCCCGACATGCTGATCGGCGAGATCATTGCCGCCCGCGGCGTCGGCGCCACCATCGGCTTCTTCCTGGCGATCTTTGTCGGTCGCATGGACCCGAGAATCGGACTGATCGGCGGCTTCGCCCTGCAGGTGGTCTCGGGCCTGTGGCTGATGGCGCTCGATCTCAATGTCGATGCCGCCACGCTGATGGCCAACAGCCTGGTCCAAGGCATCGCCATCGGCGTGATCTGGGTGCCGCTCACCCTCGCCACCTTCGCCACCACCAGCTCGGCCAACCTGGCGGAGGGCACGGCGGTCTATCACCTGCTGCGCAACATCGGCTCGAGCTTCTTCATCTCCATCTGCGTCGCGGAGGTGGTGCGGGCTTCGAGCGCCAACTACAGCCGGCTGGTGGAGATGGTTAACCCGTTCAACCGCTCGCTCCTGCTGCCCTGGGTAACGGGCGCGTGGGATACCGAGACCGTGACCGGCCTGGCCAAGCTCTCGCGGGAGATCGGCCGGCAGGCGGCGATGCTGGGCTACATCAATGCCTTCGGGCTCTATACGCTCGCTTCGGCGATGGCCATCCCGCTGATCCTGCTGGTCGGCGGACGCTCGCGCGCCCGCTGAAGCCCGCCACGGGGCAGTCGGCATCCGCCAGGTTCATGGCGGCGGTTCAAGACCGTTGGCTTCGCAATAGGCGTCGACGGCCGTGCCGATCGTCGGAAAGAAGCCCTCGTCGCCGAACCGCTCGTAGAGGCCGAAGCGCTTCAGCTTGTCCTTCACGGGATCCTTCAGCTCGGCAAAGACCAGCTCGATGCCGGCGGCCTCCAGCTTGTCGTCCAGCTCGGCGAGGGCGTCGGCGGCCGTGACGTCGACGCTGGTGACCGGCTCCGCCGCCACGACCACCCTCTTCACCTTCGTCGGCGAGGCCTGGATCGCGGCCAGCACCCGTTCCTCGAACTGCTCGGCATTGGCAAAGAACAGCGGCGCGTCCCAGCGGAACAGCACCAGGCCGGGAACGAGGCGGGCGTCGGGATAACGCGTGATGTCGTGCCAGCCCTTCACCCCCTCGGCGCGGCCGAGGATGGCGGAATGCGGCCGCCAGCCATCCCACAGGAACTCGATGACGGCGACGACGATGGCAAGGCCGATACCGGGCACCGCGCCGAGCACCGCCACGCCAACCAGGCACAGGATGGACAGCCAGAATTCCCAGCGCTGGATACGCCAGATCCGCCGGAGGTCGGCCACCTCGAACAGGCCGATGGCCGAGGCGATGACGACCGCGGCGAGCGCCGGCGTCGGCAGATGCTTCAGCAGGTCGGGGGTGAAGATCAGTATGGCCGCCACGCCGAGAGCGCCGACCACGCCGGTCAGCTGGGTCTTGGCGCCGGCGGCCTCGGCAACCGGCGTGCGCGAGGAACTGCTGCTGATGGGAAAGCCCTGGAACAGGCCGGCGGCAAGGTTGGCCACGCCCAGGCCCACCATCTCCTGGTTGGGATTGACGGGCCGGTTCAGTCGCGCGGCGTAGGCGCGCGAGAGCACGCTGGTATCGGCAAACGACACCAGCGCCACCGCCGCGCCGCCGAGCAGTACCGGTCCCAGGTCTTCGATACCGAACCAGGGACGGCCGAGTCCGGGCATGTCATCCGGCAGCGAGCCGAGGACCTTGACGCCTTGGGCCGACAGGTCGAGCAGGCTCACGA
>JAEWIV010000504.1 GCA_023386865.1 Pseudomonadota bacterium
GCGATGCCGCCGCCGATCACGACGACGTCGGCGGCCGCCGGCAGCGTCGCGTCGCTCGGGATGCGGGTGACGGGAGGCGACATTCGACGATCTTCCTACTCGGGCTGGACGACGAGCTCGGCCAGGGGATAGCCCGTGCCGCGCTTGACCTGCTTGATGGTGACGTAGCTGAAGTACTTGTCGACGCCAAGATCGCGGTCGAGCAGGCTCTCGACGGTGGTCTGGTAGTCGTGGATGTCCTGGGCGATGAACTGCGCCAGGTAGTCGTAGCCCCCGGTCACCAGGAAGCAGTTGAGGAGCTGCGGGATCTCCTGGATGCCGCGCTCGAACTTCAGGAAGTCCTCGCGCCGGTGGTTGCGCAGCGTGATCTCGGTGAAGACCACGACGTTGCGGCAGATGCGGTCGATCTCGAGCCGCGCGGCGTAGCCGCCGATATAGCCCGCCGCCTCCAGGCGCCGCACCCGCTGCAGGCACGGCGTGGCCGACAGGCCGACCGCGCCGGCCAGCTCCAGGTTGCTGATCCGCCCGGCCGTCTGCAGCGTCGCCAGGATCTTGAGGTCGATCCTGTCGAGGCGGATCGTGTCGCCGCCACGGTGTCTCATGCCGCTCGCCCCCGTTCGATGGCGCCGCCGGCTCGGCGCCGCGCCTCAGGCAGATTCGCCGCGAAGGTGGGCCTGATGCAAGACCACGAAGTCGGCCATGCTGGCGACCTCGATGTCGGGCGTCGCCAGCGCGCCCGCCGCCCGCGGCGCCGGCGTGGCGCCCCAGCCGCCGACCGACTTGCGCCGGTTGATCCACATCGTCGCCAGGCCCACGGTGCGGGCCGGCACGACGTCGTGGAAGATGCTCTGGGCGGTGTGCAGGATGTCGGTCTTCTTCGTGCCGAAGGTGCGCTCGAGGTCGGCCAGCGCATGCTCGAAGTTGCGCAGGCTGGGCTTGTAGGCGCCGACGTCCTGGGCGGTGATGACGCGGTCGAACGCCACGCCGAGCTTCTCGTTGCTGCGGGCGAACGAGGCGCGGTCGACGTTGGACAGGATCACCAGCCGGTAATAGCGCTTGAGGTACTGGAGCGACGTGGCGCTGTCGGCGAAGGCGGGCCAGCGGCCGACCGACTGGCCGAACGCGGCGGCCTCGCCGGCGCCGGCCGGGATGCCCCATTTGTCCGCCAGCCGCCGATGCGCCTCGGCCAGGATCTCGGGATAGATCTTGCCCGGGGTCTCGGTTTCGCACGCCGCCTCGATCGCGCCGAAGGTCTCGAGCAGGACATTGTCGTCGATGTCGCGGCGGCCGTGGCGGTCCAGCCAGGGCCGCAGCTCGGCGAGGATGCCGCGTTCCCAGTCGATCAGGGTGCCGTAGCAATCGAAGGTGAGCGTGTTGAATTTGGTGACGTCGGGCATGGCGGTTTCTCCGGCGGGGATAGGCGCCAGACTACCGGCCGCGACGCGGGATCGGTCACCGAATTGGCGCCGTCCCGCAGTGGGATCCACTGCGGCGGCCCCGCGAAACAGTCATATCCGGCAGAGTCGCTGCGGCCTGCGTCGGCCGGACGGCGCGCCCCTCAGAAAGTCTTGTTCGCCTGCGGCCGATGCCGGTTGGCGAGCTTGAAGCCGGACCGCTCGGCGCGGCGCGGCTCGCGCACCCAGATCTCGCGGTTGGGATGCAGCCCGCCGCCGCGCGTGGCGGGCACGGCGGTGCAGCGGGCGCGATGCAGCAGGCGGGTGTCGGCCTCGCCGCAGTTGGGATGGATGCCGCCGTTGCCGGCGACGGTCTTCTCCCAGGCCGCCTTGCGCCGGGCGAGGACCGCCGGGTCGGCCAGCGCCGGGCAGTTGAGCTCGTTGCTGTTGAGGTCGACGACGATCTCGTCGCCGTTCTCGATGAAGGCGATCGGGCCGCCCAGCGCCGCTTCGGGCCCGACATGGCCGATCACCAGGCCGACCGAGCCGCCCGAGAAGCGCGCATCGGTCATCAGGCCGACGACGATGCCGCGTTCGCGGCAGAGCGCGGTGATGCGCGAGGTCGGGTCGAGCATCTCCGGCATGCCGGGCGCGCCGCTCGGCCCCTCGTAGCGCACGATCACCATGTCGTGGTTCTGGAACTGGCCGGGCGCGCGGTCGAGGGCGTCGAGCAGCCCCTGCTCGCCCTCGAAGACGCGGGCCTTGCCGCGGAAGACGTTGTCCTCCAGGCCGCCCTCGACGCCGGCGAGCTTGAGGATGGCGGAGAAGTCCGGCGACAGGTTGCCGCCCAGCACGCGCAGGCCGCCGGTCGGCTTGTAGGGCTTGTCGACCGAGTGGATCACCGTGCCGTCCGGACGCCCGGCGCCCAGCCGCTCGACCTGGGCGGCCAGCGTCTCGCCAGTGCAGGTGAGCACGTCGCCGTTCAGCAGGCCGGCGTCGAGGAACTCGCGCACGATCACCTGGATGCCGCCCACCCGGTCGATGTCGACCATGGAATACTTGCCGTAGGGGCGCGCGTCGGTGAGCACCGGCACGACGTGCTGCGACAGGTAGTTGAACTCCTCCGGCGTGATGATGTCCTGCCAGAAGTCGGCGTAGCCCGCGGCGCGCGCGATCTCGGGCGCATGCAGCGTCACGTTGGTCGAGCCGCCGATCGCCATCGCCACGATGGTGGCGTTGCGCAGCGAATCGCGCACGACGATGTCGCGCGGCTTGAGGTCCCTGGCCATCAGGGTCTCGAGATGGCCGACCAGCTCCTTGGGGAACTGGTCCAGTCGGCGCGGATCGTCGGACGGCGGCGCCACCATGTGCAGCGGCTGCATGCCGAGCACGCCGATGAAGGTCTGCATGGTGTTGTAGGTGAAGATGCCGCCGCAGCTGCCGATGCCGGGGCAGGCATGGCAGGCGATGTGCTGGCGATACTCGGCGTCGGGATGGCCGGCGACCTGGTAGGCGGTCACGAGGTCGATCGCCTCGCCGGTCTTGGGGTCGGTGCCGGGATGGATCGAGCCGTCCGACATGATGATGGCGGGCCGGTTGTGTTCGAGCAGCGCGGCAAGCGTGCCGACCGGCGGCTTGTCGCAGGCGACGACGGCGATGGTGCCGGCGAGCCCGGTGGCGCTGAGATGCTCGCACAGCGCATCGTGCGTGACCTCGCGGCCGATCAGCGAGTAGCGCATCTCGCGCGTGCCGTTGCGGATGCCGTCGGACGTGGCGATGGTGTATTCGGGCTGGACCAGCCGCAGCCTGAGCTGGCCCTGGCCGGTGCCGATGCGGCCCTTGAGCGCGTCGTGGATGGCGTCGACCTTCGACATCACGCCGAGGTAGCACTGGCTGTCGCCCTTGGTGCCGACGACGCCGACCGACGGCTCGTGGATCAGGTCGGGATCGGTGCCGAGCGCGCGGGCGACGCCGATCGACTGCGTGCTGCGGCCGGGATGGCGGTCGATGAGGACGGTGCGCGTGGTCATGGGCGTCGGCTCTTGGCGGGTGAGGTCGGGGTCGGGGCGGGAAAATGCGCCAGCCGGCCGGAGCCTGCAACTGGTCAAGACGGCACGCCGGGCGGGCGCACAATACCGCGTGGCGACCTGTCTCCGCACCGTTCCGCGCCTGCGCTTCGAGGCGGACCGTGTACCCGTCGTTCGTTGTCGCGCGCCGACCGGATCCTGGTCGGCGCGAAGTCGATCATCGCCCGCCACAGGAGCGTGGCGGCGAGGGGCGTCGAGCGGCGTCGGCCCTCTGCTCCGCGCCGCGCGAGGAGGCTTCACCGCAACGTCAGGCGGCGGCCCGCATGACGGCAGCCGGCGGCTGGCCGGCGGCGCGTCGGTCGTAGCTCTCGGCCAGGGCGCGCAGGGCGGCCGCGCCGTCGCCGGAGAAGGAGGGGCCGTGCATCAGCGCCAGCGTGCGCGGCGAGAGATCGGCGAGCTTGCGGATCGTCGCGCCCATCCCGGGATTGAGGGTGGAATAGCCGAACATGTCCTCGGCCTCGATCGCCGGTCCGACGATGTCGCCCTCGGTCAGCGCGTGGTCGTCGCCGAGCTGGGTGAACAGGTCGCCGCACAGCAGCGTCCCGGTCGACGCCTCGTACAGGACGCCGGCGTCCCAGCCATGCGGCGTGTGCGGCGTGTCGATGTAGCGGACCTGCTTGCCCTTGCCGAGCGCGATCGTCTCGCCGTCCAGCAGCATGCGCGGGGCGCGGTCGGCCATGTCGTTCAGCGACACCGAGCAGCCGGTCTGCCCGTGCGCCACCTCGGCCTGCGGCGCGACGGCCAGCCAGTCGTTCATGGCGCCGCACTCGTCGGCTTCGTAGTGGCCGAACGTGATCCAGCGCAGCCGCTCGGGCCGCACGATGCGCGCGAAGGCCGAGCTGACGAGGGGGAACATCCGCCGCGGGCCGGTGTGGAACAGCAGCGGCTCGTCGCCGAGCACGAGGAACTGGTTGAAGGTGAAGCCGGCCGGCGGCGCGACTTCCGGAACGAAGGTCGACAGGCGATAGATGCCGTCGGCGATCTCGGTAATCCTGGTTTCCATGGGTTTTCTCCGTCTCGATAGGCCGGTCTTTTTCCGGGAACATATTTGTGCAGTGAATTATTGTCCTTGTCAATATTGGATGCACAATTATGTGCATTTAATTTCCAGAGGGCGAAGCCTCTCGTCCGTGACCTGCCATGCTCGCTTTGCCTCTTGTCTCCGGGCCGCGACGCGGGCGACATACCGAGGAAACCAGGTCGGGGAGTGAGGCGCATGGCGGACTCGGGCCGGAACGACGGGGCATATCTCCACGGCGTCCGCGTGCTCGAGCTTGCCGACGAGACGGGAGAGTATGCCGGCCGGGTGCTCGCCGGCCTCGGCGCCGACGTCGTCAAGGTCGAGCCTCCCGACGGCGAGACGACGCGGCGCATCGGGCCGTTCCGCGGGGACGCGCCGTCGCCCGAGGAGAGCCTGCACTTCTGGCACTACAATTTCGGCAAGCGCAGCATCGTCGTCGATCTCGACAGGCCCGACGGGCAGGAGACGTTCCTCCAGCTCGCGTCCGCCGCCGACATCGTGCTGGATGCGCGTCCGCGCGGCTACCTTGCCGACCGGAACCTCGCCTTCGACCGATTGCGCGCGGCCAATCCGCGACTGATCTGTCTGCGCATCAGCCCGTTCGGCGACACCGGCCCGTGGGCCGACTTCAAGGGCAGCGATCTCGTTCATCTGGCGCTGGGCGGCGTCATGATGAATTGCGGCTACGACCCCGATGCGTCCGGCCGCTACGACACGCCGCCGATCGCGCCGCAGATGTGGCAGGCCTACCACATTGCCGGCGAGATGAGCGTGATCGCCCTGCTCGGCGCCCTCGCGCATCGGCTGCGGACGGGCGAGGGGCAGCGCCTGTCCCTCGGCATCCACGAAGCGGTCAGCATGAACACCGAGGTCGACCTGCCGAACTGGATATTCCTGCGCCAGCGCCACTTTCGCCAGACATGCCGGCATTCGATGCCGTCGACGAGCCTGCCGGCTCTCGCGCAGACCCGGGACGGACGCTATCTCCTGCCGTACAAGACCTATCTCCGCGCCACCGCCACCTATTCATCGGACGCGCTTCGCGGAACCATCGCGGTCCTCGCCAAGCACGGCATGGATGAAGGTCTCGGCAAGCTCGACCGGCTGGACGCAGAGGCGGAAGCCAAGGTCGGCAGGCTGGTGGATCGCGTCGCGGCCAGCCTCGATTTCGACGCGGATCTGTGGCGCGACGGCCAGGACAATGGGCTGCCGTGGGCGCCCGTGCGGCGGCCCGAGGAGAATGCCCGCGATCCGCACTACATCCAGCGCGGAAGCTTCGCCGACGTGGCCCATCCCGAGAGCGGCACGTCGTACACCTATGTCGCGGCTCGCTGGTACAGCCCCGATGCCCCGTGGACCGTATCGACTCGGCGGCCGCCGAGACTCGGCGAGCACACGCGCGCGGTCGTCGAGGAGTGGGCGGCGCCCGCAAAGGCGCCGTCGCTGTCGCCCGACTGCGGCCTCGCCCGCGGGCCTGCCAGGGCGGGTCCCACGGGCAAGCCGTTCGCGCTGTCCGGTGTGCGCGTCGTCGATCTCGGCTGGATGCTCGCCAGCGCCGGCGCGGGACGCTACCTCGCGGCGCTGGGCGCCGAGGTGATCAAGGTCGAGCACGAATCGCGCGCCGC
>JAEWIV010000526.1 GCA_023386865.1 Pseudomonadota bacterium
GGAGCGGGCGCTCCTGGGCGCCCTGCTGGAGCGCCCGGCCCTGCTGCACGTCCTGGCCGAGGACGCAGCCGCTCTTCCCATTGCCAGTCCCGAGCTCGCCCGGTTGCGCAGCGCCCTTCTCGACGCCCTGTCCCTGGTTCCCGAGGGCATCGACCCGGCCGCCGAGGAGGCGTTCGCGCATACCGGCGAGGACGGGGCCGATACCCCCCTTGAAGCCAGGCTGATCGAGGAGCATCTGGAGCGCTCCGGCCTGGGTCGGTTGGCTGCCGCGGCCCGGCTCCGGGCCCGGGAGGCGTTCCGCGTGGATCCAGCCGATTCGGACGGCTGGGTCGGACAATGGCGCCGGATGGCCCGCCATCTCAACCAGCTCACGGCAGAGCCCGAGGAGCTGAAGCGGGCCGAGGAGGCCCTGGCCGAGGACATGAGCGAGGAGAACCTTCGCCGCCTGGAGGCGATTTTGGACCGAATACGGCGGGAAAGCATGGAATCGGGGACTTGATGGGCCGGGGCGCCTGTCAAATCGCTGCGGTAACCTCTATCGCAGCTTGAAGTTAAGCCCCATATAGTAGAAGGGTAGTTTTGCGGGGCCCGCCCTCTCCGCCTCCCCTTCTTGCAGCAATTCCACGGCCCAACGGCCGTTTTACTAGTTTGTGCACCTAAGGACCAAGAATGGCGACCAAGATAGCGCCCGTTGCCCAGCCCGAAGCCACCGATGCCCGCGAAGAGGGGCCCGATGCTCCCCTGCTCGACACCCTTGGCGCCGAGCTCAAGAAGCTCGTGCAGAAGGGCAAGGAGCGCGGCTACGTCACCTACGACGAGCTGAACGCGGCCCTGCCGCCCGATGAAGTGTCCTCCGAGCAGATCGACGACACCATGGCGATGCTGTCGGAAGCCGGCGTCAACGTCGTCGAGGCCGAGGAGCAGGAAGACACCGCCACCGCCACCCCGGCCGAGCCGGCCAAGACCGCCGTGGTCGCGGCCGAGGCGACTGGCGAGGACGAGGAGCTCGGCCGTACCGACGACCCCGTGCGCATGTACCTGCGCGAAATGGGCAGCGTCGAGCTGTTGAGCCGCGAGGGCGAGATCGAGATCGCCAAGCGCATCGAGGCCGGCCAGGACAAGATGATCGGCGGCATCTGCGAGAGCCCGATGACGATCACGGCCCTGCTCGCGTGGCGCGACGCGATCAACGAAGGCCGCATCCTGCTGCGCGACGTGATCGACCTCGAGGCGACCCAAGGCGGCGCCCCCGGCGAGGGCAAGGGTGCGGTGGCCGCGCCCGCCGCGGCCCCCGTGATCCGCCCCGCGGTGCCCAAGCTGGTGCGGCCCGCCGCACCGCCGCCCCAGGTCAATGGCGAGGGCGGCGGAGGGGAAGGCGCGGCCGAAGGCGGCGAGGACGACGACGAGAACGCGCTGTCCCTGTCGGCACTGGAAGAAAAGCTCAAGCCCGAGGTGCTGCGCAACCTGACGCGCATCGCCAAGGTCTATGTCGAGATGTCGAAGGTGCAGAACCGCCGCCTGTCGACTTTGAGCCGCGGCCAGAAGCCCAGCGCCGAATTCGAGAAGAGCTACGAGAAGCACCGCAAGAAGATCGTCGAGCTCGTCCGTCAGGTGCACATCAACGCGCACCGCATCGAGCAGCTCAAGCTCTCGCTCTACGACCTGAACCGCAAGCTGATGATGCTGGAAGGCAAGCTGCTTCGGCTGGCCGAGGGCTTCCGCATCCCGCGCCAGGACTTCCTCGACAACTACCTGACGCACGAGATCGACCCCAACTGGCTGGACAAGGTCGGCAAGCTCTCGGGCAAGGGCTGGAAAGACTTCGCCAAGAAGAAGGCGATCGAGGTCGAGAAGCTGCGCGCCGAGATCAAGCTGATCTCCGATGGCGCGGGCGCGCCGATCTTCGAGTTCCGCCGCATGTGCAAGACCGTGCAGGACGGCGAGCGCGAGATGATGCGCGCCAAGAAGGAGATGATCGAAGCCAACCTGCGCCTCGTGATCTCCATCGCCAAGAAATACACCAACCGCGGCCTGCAGTTCCTCGACCTCATCCAGGAAGGCAACATCGGCCTGATGAAGGCGGTCGACAAGTTCGAGTACCGCCGCGGCTACAAGTTCTCGACCTACGCGACGTGGTGGATCCGTCAGGCCATCACGCGCTCGATCGCCGACCAGGCGCGCACCATTCGCATCCCGGTGCACATGATCGAGACCATCAACAAGCTGGTCCGCACCAGCCGCCAGATGCTGCACGAGATCGGCCGCGAGCCGCAGCCGGAGGAGCTGGCCGAGAAGCTCGGCATGCCTCTGGAGAAAGTCCGCAAGGTGCTGAAGATCGCCAAGGAGCCGATCAGTCTCGAGACGCCGATCGGCGACGAGGAGGACAGCCACCTCGGCGACTTCATCGAGGTCAAGAACGCGGTGATCCCGCTGGAAGCCGCGATCCAGGGCAATCTGCGCGAAAGCACGACGCGGGTGCTGGCGACGCTGACGCCGCGCGAGGAGCGCGTGCTGCGCATGCGCTTCGGCATCGGCATGAACACCGACCACACGCTGGAGGAGGTCGGCCAGCAGTTCTCGGTGACCCGCGAGCGCATCCGGCAGATCGAGGCCAAGGCGCTGCGCAAGCTCAAGCATCCGAGCCGCAGCCGCATGCTGCGCAGCTTCCTCGATCAGGGCTGAGCGCAGAACACCATCGTGAAAAGAAGGCCGGGCGCTGCCTGGCCTTTTCCTTGTGCGAAGCTCGCGTCGGGCCACTCATTGGTCACGTGACGGCCGGGGCCTATTGCCTACCATCGCTTTTTCGCAAACTTCCAGACGGAGAGCGGTGGTGCTTGCCGGCAATCAGATCACGGCCCGTTTCAAGGATGCATTGCGCCCGTGGGCATCGGCATTGCCGCAGCTCTCGGGCCTGCCCTCGTGGTCGCGCACGATGGGCGTCCTCAAGCATCACGGCTTTGCTCCCGTGACCGTGTTCGACATCGGCGTCGGCTATGGAACTTTCCCGCTCTACCGCGCCTTTCCCGACGCGTTCTATCACCTGATCGATCCGGCCTATGAATCGCTGGCCCACATGCAGCGGCTTTCACGACGCCTGCGCTGCCAGGTCCATGCCGTTGCCCTCGGCGACCACGAAGGCACGGCAACGCTCGAGGTTCGCGACGACATCCAGGAATCGACCCTGCTCGAGGAAGTGGGGCCGCGCCGGGTGCGCCGTCATGACCGCGTGCCGTTGCGCCGCTTCGATGAACTGTTCGGTCCGATCATGCGGCCGTCTCTCTGCAAGATCGACGTCCAGGGCGCCGAGCTCATGGTGCTTGCCGGCATGACCGGGCGCCTGGGCGAGATCGACGCGCTGGTCATCGAGACCAGCACCATTGCCACCGTGCAGGGCGGGGCCGAGATCGGCGCCATCGTGCGTTTTTTGGCGGAACACGGCTTTGCCTTGACGGATATCGTCGGCCTGCGCCGCCGGCCGCTGGACGGCGCGACAGCGCAGCTCGACCTGCTGTTCGTCCCGAACAAGGCCCCGCCGCGGAGCGACCGGCGATGGGCCGCCAGTACCTGATTGGTGCTCGTCAGAGGCGTCCGGTTATGTGATCATCAGGTGGAGCAGTGGTCATTGCGTGACTTGCCTAGCGAGATGTACGCTGCACTTGCGAATAGCAAACGCAGTCGCAACATCGGTCGTGGCATGGCCGCAGTGATGCCCTCCGGCGGGGTTGGGCCTGCGACGTGTTGTCAGTGGGATGGCGACAATGCAACCCGCCTTCCCGCGTCATCGTTTATGCGTCCGTCACGCGGGCGTGCCGCAATCGGGCCACATGGCCCGGTTACGGGTTCTCTCACGGGTTCAGGTAGGCGGGATGACGATCAGGAGCCTGGTGAGACACGGCATTGGGGTCGGCCTGTTGCTCTTAACCGGGTGCGAGGCTGCACGAAGCATGCGCGATGACTTTGCCCGACTGACCTCGTCCCAGCCGACCGCCCAGAAATCGCAGCCGGCGAGAAACGTCGCCTCGGGCACGAGGCCGCGCACGGGGCCCGCCGCCGCGGCGACGTCCCCCGACGCTCCGGTGCCCGCCCCCGATGCTGCGGCCGCGAACATCCCGGCCCCTGTTTCAAATGATACACCGGCCCGCCCTGCTGCCGTGGGTGGATCGGCGCTCTCACTTGCCGGCAAGAGCGAGACGGAGCTGCGTGCCATGCTCGGTGCGCCAACCAGCGAGGAGGATCGCCCCCCCGGCAAGCGGTGGCGCTATCGAGACGGGCAGTGCACCCTGGACGTCCAGCTCTATCCGGACGTCCAGACAAAGCAGTTCGGAACTCTTGCGTACGAGGTGAAGAGCGATGACAACACCGACGAAGGAAAGCGTGTCTGCTTGGCCCAGCTCCAATCCCGCGCCCAGGCCCGCCATTAGTTCCGACGTGGAAAAGCGCATCCGTGTCGCCTTCGTCGAGGACGACGACGACTACCGCGAGGCGGTGAGCAGCGAGCTCGCCGATCACGGCTTCGACGTCACGTCCTTCAGCGACGGCGCCGGCCTTCTGGCCACGCTCGCCGACGGCGCCGACCCGGAGATCATCATCCTCGACTGGAGCCTGCCCAGCGTCTCCGGCATCGACCTGCTGCCGCGGCTGCGGCGTAACGGCATCGCGCTGCCTGTCATCTTCCTGACCGGCCGGTCGCTGCCGGCCTACGAGAAGCTGGCCTTCGACCGCGGTGCGCTCGACTTCGTCGACAAGGCGCGCGGCGTGCCCATCCTGGCACATCGCCTGCGTCTGATTGCCGACTCGGTGAAGAAGCCGGCGGAGCCCGAGCTGGTCGACAATTTCCATTGCGGCAGGTTGATGCTGAAGCCTAAGGTCAGCCGTGCCTTTTGGGATGATGCCGACGTCGGCCTGACACTGACCGAATTCAAGATCGTGCATCTGTTGGCGGCCAACGTGGGCAGTTACGTGACCTATCGGTCGGTCTACGACTGCATGCACTACGTCGGCTTCATCGCAGGGAGCGGCGAAAATGGCTACCGAACGAACGTCCGCTCTTGCATCAAGCGGATTAGAAACAAGTTCCGAGCCATCGACCCCACCTTTGCCGAAATCGATAACTATCAGTCCTTCGGATACCGCTGGGGCAAGACCTAAACCGGAGACCCGAGGCTGGCGCCAGGCGGTCCGCCGCCTGGCCGCCTCCCTCACGCTGAAAACGGTGGCGCTGGTCGCCATCTTCGTGGCACTGCCGATCGTCCTTTACGGCCAGTTCGAAAGCGCCGACCGCCAGATGCGGGACCTCGTCACCCGCGCGATCCAGGACCGTAGTGCGCTGATCGCCGAGGCGCTCGCCCCCAAGCTCACCAGCGACGACAAGAACGCCCGGGCCTCCCTCAACGACGATCTCGCCAAGTATTCCAGCGACGGCACGATCCTGAAGCTGATGTTCCAGCCCGGCGAGGAGCGCCACGCCGGGCGCTTCTATTTCGTGGCCTCGGCGCCCAAGATCCGCGCCGACGAGGTCGCCGCCGAGCTCGACGAGCTCGGCCAGCGCGGCATCCTGCAGCGCATCTCCGACGCCTGCATGTGGGATGCCGCCAACGAGATCCGCTACAAGCAGGCCAGCGGCACGGTCGAGCTCCTGACGTCGATCATTCCGATCCGCGCCGCCGACGGCTGCTGGGTGCTGACCTCGACGCACACGACCTCCGAGTTCCTCAACACCTCGATCGGCCGGCCCTATTGGGAGACGCGTGAAATTCGTGTCGCCGCTGCAATCTACCTGGTGCTGGCGATCATCGCGCTCCTGGTCGCGGTCAGCATCCGCCTGAGCCTGCGCCGCTTCCGCGAGGTCGCGGCCGAGATCAGCCAGGGTCGCATCGGCGACAACGCCTTCAGCCATCGCAACGTCGTTCCCGAGCTGTCGAGCGTCGCGCGCGACTTCGACAAGCTGGTGCACGACCTCAGGCGCGTCTCCCAGCAGATCCGCCAGAATGCCGAGGACAAGGCACATTCCTTCAAGACGCCCCTCGCCACCATCCGCTCCGCCCTCGAGCCGGTGCGACGCGCCGTGCCGCTCGACAACGCACGCGCCAAGCGCGCCCTGGAGATCGTCGATTCCTCGCTGAAGCGCCTGCTCGACCTGGTGATCGCCGCCCAACGGCACGACATCAGCACCGCCGAGCTGATCGAGGCGCCGCGCCTGCCGACCGACTTTGCCCAGCTCGTGGGCGACGCCGCATTGCACTTCCGTGAAATCCTCGCGACCAAGGACATCCGCCTGATCCGCCGCCTCGACGAACGGGCGATCGTGCGCGCCGGCCAAGGCATGCTCGAGACGGTGCTGCAATGCGTGCTGGAGAATGCCATCAGCTTCTCGCCGCGCGGTGGCACGATCATCGTCACCCTTACGGTCAACAGCGAGACGGTCGAGCTGCAGGTCGATGACGAAGGGCCCGGCGTCGATCCCGCCAAGATCCCCCACATGTTCGAGCGCTATTTTTCGTCGCGTCCGGAAGAAGACCAGAATGCGCCTCCTTCGGGGCACGCCGGTCTCGGGCTCTGGATCGTGCGGCGCAATGTCGACACGCTGGGCGGACGCGTCAGCGCCGCCAATCGCATCGGCGGTGGCCTGTCGATTTCCATCTCCGTGCCGCGCAACGGGTCGTAGGCACTGGCCTCTTGTCGCCCGGAAACGAGGGGCCTTTGAGGGCGCAGAAAGGTTCCTCGCTGCGCTCGGAATGACAGCAGCCGCAGTGGAATCCTCCGGGCTTTCTTCGCGCCGGCGAACCACAGCTTAATCACTGGCTGGCTTGAGACCGCTTGCCTAGCTTCCAACGCGTTCACGCACGTTTGGAGCTTCGCAATTCATGGACACGGTCGGCACGCTTGAGAAGTTCCACGAGGAAGGCTCGGCGCAGATCCATCCTGTCATCCTGTCGGGCGGCGCAGGCACTCGTCTGTGGCCGCTGTCGCGCGCGTCCTATCCCAAGCAGCTGCTGAAGCTGTCGTCGCAGCGCACGATGCTGCAGGACACCGTGGCCCGCGGATTGATCGACGTCGGCTTTGCCGCGCCTCTGCTGGTGTGCAACGAGGAGCATCGCTTCCTGGTCGACGACCAGCTCCAGCAGATCGGCATCAAGCCGCAGGTCATCCTGCTCGAACCCAAGGCGCGCAACACCGGTCCGGCGATAGCCGCCGCCGCGCTGTGGCTGCTGGCGCGCGATCCCGATGCGCTGATGCTGGTGCAGCCCTCCGATCACGTCATCGCCTCGCCGGCCGATTTCCATCGCGCCGTGATGCGCGGCCTCGCCGCCGCGCAGGGCGGCAGGCTGGTCACGTTCGGCATCAAGCCGGTCCGTCCCGACACCGGCTACGGCTACATCCAGAGCGGTGAGGCGCTCGGCGACGGAGACGGCGTGTTCACCGTCGACCGCTTCGTCGAGAAGCCCGACCGCGAGACCGCCCAGCGCTTCGTCGACAGCGGCGCCTTCTTCTGGAACAGCGGCATCTTCCTGTTGAGCGCCCGTGCCTATCTCGGCGAGCTCAGCCGCATCAATCCCACGATGCTCGACGCCTGCGAACGCGCCGTGCGCGACGGCCAGGAGGACCTTGCCTTCTTCCGCCTTGGCGCCGAGCCGTTCGGCGAAGCGCCCGCTCTGTCGATCGACCATGCCGTCATGGAACACACCGGCCGCGCGGCCGTCGTGCCGGTCGACATGGCGTGGAGCGACGTCGGCTCATGGCCGGCGCTGCGCGACATCGCGACGGCCGACGCCGACGGCAATGTGCTGCAGGGCGACGTTCTGGCCGAGCGCACGACCAACTCCTATGTCCGCAGCGAAGGCCGCCTGGTCGCCGCTGTCGGCCTCGACAATGTCGTCGTGGTCGCGACCGACGACGCCGTGCTGGTAGCCGACGCCAATGCCGCCGCCGAGGTCTCGGGCATCGTCGCCAAGCTGAAGGGGCAGAACCGCGCCGAGTCGCAGCAGCATGTCACGTGCCATCGGCCATGGGGCCACTACCGCTCGGTCGACGCCGGCGATCGCTTCCAGGTCAAGCGCATCACGGTGAAGCCGGGCGCGAAGCTCAGCCTGCAAAAACACTACCATCGCGCCGAGCACTGGGTCGTCGTGCACGGCACGGCGATCGTGCAGCGCGGCGAGGAGCGCATGCTCGTGCGCGAAAACGAGTCGGTCTACATCCCGATCGGCACCGAGCATCGGCTGGAGAATCCCGGCAAGCTGCCGCTTCAACTCATCGAAGTCCAATCGGGACCGTACCTGGGGGAGGACGACATCGTGCGCGTGTCGGACAGCTATGGACGCGCCTGAGCGGTTGCGTCGTCCCGATTTCGAGGCCCCGGATTGGTCACACCGACGCGGCCACGGCAGGGATTATTTCATGAAGGCTCGTCTACTTGTTGCCTCGCCATCGGGGCGCGCGTTGATGGTCATTCTTACCCACGGGTGATGACATGTCGGCAGATTCTACCTCCTTTGTCTCCTTGCGCCGTCGCAGCCTGTTCGTTGCGATGTTCGCCCTCGCCGCTTGCGAGAGCGATCCTACCCCCATCGTCCAAGAGGGCTCGAATGCCGACGGCAGCCTGAGCCTCGCCCCCACCAACGTCCCCGGCGGTCGCGGCGGTCAGGGCGTAGGCGGGCGTGATCCCGACTACCGGCTCGGCGCCAGCGACCGGGTCAGGATCATCGTGTTCGGCCAGCCGACGCTCACCGGCGAGTTCACGCTGGACGGCAACGGCGTGCTGGCCTTCCCGCTGATCGGCAACGTCAACGCCCAGGGCATGACCACCGGGCAGCTCCAGCAGACCATCGCCTCGCGGCTCGACCCGGACTACCTGCGCAATCCCAGCGTCAGCGCCGAGGTCATCACCCGCCGGCCGTTCTACGTGATCGGCGAAGTTCAGAAGCCCGGCAACTACCCTTACGTCACCGACATGACCGCGCTCAACGCCGTGGCCATGGCCGGCGGCTATACCTATCGGGCGCGCCAGAACAGCCTCTACATCAAGCGCCTGGACACCAATGGGCGCATGATCCGCGTTGCCGCCACGCCTGAAACCAAGATCCGGCCGGGCGACACGGTCGAAATCAAGGAACGGTACTTCTAATGGCCTACGCCCAAGACGCCACCCCGCCCGCCCGCCGACGCGTGGCGTTGCGGACCGTACACCCGGCACCGCACTACGTGGCGGAGCCGGTAGCGCGTCTTGCGGCGCCTGCCGAGGAACAGAGTTTCCTCGAAACCCTGCGCAAGCTCTGGCGTCACCGCCTCCTGATCGCCGCCTGCACCGTGGTGGTAGGCGGGGCAGCGGTGCTGGCCGCCTGGCTGATGCCCGCCTACTACGTCTCGGAGGCGCGCGTGCTGGTCGGCGTGCAGAGTCCGCGCCTGCCGAACGTCGAGTCGATCGTCGCCGACGTCAGCCCCGACGCCGAGCGGGTGCAGAACGAAGGCTTCATCCTGCAGTCGCGCAACATCGCCAAGCAGGTGATCGACCAGCTCAAGCTGCGCCAGGATCCCGAGTTCAATCCCGAGCTCGCCCAACCTTCGCGGATGGCCCAGCTCAATCCGCTGCAGTACCTGCCGCCGCAGCTCACGGCGTGGCTCGACCGTCAGATGTCGACGCCCAAGAAGGTCGAGCCGATCAAGGACCCTTCCAACGCCGATGACCGCACGATCGATTCTCTGCTGGGGCACATCGACGTGTCGACCCTCGGCCGCTCGCACGTGCTGAGCGTCAAGGCCGAATCCCGCAACCCGCAGACCGCATCAGCCATCGCCAACGCCCTGGCCGAGCGCTATCTCGACTACCAGCGTCGCGACAAGATCGAGGCGATGGATCGCGTCGACAGGTTCCTGATGGGCCGAGTTACCGAGCTGCGCGAGGCCGTGCGCAAGTCCGACCAGGCGGTCGAGGACTACCGGCGCACCCACGATCTCTACAAGAGCGCGGGGTCGGGCGGCGGCGTCACCAGCCAGCAGCTCACCGAGCTCAACACCCAGCTGCTCGCGGCTCAGACCGCGAAGGCGGAGGCCGATTCGCGTCTCAAGGAAGCCCAGGAGATGCGCAAGGGCGGCCTCAACAATGAAAGCGTGCCCGAAGTGTTGCGCTCGCCGCTCATCACCGTGCTCAAGCAGCAGCAGTCGGATGCCGAGCGCAAGGCGGCCGAGCTGCAGGCCACCTTGGGCCCGCGTCATCCGTCCATGCTCAATGCGCGCTCCGAGGTCGGCAGCATCCAGGGACGGGTCAATGCCGAGATCGGCAAGATCATCGACGGCCTCAGCCGCGAGGCACGCACGGCCGACGCCCGCTACCAGGCATTGGCGCAGAACTTCGAGACGCTGAAGAAGCAGATGGGCTCGGTCAACACCCAGACCATCCAGCTCGAGGCGTTGGAGCGCGACGCCACCGTCAATCGCAACCTCCTGGAAGCCATGCTGCTGCGCGCCAAGCAGAGCACCGGCGCCGAGGACATCCTCACGGCCAACGCCAAGCTGGTGTCGCCGGCCTCGCCGGCGCAGGCGCCGAGCTACCCGCCGAAGGCCCTGCTCGCCATGTTGGGCATCGCCGGCGGCATGATGATCGGCGTGACGATCGCGCTGCTGCGCGAAGGCGGCGACCACACCTTCCGCCGCGCCGACCAGATCGAGGCCCTTACCGGCCTGCCGGTCATGGCGATGGTGCCGCAGGTCCCCGGGCGCGGGCAGCCGGCCATGCAGGTGCTGCGCCAGCCGACCTCGGCCTACAGTGAAGCGCTGCGCCGCCTGCACATAGGCGTCGAGCTCTCCGAGACCGCCAACTCGCCCAAGACCATCCTGATCAGCTCGGCCACGCCATCCGAGGGCAAGTCGGTGATGGTGGCCTCGCTCGGCCGCCTGCTGGCCAGCAACGGCAAGCGCGTGCTGCTGATCGATTGCGACTGGCGCAGCCCGCGCCTGCACCAGATCTTCCGCTGCAGCAACCGCGACGGCCTCGCCAGCCTGCTGGTCGACAAGGCGTCGGACCTCGAGAACACCATCCATCACGACGCGCTGTCGGGTGTCGATGTGATGCCGTCCGGCCCGTGGAGCCCGCGTTCGGCGCATCTGCTGAGCTCCGACCGCATGCGCCACCTCCTGGAGGCGCTGGAGCAGCACTACGAGTTCATCATCCTCGACACGCCGCCCGCCCTGGTGACGGCCGACGTGCTGGCGCTGAGCCGCCTGGTCGAGAAGGTCGTGTTCGTCGTGCGCTGGGGTCACACCCGGCAGGAGGCCGTGCTCGAGGCGCTGAAGCAGATCGTCGACGCCCAGGGCGACATCGCCGGCGTGGTGATGTCGCGCGTGGTCTCCAAGCAGTACCGTCAGTATTCGTATGGCGATCCGTTCTTCGAGGCCAAGCGCAGCGGTGCCAGCGCCCGCACCTGAGCCATGAGCGATCAGTCAAGCGTTCTGTTCGTTTCGCGCTACTACTGGCCGGAGCTGATCGGCTCGGCGCCCTTCAGCACCGACATCGCCGAATGGCTGGCCGCCCATGCCCGGCCGACGACGGTGGTGAGCGGCCTGCCGCACTACCCGCACGACGAAGTCTTTCCCGCCTATCGTGACGGACGGTGCCGACAGGAGACCGTCTGCGGCGTGCAGGTCGAGCGCCTGCACATCGGCCCGCCGCGCGGCGGGTCGGCAGTGGCGCGCATAGCCAATGAAGTCGAGTTCCTGCTGCGCGGCCTGGCGTCGCTGGCAAGCGGGCGGATCAGGCGTCGTCCGATCGTCCTCGCCCTCTGCCCGTCGATCCTGTGCGTGGCGTTGGGCGTGGCGGCCAAGCGGCGCGGCGGCGTCTGCGTCGCCGTCGTGCACGACATCCAGTCCGGCCTGGCCGAGAAGCTCGGCATGGTCGGCGGCGGCCACATGGGCCGGCTGATGCGCGCGGCCGAACGGTCGATCCTCAATCGGACCGACCTGGTCGCCGTCCTGTCGGCGGAGATGAGGGACCAGCTGCGCAGCATCGGCGTCACCGTGCCGATCGAGGTCATACCGCTGTGGGTCGATACCGACCATATCCGGGCTGCGCCCGCCGTCGCCCGGGCCGGCGTGAAGGTGCTGTACAGCGGCAATCTCGGCCGCAAGCAGGGGCTTGGCCAGGTCGTCGCCATGGCCCGCGAGCTCGCCGACCGGCGCCTCGACATCGAGATCGTGCTGCGCGGCGACGGCAACCAGGCCGGCGAGCTCCTGGACCAGATCAGGAGCCTCGGCCTCACCAACATCCACCTGGCCGAGTTGCAACCCAACGAGGCGCTGGGCACCGCCCTCGCTGCCGGCGACATCCACCTGGTGCCGCAGCGGCCCGATGCTGCGGCGTTCGCCGTGCCTTCCAAGGTCTTCAACATCATGGCGGTCGGTCGTCCCTTCGTGGCGACCGCCCTGCCCGACAGCGTGCTGTGGCGCCTGCAGCGCCAAAGCGGTGCCTTCCTGTGCGTGCCGCCCGACGATCCGCCGAGCTTCGCCGAGGCCGTGATCCGGCTGGCCGACGACAGCCGCCTGCGCCAGGAGCTGGGCCAGCGCGGTCGCGAGTTCGTCGAAGAGCACTACGCCAAGCCGCGTATCCTCGGCCATCTCGTGGACCGGCTCGATGCCATCGCTGCCGCCAAGTAAGCGCGAGATCCTCGTCTTCGAGCCCGACGTCGAAGGCCATTCGCAGGAATGGCTCCAGCACCTGGTCGACTTCGTCGCTGCCAACGACCGGACGGCCGCGATCGCCGTGCTGGCCCCGCCGGCCCTGTGCGCGACGCTTTCCCGGTCGATGCCGCCGGTCGCCGACGGCCGTGTCCGGTTCATCGCCATGAAGCCGAGCGAGGTGAAGCTCTGCGGCCATCGTCCGCTGTCGCTGGCGGCTTTCGCCCGCTGGTGGGTCATGCGCCGCTACCTGCGGCGGACCGACGCCGACATGGGCTTCTTCCTGTGTCTCGACCTCCTCAGCCTGCCGCTCGCCTTCGGGCTGCGAACGCACGGCAAGCCGCTGGCCGGCATCCTGTTCCGCCCGTCCGTGCACTACGCGGGCTTCGGCGACTATCGGCCCGGCCTGGGAGAGTGGTTGCGCGACGTGCGCAAGGACCTGCTGTACCGCATGATGCTGAGCAATCCGGCGGTGGCGACGATCTTGTCCCTGGATCCGTTCTTTCCGTCACATGCGGCCGATCACTACCGCCACGGCACCAAGGTGCAGGCCCTGCCCGATCCGGCGCATCCAGCCGCGCGCGGGACCGACGCCGCGGCCTCGGCCGAGATGTTGCCGACCGACCGGGTTTCGTTCCTGCTGTTCGGCTATCTTACGGAGCGCAAGGGCCCGTTGATGGTGCTCGACGCCTTGCGCCTGTTGCCGCGTCGCATCGCTTCGCGCGTGGCCGTGCTGTTCGCCGGCCGCATCGATCCTGCGATTCGCGACGCCATCGAAGCCCGCCGCGAAGCGCTCGCCCGCGAGCAGCCCGACCTGTGGCTGCGCATCGAAGATCGGCGACTCGGTCACGTCGAGCTCGACAGCCTGGTCGCGCGCAGCACCGTGATCCTGGCGCCGTATCAGCGCTTCGTCGGCTCCAGCGGCGTGCTGCTGTGGGCGGCACGCGCAGGCCGGCCGGTGCTGGCCCAGTCGTTCGGCCTGGTCGGCCGTCTGACGCGCGAGCATCGCCTCGGCCTCGTCGCCGATTCGTCCGATCCTGCGAAGCTCGCGGCGGAGATCGAGCGCATGGTCGACGACGGACCGCAGACTTTCATCGATCTGTCGTCTGCCGCGCAGTTCGCCTCCTCGCGCACTCCGCAACGCTTTGCGTCGCAGGTGCTCGCCTGCGCCGACAACGGTGCCGCCGCTTAATCGAGCTGCCTCAGCATGATCACAGGATGCCGAATGGCGTCCCAGCATGATCACAACACTGTCCGCGGGTGCCATGGAGAATCGATCCCATCTCGATGGCACGGCCATTTTTTCGATGGCCGCGCAGCTTGGCGGAGAGTTCTCATGAAGCGTGGCGTACTGGCGAGATCGAGGGCACTCGAGCTCGAACAACCGGCCGGCGGCGAACGCGACCACGATGTCGCGCTCGTCGATTGGGATGCCGGGCCGCCGCGCCAAGGCCCGACCGTTTCGGAATCCGTCGTCTGCCGCTTCGTCGGCGCCATCGATATCGTCGTCATCCTGGCGGCCGGTGCGGCCGCGATCCAACTCGGTTCGTCGACGGCGGACTGGCGACTCGAAGGACTCGTCGTTCTGCTCGGCGCCCTGCTTGCCGGAAACTTCCTGCGCCTCACCGGCGCCTATCGCTTTCGCCACTTCGGCGATCTCGGTGCCGTGGTCGGCCGGGCGATGCTCGGCTGGCTGCTGACCCTCGGCGTGCTGTTCGGCGCCACTTTCTTCTTCGAGCCGATCACCGCCACCACCGGCCCGTGGACCGCCTTGTGGTTCACGCTGAGCGCCGGGTTGATCGCGGCGAGCCGCTTTGCGCTCAACCACCAGGTCAAAAGCTGGCAGCGCGCCGGACGTCTGGGCGAGCTCGTCGCCGTCGTCGGCTCGGGCCCCGTCGCCCAGCGTCTGCTGCGCAGCCTGAACACCGGTGCGGGCGGCCCCCGTATCGTGGGCGTCTACGACAACGACGCGGCCTCCTTGCCGCGGCGGTGCATGGGCCATGCCATCCTCGGCTCGGTCGACGATCTGGTGCGCGACATTCGCCTTTACGGGGTCGACACGGTCATCGTGGCGCTGCCGCCGACGGCCGAGCACCAGCTGGTCGAGACCCTGAACAAGCTGACCGTCGTGCCTGTCGATGTCCGGCTCTGTCCGGGCGAGTTCGTGTTGCGGCTGGGCGCGGTCCAGACCAGCCACATTGGCGGCCACACCTTCCTCAATGTCATCGATCGGCCGTTGCGCGACTGGCAGTGGATCGCCAAGTCGGTCGAGGACCGGATCCTGGGGATCCTGATCCTGACGCTCATCTCGCCGATCATGCTCGCCATTGCGTTGCTCATCCGGCTCGACAGCCCTGGGCCGGTGCTGTTCCGTCAGAAGCGCTACGGCTTCAACAACGAGCTGATCGAGGTGCTGAAGTTCAGGACGATGTACCAGGAGCAAAGCGACGCCAACGGCGAGCAGCTCACGCAGCGCAACGATCCGCGCATCACCCGCGTCGGCGCGTTCCTGAGGCGCACCAGCCTCGACGAGCTGCCGCAGTTCCTGAATGTCGTGCGCGGTGAGATGTCGATCGTCGGACCGCGGCCGCACGCGGTCTCGGCCAAGGCAGGGCCCCTTCTCTATCAGGAAGCGGTCAAGCACTACGACTCTCGCCACCGGGTGAAGCCGGGCATCACGGGATGGGCGCAGGTCAACGGGTGGCGTGGCGAGACCAACACTCTCGAGCAGATACGGAAGCGTGTAGAGCATGACCTTTACTACATCGAGCATTGGGCGATCGCCCTCGACC
>JAEWIV010000071.1 GCA_023386865.1 Pseudomonadota bacterium
CATGATGCGGGCCTGGAGGCCCGCGGTCCCAACGACATGACGCGCCACTGGAGTGGCGCACCTCAGCATCAGAACTCGACGACCAGGCCGTCGTGCGCGGCCTCCAGCGCGATCTCGCCCTGGCGGCCCAAAAGCTCGGCGCTCATGTGGGTGACGATGGTGCGCTTCGGCGCGATCTTGGGCAGGTGGCGGGCGAGCGTCGAATAGTCGATGTGGTACTTCATCACCTTGTCGAAGAAGTAGGCCTCGCAGATGAAGAGGTCGGCGCCGCGGCCGGCCGGGATCAGCTCCTCGACCCATTCGGTGTCGCCGGAATAGGTCAGCACCTTGCCCTCGGTCTCGATGCGCAGGGCGTAGGAGGGGGCGCCGCTGTAGTGCTTCATCAGGTACGGCGTGACGGCGAGGCCATTCAGCTCGGCGCGCTCGTGCAGGGCGAGCTCGCGCACCTCCAGCGCGAACCTGCGCTCGACCTTGGTCGAGCCCGCGAACATCGCCTCCATGACGATGTCCAGGCGCTCGCGAAAGCCCGGCGGCCCGGCCAGCACGAGCGGCGCGGTGCGACGGCTGACGAGCTGGGCGTCGAGCAGGAAGAAGGGGAGACCGGCGAAGTGGTCGCCGTGCAGGTGGCTCACCAGCACCGTCGACACGGCGTTGGGCTCGACCTGCCACTTGCGTATCGCCACCATCGAGGAGGCGCCGCAATCGACCAGCACGTTGCCGTTCGCCGCGCGCTCGAGGTGAAAGCAGGTATTGAACCGGCCGCCGCTGCCGAAGCCGTCGCCCGAGCCGAGGAATGTCAGACGCATGCGGCCGTTGTCACGGCGCCTGTTCCAAGCTCGAGACCTCGTTGGTCAGCGTCGTGCGCCGCATGTCGCGCACCACGTTGTGGTCGTAGCGCCGCGCGCGGTGCATGGTCACGCGATTGTCCCACATCACGAGATCGTGCGGGCGCCAGACATGGGCGTAGACGAACTGGCGCTGCGTGGCGTGCTCGGTGAGGTCGCGCAGGAAGGCGCGCGCCTCGGGCACCGGCCAGCCCTCGATGGCGCCGGCGTGGCTGGCAAGGTAGAGCGACAGCCGGCCGGTCGTCGGATGGCGGCGCACCAGGCGCTGGCGCACCGGCGCCCACTTCACGCGCTCCTCGTCGGTGAAGTCGGTGAAGCCCAGGATGCCGCGGGAGAAGATCTGGCTGTGCAGGCAGACCAGGTCGTGCACCTCGCGCTTGGTCGCCTCGTCGAGCGCATCGTAGGCCGCGCGCATGTCGGCGAACTCGGTGTTGCCGCCGGTCGTCGGGATGGCGCGCGCCGACAGGAGCGAGTACTTGGCCGGCACTTCCTTGAACGAGCTGTCGGAATGCCAGAGCTGGTTGCCGAGGCTGAACAGCCGGCGCCTGTCGTCGCGCGCCAGGATCTGGTTGTTCTTGTCGAGATTGGAGATGTCGTTCAGGTCCATGCTCATGCGCCGGTCCTGCGGCGCGGCGATGTCTCCGGTGGCCTGCTCGAGCGGGCCCAGGCTGCGGCTGAAGACGAGCTGCTGCTCGTCGTCGATCTTCTGGTCGTGGAACACCAGCACGCCGAACTCGTCCATGCCGGCATGGACGGCGGCGACCTCGCCGGGCGTGAGCGGCCGGCGCAGATCGAGGCCGGACACCTCGCCCGCGAAGAAGGCGCGGTTGACGGGATCGATGGGTTTGATGCTGACGGTCATGGAATAAGCCTAGCGCGGCGGGTCGGGGACGGCGAGACCGAGGATATTATAACACTGCATGGCAGCTCGGGAGGAACCGCCTTGACGGCGGTCGCCATGCTTGCGTATAGTTGAACAACTGTTCAAATGTCGAAAACCAAGAAAACCGTCCTGTCCGACGACCACGCCGCTGCGCTGGCCGACCTGTTTCGCCTCCTGGGCGACCCGACGCGGCTCAGGATCGTGGTGGCGTGTTTGCGCACGCCGCTTGCGGTTTCCGACATCGCCGAGCGGCTCGATCTTTCGGTGTCACTGGTCAGCCACCATCTGCGTTTGTTGAGAGGGGCTCGACTGGTGCGCGCCAACCGGCAGGGCAGGCAGGTCTATTACGGCGCCGACGACGATCACGTGCGGCGCATGGTCGAGGACATGGTCACTCACATCGCGGAGCATTGACATGGGAGCGCATTGCTGCGGCCACGACCACGGAGCGGCATCGCCTGTCTATCGCCGCATCCTGTGGGTGGCGCTGGCCGTGAACCTCGCCATGTTCGCCGTCGAAATCGGCGCTGGTCTTGCGGCGCAATCGGTCTCGCTGTTGGCCGATTCGCTCGACTTCCTCGGCGATGCCGCCAACTACGGGGTCAGCCTGTTCGTGCTGGGCATGGCGCTGCAATGGCGCGCCCGCGCCTCGCTGATGAAGGCGGCCAGCATGGGACTGTTCGGCCTTTGGGTGGCCGGCACCACCATCCAGCATGCGCTCGCGGGCACGGTGCCCGAGGCGCCGGTGATGGGCGCTGTCGGTGCGCTGGCGCTCGCGGCCAATGTCGGCGTGGCGGTCCTGCTCTATCGCTGGCGCGACGGCGACAGCAACATGCGCTCGGTGTGGATCTGCACGCGCAACGACGCCATCGGCAATCTTGCCGTGCTGGCGGCGGCCGCCGGGGTGTTCGGCTCGGGTACGGGTTGGCCGGACTACGTGGTGGCCGCGATCATGTCGGGCCTGGCCCTGGTCGGTGCGTTCCAGGTGACGCGCCAGGCACTGTCCGAGCTGACCCACACGCGCAACGCGGCGCCGGCGGCGTAGGCGTCAGAGAACCTCGGCGTTCACCACCGCGTCGCGGTCGGGGCGGCCGGAGAGGAAATCCAGCACGTTGCCGGCCGAATCCCAGGCCATGCGGCGCAGGCCCTCGGCCGTGCTCGCCGCGACGTGCGGCGTGACGACGAGGTTGTCGAGCTCGAGCATCGAAAGCCCCTGCACCATGGGCTCGACGTTGAGCACGTCGAGGCCGGCGGCGCCGAGGTGGCGGGACCGCAGCGCTGCTTCCAGCGCCGCCTCGTCGACCAGCGCGCCGCGGGCCGTGTTAACGAACACGGCGCCGGGCTTCATGCGCGCCAGGAACGCCGCATTCACCATGCCGCGCGTGGCATCGTTGGCGGGCACGTGCACGGTCACGATGTCCGCCTGGGCGAGGCCGGTGTCGCGGTCGACGACGGCCTCATAGCCCGCGCCGCGGATCGTGCCGGCGGGCAGGTAGGGGTCGTGGACCATGACCCGCATGCCGAAGGCGGCGCACAGCCGGGCGACCCTGGTGCCGATGCGGCCGAAGCCGATGACGAGGACCCGGCGGCCGCCCAGTTCGAAGGTGTCGGACTGGCCGCGCACGCGCCATTCGCCGCGGCGCACCGCAGCGGCGACCGGCCCGACATTGCGCGCAAGGCAGAGCATCAGCATCAGCGCGTGCTCTGCGACCGAGGCGGCATTGGCCTCGGGCGTGATCATGAGCGCAATGCCGCGCCGCGTCAGTGCGGGCACGTCGACGAGGTCGTAGCCCACGCCATGCCGGCAGACGACGCGCAGCTTCTCCGCTTTCGCGAGCAGCGCCTCGTCGACCGGCGTGCCGCGCACGATCAGGCCGTCGGCGTTATTGAGCCGGTCCACGAGCGGCTCACTCGTCGCGGCGCCAGGAAGATCGAGCGTGACGCCGGGCGCGGTGCGCAGGCGTTCGATGCCGTCCGGATGGATCGGATCGGCGACGACGATGTGGGGCATCAGGGTTATGTCGTCGGCAGCTTGTAATCCTCGAACTGCTTGCGCAGGGCGGTCTTCAGGATCTTGCCGGTGGCGCCGTGCGGGATGGCCTCGATGAACTGCACATCGTCCGGCATCCACCACTTGGCGATCTTGCCCTCGAGGAACTTCAGCAGGTCGGCCTTGGTGATGTCGGCGTCCGGCCGCTTCACCACGATCAGCAGCGGGCGCTCGTCCCACTTGGGGTGCGCGACACCGATCACGGCCGCCTCGGCCACGCCGGGGCAGCCCATGGCGGCGTTCTCCAGGTCGATCGAGCTGATCCATTCGCCGCCCGACTTGATCACGTCCTTCGAGCGATCGGTGATCACCACCGAGCCGTCGGTCTCGATCTTGCAGACGTCGCCGGTGTGGAACCAGTCGTCTTCGACGAACTGGCTCTTGCCGTCGCCCTTCATGTAGCCCTTCACGATCCACGGACCGCGCACCACCATGTTGCCCGACACGCTGCCGTCCATCGGCAGGTCGTTGCCGGCGTCGTCGACGATCTTCATTTCGCAGCCGAACACCGGCCGGCCCTGCTTGGCCGTGATGGCGAAGCG
>JAEWIV010000075.1 GCA_023386865.1 Pseudomonadota bacterium
CGGTCATGCCGACGCATTCCAACAGGAGGTAGGGTATGACGACAACGTCAGCCGCTTCCACGCTTGGCGATACGTGGAACCGGCGGATCACAGACGACACCGAACGCTTCGCACCGCAGCCGATCGCTCGCGGCATGCGATTTTCTCCACCGTCGCTCGCCACGCTGGACCTGCTGCAGGGCAAGGTGCTGATGGTGGTCGACGACGCCATCACGGCTCTCGACCTGCAGCGTCTGCTGCATGAGGCGGGCTACCGCGTCATCGGCCCGACGACGAAGCTGGCCGAGATCCAGCGCATGATCCAGCACGGCGACATAGACTGCGCCATCCTCGACCTCGACGTCGACCGGCGCGCGCCGCTGCCCATTGCTGATCTGCTGGCCTTTGCCGATGTGCCCTTCGTCTACCTCGCCACCGGGGCGCTCGGGCCCGTCCCGTCGCGCCACAAGCAGCGGCCGGTGGTCGAGAAGCCTTTCACCCGGGACGTCCTGCTCGCGGCAGTCGAGAGAGCGATGGCGAGGCGGTGCCAAGTCGCCAACGACAACCGCTGGGCGGCAGGCGGATCGGTCGTCCCGTGGGAGAGAGTCTACCCGGCGATCTAGCGTGTCAGCGGGCGGCTGTGTGCTGGGCGGCCGCCTTCTTTCACCCCCGCCGGTCCAAGGAGGTTTTGTCGATGAAGATCGCACAAGTCGCCCCGCTCGCCGAACGCTGCCCGCCGCGCCTGTATGGCGGCACCGAGCGGATCGTTTCGTACCTGACCGAGGAGCTGGTGCGTCAAGGCCACGACGTCACGCTGTTTGCCAGCGGCGATTCGCGTACGGCGGGAAAGCTCGTCCGCTGCTCGGACATGGCGCTGCGCCTCAACCCGGCGGTCAAGGACCACATGCCCTACCATCTCGTGATGATGGACGAGGTGCGCCGGCGTGCCGACGATTTCGATGTCATTCATTTTCACACCGATCTTCTGCATTTTCCGCTGATCCGCGACTTCGCCGATCGCACCTTGACGACGCTGCACGGAAGGCTCGACCTGCCCGACCTGAAGCCCTTCTATGCGGCGTTCCCGGAGATCCCGCTGGTCTCGATCTCCGACAGCCAACGGCGACCGATGCCGGCGGTGAACTGGGCGGCGACGATCCCCCACGGTCTGCCGCGCGACCTCCTGCCGTTTTCCCCAGGGTCCCGGGACGCCAATGGCACCGGCGACTATCTCGCCTTCCTCGGTCGCATCTCTCCGGAAAAGCGGCCGGACCGCGCCATCGCCGTCGCGGCCCGCGCGGGCCTGCCGCTCAAGATCGCCGCCAAGGTGGACGAGGTCGATCGCGCCTATTGGGACATGGTCATCGCGCCGCTGGTCGCCCGGCACGACAATGTCGAGTTCATCGGCGAAATCGGCGAGGCCGAGAAGGCGTCTTTCCTCGGCAATGCCCGGGCGCTGCTCTTTCCGATCGACTGGCCCGAACCGTTCGGCCTCGTGATGATCGAAGCCATGGCCTGCGGCACGCCCGTCATCGCCTGGAACCGTGGCTCCGTTCCTGAGGTCGTCGTCGATGGCGTCACCGGTTTCATCGTCGATCACGAGATAGAGGCGGTACAGGCGATCCGCCGGCTCACGACGATTGACCGCGCCAGAGTGCGCGAAGTCTTTGAGCAGCGCTTCACGGTCGAGCGAATGGCGGCGGATTACCTGTCGGTGTACCGCAGCCTGGCCGGCGTTCGCTGCGATGCCGCGCGACTGCGGCGCGCCGGAGGCGATGATCGGCCGTTGCACGTCGTGGCGTGACGCGAGGGCGTCCTCGAGGCGAAGCTCGCCGGTGGTTCCCGCACCAGCTGCCCCAGCGCATCTAACGAGTTTGCGAGAGCCAGGCCCTGGGAACTCACCGTCGCGACGACCGTTGTCGGTCCAACTGTAGATCGGAGGCAACAATGGCTCGTGCAGGTTTGTTGTGGCTGCTGGGAATTCCCATTCCCATCCTTTTGCTCATGTGGGTGTTCGGTTGGCTGCACTAGGACAGAAGGCCCGGCCAAGTGCCGGGCTCTTCTTTGCCTGAGGACAAGTCGGCGGTCCGCCGGAGCTGTCGAGTTCGTTACATTGCGCCAGGATTGCTCCCGGTTCGAGGACCAGCGCGCAGCTGGCCGGCTATAGCGTCGTGGTCTTGCCTTTGAAGAGGCAAAGATCGTTGACCACGCATTTGGGGCACTCCGGCGTGCGCGCCTTGCAGGTGTAGCGGCCGTGCAGGATCAGCCAGTGGTGCGCATGCAGGCGGTATTTCTCGGGCACGCGTTTCAGCAGCTTCAGCTCGACCGCGAGCGGGTTCTTGCCGGGGGCCAGCCCGGTGCGGTTGCCGACGCGGAAGATGTGGGTGTCGACGGCGATCGTGGCCTCTCCGAACGCCACGTTCATCACAACGTTCGCGGTCTTGCGGCCAACTCCCGGCAGGGCCTGCAGCTCCTCGTGGGTATGCGGCACCTCGCCGCCATGACGCTCGATCAGCAACTTCGAGAGGGCAATCACGTTCTTGGCCTTCATGCGGAACAGGCCGATGGTCTTGATGTAGCCGATCAGCTTCTTCTCGCCCAACGCCACCATCTGCTGGGGCGTCTTGACGACCTCGAACAGCGGCGTCGTCGCTCGGTTGACGCCGGCGTCGGTCGCCTGGGCGGACAGGACCACGGCGACCAGCAGTTGATAGATGTTGTCGTATTCCAGCTCGGTCTCGGGCTCCGGTATCGCCTTCGCGAGGCGGGCGAAGAATTCCGGGATGACGGCTAGCTTCATCAGGGCCATATAGGCTTGTAGCATGACTGAAACGCCAGTCCCCGCAGCCGAAGCGCCGGCGGTCCGTTTCAAGACCTCTCTGAAGCCGCATCGCAGCCTGTCGCCGGCAGGCTTCCGATGGCTGATCCGCGGCGCCATCGCCGCCAACCTGGCCATCGGGTTGCCGATGCTGATCCTGGGCGCCTGGCCGGTCATGGGCTTCATGGGGCTCGACATCTGGCTGCTGTGGTTCCTGTTCAAGCGCAGCTATCTCGATGCCCGGCGCAGCGAGACCCTGGTGCTGACCGACCGGGAGCTGATCATCGATCGCGAGGCGCCCGACGGCGAGCGCGAGCAGCACCGCCTCGACGCCTATTGGCTGCGCGTCGAGCTCCTCGGCGAGGCCGAGCGGCTCATCGTGTTCTCGCGCGGCAATCGCGCGGTGATCGGCCGCTTCCTCGCGCCGGCCGAGCGCGAGCGTGTTGCCGACCAGCTGAATGCTGCGGTGGCCGAGATGCGCGCACCCCGGTACGAGCACAAGTGGGACTAGGGCGGCACGGGGCCACGAAGCGGCATTGCTCCCTGCCCTCGGCACCATCCGGCCGAAGACCTTGTTTCGCCTACTGTAGTTGACCAAGATGAAATGGCGGTCGTCCTGAAATGCGGGGGGCGCGCCGCGTCGATCGTTCGCTCTTTTGGCGGATCGGCACTGGTCATCGAGGTCGGCGGGGGCGGTGCCGGCAACAGGTGGACTGCAACGGATTACCGCCTGGAAGGGCTTCCATGACTGAAACGGCGCGCGCTCCCATTCCCATGTTCGAGCAACGGCGCATCGAGGCCATGATCCTCAAGCACGTCTACGACACGCTCAAGGCCAGCCACGGTATGGAGGTGGCGCAGAAGGCGATTGCCGATGCCGTGCGTGCCTCGTCGATCGAACAGGCAAAGGAATTTGCAGCCAAGGTCGGCGGCAAGACCTCCATTCAGACTTTCGTCGATCGCCAGGCGCTCTGGAAGCTCGGCGGCGCGATGGAGATGGAGGTCGAGGAGCAGACCGAGAGGAGCTACGTGTTCAAAGTCACTCGCTGCAAGTATGCCGAGATGTACCGCGACATGGGGCTGGGCGAGATCGGGCATCTGCTGTCGTGCCAGCGCGATGCTACTTTCTGCGAAGGCTACGACAGGCGCATGCGGCTGAAGCGGACCCAGACCATCATGCGGGGCGCCAGCCACTGCGACTTCCACTACACCTTGGTCGATGAGCCGAAGGGCCCGTGAACCCGCTGACCAAGTTGTCGCGCCGTCCTAGAGACCGAGGACGTCCTTCATCCCGTAAAGGCCGGGCTTCTTGCCGCCGAGCCACTGCGCCGCGCGGACCGCGCCCGCGGCATAGGTCTCGCGGCTGAACGAGCGGTGGCTGAGTTCCAGCCGCTCGCCGGCGGCGGCGAACATGACCGTGTGCACACCGACCTCCTCGCCGCCGCGCAGCGTGGCGAAGCCGATCTCGCCCGTGGGCCGGGCGCCGGTATGGCCGTCGCGGCTCTTGCGCCAGACGTCCTCGAGCCGGACCTGCCGGCCGGCGGCGGCGGCGCGGCCCAGCGCCAGCGCCGTGCCGGACGGCGCGTCGATCTTGTGGCGGTGGTGCATCTCCAGCACCTCGATGTCGTAGCCGGGATCGAGCATCGACGCTGTCTTCTCGACCAGGGCCAGCAGGATGTTGACGCCCAACGCCATGTTGGCCGCCCACATGATCGGCACCTTCTTTGCCGCCTCGTGGATCAGTGCCGTCTGCGCGGGATCGAGACCGGTCGTGCCGATCACCATGGCGACGCCCTTCTCGGCGGCGACCTTGGCATGGGCAATGGTGGCGGCCGGCACCGTGAAGTCGATCACGGTGTCGGCGGCGGCGATCGCGGCGGCGCTGTCGCCGGTGATCTTCACGCCGCAGGCGTCCAGGCCGGCGACCTCGCCGGCATCGCGGCCGATGGCGTTGCTGTTGGGCGCTTCGCTGGCACCGGCCAGGCTCATGCCCTCGGTGGCCGCAATGCGGCGGACCAGCATCTGGCCCATGCGCCCGGCGGCGCCGACGACGGCGATCTTCATGGCGTCCCTCCGACTTGATTGGCCTAAGCTATCCAATTCGGAGGGAGTCGAACATGCTCTTCATGGTTATAGAAAAGTTCAGGAACCAGAATGGAAAGGCGGTCTATCGCAAGCTGCGCGACAGCGGCCGCGCCTTGCCCGACGGGCTCGCATTCGTGGCGAGCTACGTTTCCGCCGACCTCGGCCGCTGCTTTCAGCTGATGGAGGCCGACGACATAACCCTGTTCCAGCGCTGGATCGCCGACTGGCAGGAGGTCGTCGAGTTCGAGGTCGTGCCCGTGGTCGAGGGCAAGACCACGCGTGAGGCGCTGACGCCGCTGCTCTGATCTGCGGAGCGCGGACCTCCAGGTCCGCATCAGAACGACAGATTATCGAGGCCCGCGCTCCGGTCACTTCCAGGGATCGGCGACCTTCGGCCAGAACGGCGTCTTGCGCTTGGTGTAGGGCAGGCGCGTGACATCGGGATCGGCGGCTCCCGGCGAGGCGACGTACAGGATCTCCTTCGCCAGCCCGACGAAGCCGTTGTAGAAGTGCTGCGCCGACTTCACGACGACGACGCGATAGTCGGCCGGATCGGCGCCGACCGCCCTGAAGGCGTCGGCATGGAAGGTCTGGGTGCGCAGCGTACAGATCGCCACGTCGACATGCTCGGACGACAGCAGCGCCATGTCGCCGAGCGGCACCATGACCGGGCCGTAGGGCTGGCGCACGCCGCGGGCGATCTTCTTCACGGTGACGTCGAGATCGACGGGATCGCCGCTCACCGCTCCCGACTTGCCGCCGAGCCGCATCGTGATCCGGGCGCCCTCGCCCGCCTCCTCGGCGATCCGGAAGGCCATCGGATCCCACATCACGCCGAACAGCGCCGGCCCGATCTGCCGCTCGACCAGGGCACGCAGCACGAAGGTCGAATCGCCCGGCGCGCCCGAGCCAGGGTTGTCGGCGCGGTCGGCCAGCACCAGCGGCCCCTGGTTGTGTGACGCCGCGCGTTCCATGGCCTGCGGGACCGACAGGTACCTGGTGGCGTAGCGCTCGCGATTGTCCCACAGCTCTCGGCCGAGCTGCCTGGCGAGCTCTTCCGCCTTTGCCTTGTCGCCGTCGGCGACGACCAGCGTGCGCGTGCCGACATCCTCGACGTCGGCGAACGAGAAGCCGTGACTGAGCGACACGGACAGGATGCCATCCTTGCCTTCGAGCGACTTCATGCGGGTGACGAATTCGCTGATCGGCGGCACGGAGGTGCGGTACTGCGCGATCATGCGGCAGTCGTGGCGCGCCATCACCGGCTTCACCTTGCCTAGGACCGTGTCGGCGACGATGGCGAACAGCTCGGCCGCGCGCTCCATCGTGTCGGTGTGCGGGTATTCCTTGTAGCCGATCAGCACGTCGGCGCTGTCGAGCATCAGGGCGCTGAGATGGCAATGCAGGTCGAACTCCGCGCCGATCGCGACCGTCGGGCCTACGAGGGCGCGCACGTTCGACAGGAGGTCGCCTTCGCAATCGTCGTAGCCGTCGGCCACCATCGCACCGTGCACGTTGATCAGCACGCCATCGAGCGGCAGGGCGGCCTTGATGCCGGCCAGGATCTCGTCGCGGAAGCCCTCGTAGACCGACCGCACCGTCGTTCCCGAGGGCGCGGCGAAGGTCGCCAGCCCTTCGATCACCGTCCAGCCGCGCTTCTCCGCTTCCTTGCGCCAGACATGCAGGGGCGCGGTGAAATTGGTCGGCTCGTGCCGGGTGGCGTCGCCGCGCCACACGCCGTGCTCCTCGTAGGCGCGCTTTCCGGTCGGGAAGGGGACGAACTGGTTGGTCTCGGTGCCGAGGGCGGCGATGAAGATACGCTTGGTCACGATCAATCCCGATGGCGATGGCAGCCCACGACATGGTCGTCGACCATGCCCGCGGCCTGCATGAAGGCGTAACAGATGGTGGAGCCGACGAACTTGAAACCGGCCTTCTGCAGCGCCTTGGACATGGCGTCGCTTTCCGGCGAGGTGCTGGGGACGTCCTTCAGGGTCTTCGGCCGGTTCCTCCTCGGTTTGCCGCCGACGAAGCCCCACAGGAACTTCGAGAACGAGCCCTCGCGCTCGACCAGCGCCAGATAGGCCCTGGCGTTGGCGACGCTGGCCTCGATCTTGCCTCTGTGCCGGATGATGCCGGGATCGGCCAACAGCTCGTCCAGCTTGACGGGCGCATACGTCGCGATCTTCGCCGGGTCGAAACCGTCATAGGCCTTGCGATAATTCTCCCGCTTGCGCAGCACGGTGATCCAGGAGAGCCCGGCCTGGCAGCCTTCGAGGATCAGGAGCTCGAACAGCGCATGGTCGTCCCTGAGCGGTCGCCCCCATTCGCGATCGTGGTACTTCTCGTACAGCGGATCGGCGGACGCCCAGCCGCATCGCGGCTTGCCATCGGTGCCTTTCACCGTGCTTGGTCTGGTGGCCATGCGCGGGACCCTACCCAAGCGCGCCGCCGAGCGCCACAGTACAGCCGACGGAGGAAACAACCATGGCTCGAGTTCCCGCCGACCTCAGGGTCTGCATCTTCGACGTGTTCGGCACGGTGGTCGATTGGCGCGGCAGCCTGATCCAGGACTTGCCCGGTCTCGGCAAGAAGTACGGCATCGACACCGACTGGACGAGCTTCGCCGACGACTGGCGCGGCCTCTACCAGCCGCAGATGCACCGCGTCCGCAAGGGCGAGCTGCCGTGGACCAACATCGACGAGCTGCACAAGGAAGCCTTCGAGATGCTTCTGGCCAAGCGCGGCTTGAAGCATCCGGGCGAGGAAGGCTCGTGGGAGTTCACCCGGCTCTGGCACAAGCTCCGGCCGTGGCCGGATTCGGTCGAGGGCATCGGCATGATGAAGAAGAAGTACGTCGTGGCCACGCTCAGCAACGGCAACGTTGCGCTGCTGATCAACATGGCCAAGAACGGCGGCATCCCCTGGGACCACTGCTTCTCTGGCGAGACGTTCAGGCACTACAAGCCCGATCCCGAATCCTACCTCGGCGTGGTCAAGACCATGTACCTGCAGCCGCACCAGGTGATGCTGTGCGCGGCGCACAACGGCGACCTGAAGGCGGCGCAGAAGTGCGGGCTGTCGACGGGATTCGTGCTGCGTCCCAAGGAGCATGGGCCCAACCAGAAGACCGATCTCAAGGCTGATGGTGAATGGAACGCCGTCGGCGATTCGATGATCGAGCTCGCCAAGAAGCTGGGTTGTTGAGCGACCTGATCGATCGCATTCCCGAGGACCGTCGCGAGCGGGCGCGCTCGGCGCTCGCAACGACCTTCGGCCGTGCGCCGCTCAGGTCCCTCGAGCAGATCACCACCGGCGCTTCCGCCCTGAGCTATAGGATCGAGGTTTCCGGCCGGCCCTATCTGTTGCGCTTGGAGTCGTCGCGGCGAGACGAGATCCGCGACCCGCATCGCAGCTACGTCTGCATGCGGTTGGCAGCCGAGGCCGGCATCGCGCCGGCCGTGCATCACGCCGATCCCGACGCCGCCGTGGCGATAACGGATTTCGTGCCGCATCGATCGATAGCCGACTTGTGGGCCTCTCCGGACCTGGCGCGCGATCTCGGCAATCTTGTCGCGCGGCTGCAGGCGATACCGGCATTCCCGCCGCTCATCGACTATCCGACGACGGTTGGCATCCTGCTCGACCGTCTGGTCGAAACCGATCTGTTCGCGCCCGGACTGCTCGACCCCCATCGGGAGGGTTTCGAGCGCATTCGTGAGGCCTGGCGCTGGAATACCCAAGCGCTGGTCTCCAGCCACAACGATCTCAATCCCGGAAACATCCTGTTCGATGGTCAGCGCCTCTGGGTCATCGACTGGGAGACGGCCTATCTCAACGATCCGCTGGTCGACGTGGCGACGCTCACTATCTTCATTGCCGCTCCGCCGGAACTGGAGGCGATGCTGCTGAAAGCCTGGCTCGGCCGGGAGCCGGATCGCCTGGAGAGGGCCCGCCTCGCCCTGATGCGCTTGCTGGTTCGTCTCTTCTATGGCTGCGCCGCGAGCCTCAACGCCGCTCACGGACTGGGCACGGTGATTCCGGCCACCGATCTCGAAGCGCCGACACGCGCCCAGCTCGCCGCGGAAGTCGAGCAGGCGGGCCTGTCCATCGGTTCACCGAAAGCCCAGCGCCTCTTCGGCAAGATGGCCCTTGCGTCATTCCTGGCCGGCGTGGCGACGCCGGAGTTCGAAGACGCCATCAAGCAAGTCCGAAGCTAAACCGTCGGTCGTCGCAATCGCCATGGCGTGGCGCGTTCGTAGGCCGCGCCCGCGGCGAAGACGCTGGCTTCGTCGAACGCCCGGCCGGCGAGCTGGAAGGCGAGCGGAAAGCCGTCGCTGCCGAAGCCGCAGCATACGGTCAGGGCCGGCTGGCCGGTGATGTTGAACGGCATGCTGAGCGAGGCCTTGCCGAGGAAGTGGAAGATCGCCTGCGGCTCCTCGAACTTCTCCGGTGCGCCCCACTGGTTGGCCGCCAGGATCAGGTCGTAGCCGCGCATGGCGGCGCGGGTGTCGACCTGCAGCTTGCGCCGGAAGCGCAGCGCCGAGAGATACTGCTCGGCGGTGATGAAGGCGCCGAGCTGGAAACGCCGGCGCGTCGTGTAGCCGAACTTCTCCGGCGTCTCGATCACCTCTTGCCGGTGGATGGCGTGCGCCTCGGCGGTGATGATGACGCGGCCGCAGATGTGATAGTCCCAGATGTCGGGGAAGACGACTTCCTCGACGATGGCGCCCAGCTCGCGCAGGACGCGCACGGCCTCGTCCATGGCCTTGGCCATGTCGGGCGTGAGCCCGCCGTCGTGCCAGGTGCGCGCGAGCGCGATGCGCATGCCGTCGATGGAGCGGCGCGTGGCGGCGCCATAGTCGACCTTGGCCGTCCTGGCCGACGCCTGGTCGTTGGGATCGTGGCCGGCCAGAACGTCGAGCATCAGCGCGTTGTCTTCGACCGTCCAGGCGAGCGGCCCGGCCGTATCCATGCTGAACGACAACGGGAAGATGCCACAGCGGCTCACCAGCCCGTAGGTCGGCTTGATGCCGGCGGTGCCGCAGAAGCCCGCCGGATTGCGGATCGAGCCCCCGGTGTCCGAGCCCATGGCGCCCATGCACAGGGCCGCGGCCACGGCCGTGCCCGAGCCGCTCGACGAGCCGCCGGGCTGATAGGCCGTATTCCAGGGATTGCGCGCTGCCGGGAACGGCTGGTCGGGCGTCATCGCGCCATTGGCGAACTCATGCGTGGCGAGCTTGCCCAGGATGACGGCGCCGCCGGCTTTCAGGCGCCGCACCGTCTCGGCGTCGACGGCAGGCACGTAGTCGGCGCGCAGCGCCGAATGGCCGGTCGTCCGCACGCCCTCGGTCTCGTAGATGTCCTTTAGCGCGATCGGGATGCCGTGCAGCGGCCCGCGATTGAGGCCGCGGCTCAGCTCCATGTCGGCCTGTCGCGCCGCGATGCGCGCCCGGTCGGCGGTCACGGTGATGTAGCTCGCGAGCTTGGCATCGACGGCCTCGATGCGCGCGAGGAAGGCTTCGGTGAGCGCGATCGAGGTGATCTCGCCCCGCGCCATCAGCTTGCCGGCCTGGGCGATGCTGAGCGTCGTGAGCTCGGCGGCGGTTGGCTCGCTCATGGGGGCTTACTCGTCGGCGCGGAACACATGCGGCGGTTCGGCAGCCCACGCCCAATGGCTTGGGATGCGCTCCATCAACTGCAGCAGCCCGACATAGCCCTTGTGGAGGTGCTCGATGTCCTCCGCCGTGAGCGGCAGGCCCGTCGCCGCGGCGCGGACACGGAATTCCTCGAGGGATGGAGGTGCCTTGGCATCCGACATGTCGCTTCCTTCCGAACACGAAAGCGATATGCGGCCTTATCCGCGCCGGATGCGCAAGCCGGGAATTTTCCCGCACCCGATCGACGCTGCAGGCGCGTCGAGACGAATGCTGATTACCCGCCGAACATCTCCTTCACCTTGCTGAAGAAGCCCTCGGATTCAGGGCTGGTCTTGCCTGCCCGCTCGAATTCCTTGAGCAGCTCCTTCTGCTTGGCCGTGAGGTTGGTCGGAGTCTCGACGTTGATCTCGATGTACATGTCGCCGCGCTGCGACGAGCGCACGATCGGCATGCCCTTGCCGCGCAGGCGGAACTGGTGGCCGCCCTGGGCGCCGGCCGGTATGTTGATCCGCGCCATCTTGCCGTCGAGCGTCGGCACCTCGATGTTGCCGCCGAGCGTGGCCTGCACCATCGAGATCGGCACGCGGCAATGCACGTCCGCTCCCTCGCGCTCGAAGAGCTGGTGGCGGCGCACCGACAGGAAGACGTAGAGATCGCCGGCCGGGCCGCCGCGCGCGCCGGCCTCGCCCTCGCCCGAGAGGCGGATGCGCGTGCCGTCCTCGACGCCGGCCGGGATGTTCACCTTGAGGGTCTTGTCGCGACGGGTGCGGCCCTGGCCGGCGCAGGCGTGGCAGGGCTTGTCGATCACCTGGCCCGCGCCATGGCAGGCATGGCAGGTGCGCTCGACGGTGAAGAAGCCCTGTTGAGCCCGGAGCCGCCCGCGGCCCTGGCAGGTCGGACATTGCTGCGGTTTGGAGCCGGGCTCGGCGCCGCTGCCCTTGCAGGTCTCGCA
>JAEWIV010000390.1 GCA_023386865.1 Pseudomonadota bacterium
GTGTTGACGGAGATCTTGGTGAGCTCGGCGTTGACGAAGTTCATGCGCTGCACCGGCGGCTTCCGCTCGCACATCTGCAGGTAGATGGTCTGCAGGACGTCGCCGGCCTTGGTGTCGCTTTCGCCGATCAAAATCGAATCGGGGTAGAGCATGTCGCGCACGACGCTGCCCAGGGCGATGAATTCCGGGTTGTAGCAGAGACCGAGGTCGGGGCCGACCTTGCGGCCGGAGGCCGCCTCCAGGGCCGCCTTGATCTCGCCGCCGGTGCTGCCGGGCATCACCGTGCTGGTGATGTTCACCATATGGTAGCCCTTCTTGTTGCGCAGCGCCTTGCCCAGCGATTCCATCGCCTGCAGGACGAAACGGTTGGAGAAGAAGCCGGTGCTGTCCGACGGCGTCGGCACGATCACGAAAGTCGCGTCGCTCTTCTGGATGGCCTCGTTGGGATCCATCGTCGCCGAGAGCCGCTGCTTGTTGGCGGCGATCAGCTCGTTGAGCTGTGGCTCGACGATCGGCATCTTGCCGGCGTTCAGCGAATCGACGAGCACCTTGCTGACATCGTGGCCGATGACGGTGAAGCCGCGGCTGGCGAGAACCGCGGCGAGCGGCGCTCCGAGCTTGCCGAGGCCGACGACCGACACGCGAGGGAGAGTTGCTGAAGTCATTTCCATGTCCGTATTGGGGGCCGGTACTGATACTGTCGGCGGAGGCGAGACGCTACCCGAATTTACGGCGATTCCGCGCCCATTCGCGACTTGCGCTGCAGCGGCGCAGCGGCGAAAAATCGGTACTCCTAAATGGGGATGTGAATGAAAGTGGAATTTTCGGCCTTTCCGAAGGCCTTTTCGGGCAATCTCGCGGCCTTCGTTGCAGCCGAGAAGCAACTCTTGGCAACGGCGCAATCGATCGACAAGGACGTCGGCGGGACCGTCAGGCGGGCGATCGACGCAAGCCGCTTCACCGGCGCCAAGGACCAGTCGCTGACCGTGCTGGGACAGGCCGGCGGCGTCGCGCGGTTGACTTTGCTGGGTGTGGGCAAGAACCGTGAGCTCGACGCCCGTGCCGCCGAGGCGCTGGGCGGCATCGTCGCGGCCGATGCCAATGCGGCCGGCCAGAAGGCCGTCAGCGTCGCGGTCGATGGGGTGAAGGGCAGCAAGCTCACGCCCGGCCAGATCGCCGCCCGCATCGCCCTCGGCGCGCAACTGCGCAACTATCGCTTCGACAAGTACAAGACCAAGGACAAGCCCGAGCAGAAGAACTCGCTCGAGCAGATCACCGTCTTCGTCGCCGGGCCGGCGGAGGCGCGTCGTGCCTACGAACGGCTCGAGCCGACCGTCGATGCGGTGTTCTTCGCCCGTGACCTGGTGAGCGAGCCCGCCAACGTCCTCTATCCGGCGGAGTTCGCCCGCCGCGCGCGCGAGCTCACCAAGCTCGGCGTCAAGGTGGAGATCCTCGGCGAGGCCGAGATGAAGAAGCTCGGCATGCACGTGCTGCTGGGTGTGGGGCAGGGCAGCGAGCGCGAGTCGCAGCTCCTGGTGATGCGCTGGATGAACGGCCCGAAGGCGCAGCAGCCGGTGGCGCTGATCGGCAAGGGCGTGTGCTTCGACACCGGCGGCATCTCGCTGAAGCCCGCCAGCGGCATGGAGGACATGAAGTGGGACATGGGCGGCGCCGGCGCCGTCACCGGCGCCATGCGCCTGCTGGCCGGCCGCAAGGCGCGCGCCAACGTGATCGGCGTCTGCGCCCTGGTCGAGAACATGCCGGACGGCAACGCCCAGCGGCCGGGCGACGTGGTCAAGAGCATGTCGGGCCAGACCGTCGAGGTCATCAATACCGACGCCGAGGGTCGGCTGATCCTGTGCGACGCCATGTGGTACGCCCAGGAGAAGTTCAAGCCGCAGGCCATGGTCGAGCTTTCGACGCTGACCGGCGCCATCATCGTGGCGCTGGGCCACGAGCGTGCCGGCCTGTTCAGCAACAACACCCAGCTCTCCAACCGGCTGCGCGCGGCCGGCGCCGGCATCGGCGAAAAGCTGTGGCGCCTGCCGCTCGGCCGGAAGTACGACAAGATGATCGATTCCGAGATCGCCGACATGCGCAACGTCACCAACAGTCGCGACGCGAGCTCGATCACCGCGGCTCAGTTCCTGCAGCGCTTCGTCCAGGAGGGCGTGGCCTGGGCGCATCTCGACATCGCCGGCGTCGCCTGGTCGAGCAAGGGCGACAGCACCACGCCCAAGGGGGCCACCGCCTTCGGGGTGCGCCTGCTCGACGCACTGATCGCGGAGAACTACGAGAAGTGATCGCGACCGAGAGCTGACCGATGGCGACCGAGGTCAACTTCTACCACCTGACCCGCTCGTCGCTCGAGGACGCCTTGCCCCGCCTGCTGGCCAAGACCCTGCAGGCGGGCGAACGAGCGGTGGTGATGCTGGGTTCATCCGAGAGGGTGGATGCGCTCAACACCCATCTATGGACCTGCGACCCCAACGGCTTCCTGCCGCATGGCTCGGTGAAGGACGGCGAGGCCGACCGCCAGCCGATCTGGCTGACGCATCTCGACGAGAATCCCAACGGCGCGAAGTTTCTGTTCATGGCCGACCGCGCGCGCTCGGAAAAGGTCGGCGACTACAAGCGCTGCTTCGAACTGTTCGACGGCCGCGACGACACCGCCGTCGCCGAATCGCGCGAGCGCTGGAAGGCCTACAAGGCCGCCGGCCACACGGTCGTCTACTGGCAGCAGACGCCTGCCGGCGGCTGGGAGAAGAAGGCCTAGATCACTGGCGCTTCTCGCGCGGGAACCAGTAGCCGCGCCAGGCCGACTTCAGACGCTCCCAGGTCCGGATGGGCCCCTCGGGTCGGTAGAAGCTGGGCCGATCGGCTTCGAAGGTCGCCATGTAGTCGCGATAGGACAGCGGCCGGCTGCGCTGGGTTTGCGTCTGGGCCGCCAGAAGATCGAGGCCGGCATCGACGTCGAGCAACGAGGCGAACTCGGCGCGTCGGGCAAGCAGGAGCTCCGCTGCGGCATCCGGCACCTGCCACGCCGAAAACACCGCCGTCAGCTTGGCGAGCTTGTCGATGCCGAGCGCCGCACCGGCCGCCGCGCGATGCGGGGCCAGCACGTCGCGCGCATAGTAGGCCTCGCCCTGGAACGGACGGCCCGACACCGTCTCCGCCGGCGTCGGCCAGATGTAGCGGGCCGGCAGCGCGCGGACCGAGAAGTTGCGCACGTCGAGGCGGAACAGGTCGAAGCCTGCCGCGCGCATGAAGCGGTCCGTGTTGTGGAAGCTGTGCTCTTCGGCATCGCCGGAGCCGACGAAGTTGACCTCGAGCTGGACGGCGATCACCTGCAACGGGTCGAAGCATCCGGAGAAGGACTGCAGGATGTCGAAATCCGCCCCGTCGACGTCGAGCTTGATGTAGTCGAGCTCGCTCCAGCCGCGCTGCGCAAGCAGGTCGGGCACGACCACCGGCTTGGCCGGATCGGCCAGTCCCGTCATCTCCCAGGCGTTGTGGCGCAGCTGCTCCTCGGTCGAGGCCTGTCTCAACCGGGCATCGCGTATCTCGCGCGTACGCATGAAACTCAAGCGATCGCGCATCTTCATGATCAGCGGCGCGGCCGGTCCGGCCGAGATGTCGATCGGTGCGTCGGCCGATCGCGCCGCGAAAGCGGCGACATAGGCCACGTCGGGATTGCGCTCGAGCGCGGCCAGGCGATTGCACTCGGTCACGCTGGCATCGATGCCGAGCGCCTGCAGGCGGGGCTCGAAGGCGCGCCAGGCAGGATCGAGACCGCCCGAACAGCCGATATCGAGCAGCCTGAACTTCGCGGTCTTGAGGCTTTCGGCGATGAGCGCCGGAAACGACGATGCCATTGCGGAAGATTACACCGTCGCGACGGGCGTTGCAGGCGAACCCACCGCGCCCGGCAGACGCAGTGGTGGTGCGGTCAGCAGGAGCCGCGAGCGCTTCTTGTCGCGCAGCCACAGGGCCAGGTCCTTCAGCCACCAGATCTCGCCGAGGTTCAGGCCGAGCTTGAACAGGCAGTGGTTGTGGATGGGCAGCGACGGGTGCTCGGCATTGTCCGGTCCGGGCAGGGCGGGCACCGCCTCGACGCCATAGTTGTCGGCGATCAGGGCCGAGATCTGGCTGTCGGTGATCCATTGCAGCAGACGCTTGTCGCGGCCATCGAGGACGCAACACATCGCATGGGCGCGCGCCGGGTCGACCTTCTTGTTCATCCTGACGATCTCGTCGGTGAAGCCGGTGTAGAGCAGCAGCATGTCGCCCGGCTGGACGACCACCTTGTCGGCTTCCAGGACTTTGCGGAAATCGTCGTAGTTCACGTACTTGTGGTCGCGGCCGAAATGCTTCTCGAGATCGACCAGCACGGCACGGCCCTGGATCGCCTTGGCCGCCATGTTCTCGACGCCGAGCTTGTGGGCGTAGCTGAGATGTCCGCAGCCGTCGCGGCCGGCGTCGGGCTGCGGCCCGATCACGTCGATGCCGGCCTTGAAGCCGTTGTAGTAGAGCGGCTCGGGCACGCCGTCGCCGTCGGCGTCGAAGAAGCCGCCGACATGGGCAAGCGTGTCCCACTGGGTGGAGTATTGCAGCGTCAGGATCACGCGATCGTCGCTCGCCACGTCGACGAACAGCGGGTTGATGCTCTTGGTGTGGAAGTTGAAGCGCCAGCCGTTCTCGTCGCCGGTCGGCGACAGGACCGGCGGCAGGCGGCGCGGGTTGAGCACGTTGCCGCCGGGCAAGTCGAGAGGCAGGCTGAGGCAGAAGGAAAGGCCTTCCTTCACCTCGGCGATGCCCTCGAGCACCTTGCTGGGCGTGATGAGATTGAGCCGGCCGAGCTGATCGTCATCACCCCAGTCGCCCCAGGTCGAGCCGTCGGGACGGTGCTTCCAGCGTTTCATTGCAATCTCCCTGCAGTGCGCGGGGAGACTATACGCGCGCGGCGTCCCCATGCACGCATGGCTCCTGCGCGGAATTCCGCAAACGCCTGTTGGACGAATCGACTATGATCCGCCGCCATGTCCGCTGCCGCCGTTCCCGCGTCCCGTGATGTTCGCGTCATAAGCCTGATCGGCGCCGCCCACGGCGTCAGCCACTACCACCAGCTCGCTTTCGCCACGATGCTGCTGATCGTGCGCCAGGAAGCAGGCTTGACCTTTACCGATGTCGGCCTGCTCGCCGGCGTCTTCTACGGCGTGTCCGGCATCGCCCAGACGATGGCCGGCTTCGCGGTCGACCGTTTTGGTGCGCGCCCGATCCTGGCAGGCGGCCTGTTCACCATCGGCGTTGCGCTTGCGCTGACATCGATCGCGCATTCCTTTCTGGCCTTCGCCGCCATCGCCGTGGTCGCCGGCCTCGGCAACTCGGTGTTCCACCCCGCCGACTTCGCCCTGCTCAACGCTTCGGTGAATCCCGGCCGGCTCGGGCGCGCCTACAGCATCCATGGCGTCGGCGGCTCGCTCGGCTGGGCGGCGGCGCCGGTGATCTACTTCCTCGACAGCATGTTCGGCTGGGTCGGTGCCGCGATGATCGGCGCGATGCCCGGGCTGCTGTTGTCGGTGCTGATCTTCTCGCATCGCACCGATCTGGTCGATCATCGAGTCAAGGATCGGGCGGCCGTTCAGCAGCACGGCGACAAGCCCATGCTCGCCCTCTTCACTCATCCGGCGATCCTGCTGTGCATGGTCTATTTCGCCCTGATCGCGGCCAACACGGTCGGCATCCAGCAATTCGCCGTCCCGGCCTGGGTCAGCATGTTCGGAGTCAGCGAGAACTATGCGGCGCTCTGCCTGATCGTGTTCATCGTCGGGTCCGCCAGCGGCGTGCTGGTGGGCGGCCTGTTCGCCGACCGCGTGCGCCGCCACGACCGTGTGGCGATCTGGGGCCTCCTGGTCGCCGGCGCGCTGACCGTGCCGATCGCCACGCAGGCGGTGCCGCCGGGGC
>JAEWIV010000400.1 GCA_023386865.1 Pseudomonadota bacterium
GAGCAGAGGCCTGCCGCCGTCGCCGAGGAAAAGACGCCGGTGTCCGAGGCGCGTATCGCGGAGGAGCGGCTCCTGGGCGTGGCCGACGAGGATGCGCGCTTCCTCGCCTACCAGCCCTTCACGCGCGAGATCGCCTCGACTGTCGTCGTCTCGACGTCGCTCGACCAGGCCCTGGCCGTTTCGGGCGTGCCGGCCGCCACCATGCTGGAGGCGTTGCATGCCTTCTCGGCGACGGTGAACCTGGCGCGCGACGTCAAGCGCGGCGATCGCCTGCATGTGCGCTACGAGCAGGCCTTCACCGCGGAAGGGACGCCGCTCGGCGTCGGCCGTGTCCTGTGGGCGGAGCTCACGCTGGCGTCGCGCGGGCCGGTCGCCGTCCATCGCTTCCGTACACGCGACAAGGTCGAGCGCCTGTGGTTCACCAACGGCCTGTCGGCGATGCCGCCCTCGCTGCGCATGCCGCTCGACGTCGTCTCCGTCTCTTCGGGCTTTGGCCTGCGCGCCGATCCGTTCGACCAGCCGCCGCCGCTGGCCGCAACCGGCAAGTCGGCGCCGATGGGCGGTCCCATGCGGAGCAAGCCGCTGCCGCCGGGCTTGCCGACGGGCGGCACCAGCGGCAATGGCGGCTCGATCAATATGACGACGCCGCTCGGCGCCTCGCTCGGCCTCGCGCCCTATTCCGGCTTCGATCCGGTGGTGCCCAAGGTGAAACCCGCCGCGCGGGCCTTGTTCATGCATGAAGGCATGGATCTCGTCGCGCCGGCCGGCACGCCGGTCTACGCCGCGGCCGACGGCGTGGTGGTGGGCGCGGCGCCCAACGGGCGCTACGGCAACTGGATCCGCATCGAGCATGGCGACAAGCTGGCCACCGTCTACGGCCATCTCATGGCCTTTGCGCCCGGCATCGAGGCGGGCGAATCCGTGATGCGCGGAGAGTTGATCGGCTTCGTCGGCAGCACCGGGCGCTCCACGGGAGCGCATCTGCACTTCGAGGTCCTGGAGAACGGCAAGCCCGTCAATCCGATCACCCACCCCGAGCTCAAGGCCATGCAGCTGCGTGGCCTCGACATGGATCGCTTCCGCAAGCAGGTCGCGCACGCCCTCGAGGAACGTACGCGCGAGAGCAAGGTCGCCTCGACCGCTCCCTGAAGCCCGCTGCCTCCGGGTGGAAGCACCTGGACGCTTCGTGGCTTGTGAAGCAAGCGCCGCCGTTCGCGTTGGGCAGGAAAGCGCTGACAGCGGCCGGTTCGCGAGGGCATGATCCGGCCATGCCGAGCTACGATGTCATCGTCATTGGTGCCCGTTGTGCCGGCGCGCCGTTGGCGATGCTGCTGGCGCGCCAGGGCCGCCGCGTGCTGGTCGTCGATCGTGCGCGCTTCCCCAGCGACACCGTATCCACCCATTTCATGTGGCCGCGCACCACGGCGTTCCTCGCCAAATGGGGCCTGCTGGACGCGCTGGCGGCCACCGGCTGTCCGCCGATCGACAGGGTCAGTATCCATTTCGGTGACGTCACCCTGAGCGGCCGGCCCGAGGCGATCGACGGGACGGCGGTCATGTACTGCCCGCGCCGCACCGTGCTCGATGCGCTGCTGGTCGATGCCGCGCGAAACGCCGGCGCCGAGGTGCGAGAGCGTACGCTGATGCGGGAGCTGCTGTGGGAAGGTGATCGCGTGGCCGGCGTCCGCCTGTCCGGTCCGGACGGCTCGCGCGAGGAAAGGGCGGCGCTGGTGGTCGGCGCCGATGGCCTCACCTCCGGGCTCGCCGAAGCCGCGGGTGCGGGAATCGATCGCTCGCACCCGTCCCTGACCTGCGGCTTCTACGCCTATTGGGAGGGTGTGCCGACCGAGGGCGTCGAGTTCTACATGCGGCAGGGCCGCGACGTGCTGGTTTTTCCGACCCACGACGGCCTCACCTGCATCTGGGTCGGCCGTTCGAACGGCGAATGGCCCTCCTACAAGGCCGACACCGAAACGGTCTACTTGGCCGGCCTCGATCCGCCGTTGCGGCAGCGCGTGCAGGCCGGCCGGCGGGCGACGCCGTTCCGGGGCACGCACCGCTTGCCCAACCGCTACCATCGCTGTTGGGGGCAGGGCTGGGCCCTGGTCGGCGACGCCGCCTACCATCGCGATCCGCTGACCGGGATGGGCATCGGCGATGCCTTCCTCGGCGCCGATCTCCTGGCGGCGGCAATCCATGCCGGCCTCGACGGCGACCTGGCCGCTGCGCTCGCGGGCTACCAGCAGGCGCTTTGGGACAGCACGAGCGCGGTGTTCGACTACACGGTGCAGTCGGCGGCGCTCAAGGATCCGGTGCCATTGGCGCCGCTCTACGCGGAGATCGCCCGCCGCCCGGACCGGACCCAGCTGCTGATGAACGTGCTGGCCGGGTCGGCGCCGTCGCGCAGCCTGTTCAATCCCAGGACCATCGTGCAGCTCACCGGCGGGCGGCCCCGATCGGCGATGAAGCCGGGCATAAGAGGCAGCTCTGCTCCATTTCAGTGATGCTGAAGACGAGGGGAGTTTCCCCCGGAATGGCGGCGGGAGATGACGGCGCCGGCGCAGCGAGGCGATCGCGGCGTAGCGGCGAGGCTCGCACCTGGGTCTATAGTGCGACTTGGCTGGACGGGGGGAGCGCAAGTTGGCCATCACCATCGCTTTGGGTTCATTCGTGCTGATTCTGGTCAGCATCGGCGGCGGACTGCTGATGCGCTACAAGCTTCCCGAATCGCACCTCAGCGGCGATTCGAAGGACGTGATCCGCCTGGCGACGGCGTTGATCGGCACCATGGCGGCGGTGGTCGTGGCCCTGCTTTTTGCCTCGACGCGCAGCACCTACGAGGCGACCAACAGCCACGTCGCCCGCCTGACCGCCGGGGTCATCGAGCTCGACCAGCTCCTGAAGGAATATGGCGGCCCCGAAGGGGTCGCCTTGCGCGGCGCCTTGCGGGCCGATCTCGACTCCATGGTCTCGGCGATCTGGCGCGACGACACGCCGGTGACCGGAAACCTCCTGCGGCCCGTGATGCAGGAGGACACGATCCTCTACAGGCTGCGCCAGCTCGACCCGAAGACGCCGGCACAGAGCGCGATAAGGACGCGGGCGCTGGCCGTCAGCAATGACATCGAGCAGACGCGGCTCACCCTGCTCGCACAGCCTCCAGACACCCTGTCGAAGCCGTTCATCGCCGTGCTGGTGCTGTGGCTCTGCTTCATCTTCGCGAGCTTCAGCATGTCCTCCAAGGCCAACCCGACCCTGGTCGTGGTGCTGCTGGCCTGCGGTTTCACCGCCTCGACGGCGATCTACCTCATCCTCGAGCTCGGCCAGCCGTTCGACGGCCTGCTACAGCTCTCGAACAGGTCGCTGCGTCACGCCCTGGCGCCGCTTTCCTGATCGGCGGCCCGGTCAGTCCCAGGCGCCGTCCACGATGCGGCCATCCTCGGCCAACAGCAGGGTCAGGCGATTGGGATCGAGCGCATAGCTCGGAATGCCGTCGGTCGGCTTGATGATGCGCAACGTGTAGGGCAGGTCCGCCTCGCGCACGGTGTTCTCGGCGGTGGCGCCGGCCGGCGGGTTGGCGCCTTTGGCGACGAAGAACTTGCCGATGCACTTGGAGCAGTCCTCCTTCGGCGCCGCCGCCTCGGCGTAGCCGGGTATGGCCTTGACCGAGACGGCATTGTTGCCGCCGCGCACGCGCACGCCCTTGTACGGATGGCCGGACTCGACCGGCAGGATGGCCTCGACCGGCATGAACGGCCCGAGCCCGGCGGCGCCCGCCGGCGCGCTCGCCTGGAAGATGAGATCGAGCATGCCGTCGCGCGGCTGGCCCTGGGTGATCGGGATGAGGTGCGGCTGGCTCCAGCTCGATCCCGTCACGAGACCGCGCACGCGCACGACATCGAGCCCGCCGTTGCGGTCGGAACGCAGGATCTCGACGCTGGTGACGAAGACCACGGGCGCCGGCGGCCCGCCCACCGTCCCCGGCGGCTGGCCCGGGTAGGGCATGTTGCCCGGCTGGCCTTGCTGCTGGCCTTGCGGCTGACCGGATGGCGGCCCGCCGGCCGCCGGCAGCTGTTGTGCCTGCGACGCCGTGCCGAGCAGGCCAGCGGCGATCAGTGAAGCGAGCGCGAAGAGTTTCGACTTGGTCATGGCATCCTCGGTGACAGCGCGGCCGCCTCGGCCGTCGTTGGGGAACTGGCTGGGACGATGGTGGCCGGATCGTTGTCGATCCAGGTCTGCTCGAGGCGATCGTAGGCCTCGAGAATCAGGTCGGTCGGCACCATCTGGGTGAGCGTGCAGAATGACGTCGTGGTGCCGGTGAACGATCCGTTCTCGAACAGCTTGTTGACGGGCGAACCGCCGCCGCAGACCGAATGGTACTCGCAGCCCAGTCGGCACGCCTCGGTGCCGGCACGGATATCGCGATAGAGCGCCGAGTCGAGGCATGCGGCATGGATCTCGGCCAGCGAATCGACGGTGATATTGCCCAGCAGGTAGTCGCCGTAGTCCTCGTTCTTCATGCCGAGCAGCTCGGGCGAGAAGCTCGAGACGTTGCCATGGCTGTCGACGTTGAGCATGGCCAGCGGCTCGCACTGGATGTTGCGCGCCGGCATGCCCTCGGGCCGGAACATGCGCGGCACCGTCTGGTCGATCTCGCGCACGAACGTCACGCGGCCACTCGCCCGCGCCTGGTGCCAGAAACGGCGCAGGAAGGCGGCGAAACGCTTGCGCAGCTCGGCGCGCGGCGTGTCGAACAGCTCGGACACATAGGTGCCTTCCGATTCCTCGACGTTGAAGCACACCTTGTCGATGTCCTCGGCGACATAGAAGGCCAGCATGCCGTCGGGATCGGCCAGGCTGTCGTTGGACAGGACCGACAGGGCATGGAACGGCACGCCGTTCTTCTTCAGGCAGCGGATGCCCGCCACCGTCTTGTCGAAGGTCCCCTTGCCGCTGCGCGTCTTGCGGTTGCGGTCGTGGATCTCGCGCGGGCCGTCGATGCTGACGCCGATGCCGACGTTCCAATCCAGGAACAGCCGGCACCAATCGTCGCTGACCAGGGTGCCGTTGGTCTGGAAGGAGTGCTTCACGGTGACCGACGAGGGGCGCAGCCGCTCGATGGTGGCGAAGGCCTCGCGATAGAAGGCGAGGGGGGCGGCCATCGGCTCGCCGGCGTGCCACAGCACGATGATCTCGCGCGCGCACCAGCCCGACGCGAAGACCTCGCCGAACAGGCGCGTGACCGTCGACTGCGCCATGACGTGCTTGTTGCTGCGATCGGGCAGGTAGCAATAGGTGCAGTTGATGTTGCAGAAGGCCGTCGGCTGCAGCACCACCATGCCGATCTCGGGGCGCTCAACCCCGTCCATCGGCGGCCGAGCGGCCAAGGGCTCCCCGGCCATCGGCGGCTACCAATTATGCCAGCCGTTGCCCCATCCGCCGTTGTGCCAGCCATTGCCCCAGCCGCCATTGTGCCAACCGTTGCCCCAGCCGCCATTGTGCCAGCCGCCATTGTGCCAGCCCCAGCCGCCGTTGTGCCAACCGTTGCCCCACCAGGCGAGCTGCTTCTCGGGATCGACCGCCACGAACGGCTCGCCATCCTGGGCGTATTGCTGCAGTGCATCGGATACAGACAGCCGAATCGATTGCAAGCGCTCGGCGACCTCGCCGGGCTTCTTCGGCTGAGCAGCGGCGCCGGGCGCGGCCGTCGCGGAGGCATCGGCGGAAGCGAGGCTGACCGAAAGGCCGAAAGCGCCCGCGGGCAACATTGCCGCCAATGCGCGGACGGAACGACGATCCTGGGCCATGCAACCTCCTCTACCGGAGGTCCACGTTACCCAAACCTGCAGTCAACCCGCAAATGAAAAGGAAAGGTCAGTTCGGCAATGGGCTTGGCGATCCGCCTTGCAGCAGGCGGTCGGAATCGATCCACACGCGATGGAAGTCCGCATCGACCGAGGGCCGCGGAATGGCCGGCTCGACGGTGAAGCCGATCGATCGCAGAAGCTCGATCGCCCTCACCTTGCGCGAATCGACATAGTTCTCCAGCCGCGGGAACTGGCCCAGCATCTCTCCGAAGACCAGGCGCGACAACGACTCGAGCTCTGCCGGATTGTTGTCGAAGGCCTCGCACGCCAGCATCCAGAGATGACCGACCTCGGGATCGTCGGAGACCGGCGTGACGCCCCACAAGGCGGTGGGCGTGCCGTTGCTGTCGCGCGCGGCCCACACCTGTGTGCTGCAGGCGCAGGTCTGCAGCAGCCGATCGATGGGCACGGCACTTCCCTCGCCCTGGCTGTTCCACCGTTCGCGATCTTCGTCGATGACGGAGGCGAGGAAGGCGACGTCCACCGAAGTGGCGAGCTGGATCTGGTAGCGCATGTCGGTACAAGCGTCGTTGCGGCTGGAATGTTCCCGCGGTTGCGCGATTTCTAGCTGCGGACCAGGCGGAACAATTGGGTCGGCACCACGTTGGCGGCACCGTGCCTGAACCACGGCATCTGATGCAGGTGCGACGCCGTGACGTAGATCGAGCCGTCGGGCGCCTCCGCCAGGCTGTCGGGCCAGCTAAGCCTCGCGTCGGACATCACCGTCTCCGATCGCTCGCCGGTCCACATGCGGACCTCGTTGTCCTCGGGCGCTGTGAGATAGAGGATGCCGTCGCGGCTCATCAGCAGCCCGTCGGCGACGTGGGTGACGCCGACCTTCTCGATGCGGCGCGGCGCGTCTTCCGGATTGTCCGACGTGAGCGCGGCGGTCTCGATCCGGTAGAGCGTGCGGCCGGTCAGAGCCTGCCAGTAGAGCGTCGCGCCGTCCGGCGACAGGGCGATGCCGTCGGCCGCCACCTGGAACGGCCGCCCGTCCGGCCGCTTGACCTTCTCTCCCTTGACGCTGACTTCGACGCCCTTCTCGGGCTGCGTGCTGGGATGGCCGTCGAGCCGGGCATGTGCGCTGCCCGATTCGAGATCGACGACGACGATGGCGCCGCGCGCGCCGGAATCGGTGATGAACGCCGTCGCGCCGCTGGGATGGAAACGGACATCGTTCAGGTAGCTGCCCTGCAATGCCACATCCTCGCCGAAATGGATCACCTGCGCGACCTTGTTGGTCGCGAGCTCGATGCGCACCAGCTTGGCGCCGCCAGGAACGACCTTGTCGATTCCCGGCGACGCTGGATCGAGCACCCAGAGATTGCCGCGGTTGTCGGCCACCACCGACTGCACGCACACGAAGTGGTCACGGGGCGAGGGCGCCGGCCCGCCGGCATTGCGCCACGAATTCCACGCCTCGTCGGGATAGGGCTTCAGCGTCCCGTCGGCCGCCACTTCGGCGACCGAGATCGGACTGTCCTCCGTCCAGCGCGGGAAGTTGACGAAAACGCGATTGTCGGCCGAAACCGCCACGCCCGTCGCCTGGTGCTCGAAGCGGGCGACCTCTTCGAGGCGGAAGTCGGGTCGCTTGGCCGGCGCCAGCGCCTGCTGGGGCATCGGCGCCTGCGCCCGGACCATGCCGGTCGACAGGGCCGCCAGCCCGCCGGCCAGGATGAAACGACGGTGGACCATCGGCCTTCCTTGGGAGGACACTTCGACCTCAACGCCGGTCGAGGCCGGGCGGTTGCGGAACCGGGACAGGGAAGGAGTGGCCCATGGCCGAGGTGCAAGCCTTTCGCTTCGACGACGACGGCGAGACACCCAACAACCCGCGCCTGCCGCTGCTCGTCTATCGGGCCGCCTTCTCCCTGGCAGGCGAGAAGGATCCCGCGGTGCCGTTCGAGCGCGCCTTCGCCGCGCACGGCTGGGGCGATGGTTGGCGCAACGGCATCTATCCCTTCCTGCATTTCCACACGACGACCCATGAGGTGCTGGGCATCGCTCGCGGCCGGGCGACCGTCGAGTTCGGCGGCGCGCGGGGCCGCAAATTCGAGGTCGGGCCCGGCGACGTCGTCGTTCTGCCGGCGGGCACCGGCCATCGCCGCATCGACGCAAGCGGCGACCTTCTGGTGGTCGGTGCCTACCCGCTGAACGGCGCGCTCGACCAGAAGCGGCCGGGCGAAATCGACCACGCGAAGGCGCTCGACAATGTCGCGAAAGTCCCGCTGCCCGAGATGGATCCGGTATGCGGCCGCTCGGGCCCGCTGACGGCGCTGTGGCAGCCGTCCTGCGACAAGATCAGGTGAACCCGCGATAGACCACCGTCGCGAACATGCCGGCGGCCATGTGGTAGAGGTTGTGGCAGTGGTAGGCCCACAGGCCGGGATTGTCGGCGTCGAACACGACCTTCACCGTCGCGCGCGGCGGCACCAGCACCACGTCACGCACCGCGCCGGCGAAGGCCTGTCCATTGATCTCGGTGACTTGGAAGGAATGGCCGTGCAGGTGCATGGGATGGGCCATCATCGTCGTGTTGCGCATCGCCAGCTCGACGCGCTCGCCTTTTTCCACGCCGACCGGCACGGCCTCCAGGCCGTGCACCGCCAAGCCCCAGACATAGCCCGACATGTTGCCGGTAAGGTCGACGGGCACGGAACGGTCGATCGGCCGCGACGCAAGCGGCTGGGCCGCGCGCAGCTTCATCTCGTCCATCAGGCCGAGCGCCGGTGCCGCCGTCTCTGCCGTCTCGGCGACCTTGGCAACCGTCGCGCCGCGCGGACGCAGGACCACGCCCGTCTGCTTGGTGAGGCCTTCGCCGCGCGCCAGCACCGGCAAGGCCGACCCGTCGGCCGGCAGGCGCACCACGATGTCGACTCGTTGGGCGATCGCGAGCGGAAACCGGCGCACCTTCAGCGGCACCACCGGATTGCCGTCGACGGTCAGCACGGTGCCTTCGACGTTGCCGAGCTCGATCATGAAGTTGGTCGATGCCGCTGCGTTGATGATGCGCAGCCGGACCTCCGCGCCCTTCTCGACATCGAAGACCTGCGGATCGGCAAGGGTGCGGTCGTTGGCCAGGAAGGCATCGTAGCTCACGTCGTTCAGGTCCGTGCCGCCGCCCGGCATGCCGCCCATCGCCGCCATCGGCTTGGGCTTGCGCAGTTCCTCGAAGATCAGGCCGGGTTTGCTCCAGGTGAAGTCCTCCAGCAGCACCACGACCTCCTGCAGGCCGCTGCGGACGGCGCTCTGCTCGCGCACGATCAGCGGCGCGGCCAGCAGGTTCTGCTCCTGCAGGCCGAAGTGTGAATGCATCCAGCGGGTGCCCGCGGGCTGGGCCGGAAAGCCGTAGTCGGCGAACTTGCCGGGCGCGATCGGCGGACCGGAGATGTAGGGCACGCCATCCTGCCGCCACGGCGGATTGAGCCCGTGCCAATGCAGGCCCGACAGCACGTCGAGCCCGTTCTCCAGCCGGACGTCGAAGGCGTCGCCCTCGTTCAGGGTGACGCCCCACGCTCCCGACGGCTGGAACGCGCCGTAGCGCGTGGCCGGCCTGCCGTTGACCTCGATCACCCGGCTGACCAGCCGCAGCGTCTTGCGGCCCGGCGGCTGGGCAACGCTGCGGGTCGGCGGGCCGACGCTGACACCGGCGGCCAGTCCCGCCGTTGCCGTGAGCAGGGTACGTCGCGACAGATGCATGAGGGGCCTCCGGAGCGTTCGGCCTTTATAGCTCGGCACCGGAGGCAAGTGTCGCCGATCAGGCGTTGATGTTCAGAAGCTTCGCCGCGGTGCCGCCCAGCACGGCGACCTTCTGGTCGTCGCTGAGCGAATCGCAGGCGAAGATGTGGTCCACCGGCTTGAGCTGCCAGGGGTAGGGATAATCGCTGCCCAGCACGATCTGGCTGGCGCCGACCTGGGCCGCGAGGTGGCGGATGGCTTCCGGCGAGAAGATCAGCGAATCGAAGTAGAGCTGCTTCAGGTACTCGGTCGGCTTCTTCTGCAGCTTGATGTCGGCCTTGCAGCCGGCTGGTCCGACCATGCAGGCATGATCGGAACGATCGGCGTAGGAGGGCAGGTAGCCGCCGCCGTGCGCGGCGATGACCTTGAGGCCGGGGAACTTGTCGAGCGTGCCCTCGAAAATCAGATGCGACAGCGCGATCGTGGTCTCCAGCGGATTGCCGATCGTGTTGCCGAGCCAGCCGTTGCCGGCCAGCCGCTTGGCAATCTCGGGCACGCCCTGCGGATGGATGAACAACGGCACGCCGAGTTCCTCGGCCTTGGCCCACACCGGATGGAACCTGGGATCGGAGAACTCCGCGCCCGCGACCGCGCCGCCGATCGCCGCTCCCTTCAGCCCCTGCTTCTTCACCGCCGTCTCGAGCTCCTGCACGGCGAGGTCGGGCGCCTGCAGGGTGAGCGATGCGAAGGCGGCGAAGCGGTCGGGCCTGGAAGCGCAGAGCTCGGCCAACTTCTCGTTCTGCAGCTTGACGATCTGGCCGGCCAGATCGCGATCGCGGCCGTACCAGAAGGGGTTGATCGACAGCACCTCCATGTCGACTGCCTGACCGTCCATTGCCTTGAGCCGCTTGTCGATCTCGACGAAGGCTTCGGCCGCGCCGTTGACCGGCGGCAGCTGCACGGCTGCGGCGTCGGCGCCGAGCAACGCGCCGGCCTCGCGGAAGTGACAATGCGCGTGCACGTCGATGGTCTTGACCTTCCTGCCGTTGACGGCGACCGGCAGGGTGCGCGATGCGCCCTGGGCATGCGCCCGATCGAGCAGGCCGCAGCTGCAGAAGACGATTCCGGTCGCGGCGGCGGTGCCGCCCTTGAGGAAGTTTCGGCGTGTGGTCATGGGGCGTCCCTCCGAGGACTAACCGGCTTGTTCGCCGGTACGCGAAGTCTAGGCCCACCGCGCCGTCGCTGGAACGGACGGCACGGCAATCATTATGTGATATGCAATTCAGTCAGGGCGTGTAGGACAGGCCCGGAGTCACTCCGCCGTGGCCGCTGCTCAGCCGGCCGTTCCAGCCGAAGCCCACGTAGCCGGCGGCGGCATCGTAGAGATAGTCGAACCCTTCGAGGAACATGCGACCGGTGTTCACGAACACGCCGCGGTCGTGTACGACCTCGACGCGTTCGGGATGCATTGGATTGCCGCGGGCGCCGACGGTGAAGCCGCAATAGGCGGGCTGCGGATTGCGCCGGCCGGGCATGAAAAGGGTGATGCGGGTGCCATCGGGCGCGCGCCGGCCGCGCTCCAGGCGCGTGCCGTCGGGCGGCGACAGGAACATGTAGTTGATGCCGGTGTCGACCAGGATCGTGCCGTTGCCCATGACGCCGTCGACCGAGACCGCCATCGGCGCGGCATTCCATTCGGGAACGCCGGGGCGCGATGCCGGGTTGGGAGCGAGCTTGATGAAGGCAAAGCCGCGCGTGCGCTCGGCCGACATGCCGAGATGCACGCCCTCGCGGGTCACGATGTAGCCGGCCCGCACCGAGGCCAGCGGTGCGCCCGCGGCGAGCGAGACCAGGCTGACGAAGGGATTGCGCGGCACCCCGGGTTCGGTGCCCTGCGCGCCGGTGCGGTCGAAGCCGATGCCCATGAACGCCACACCACGCGGATTGTTCTCGGGCCGGCAGTCGCGCGCCCGTTCCAGGCAGGTGATGTGCGAGACACGCAGCACCTGCACGCGCGCGGTGGCGACGGGCGTGTGCTCGTCGCGCTGGATCGTGACCTCGGTCGTGTAGCGCTCGCCGTTCAGGATGCGGCCGCTCGAGTTGTAGATCAGTCGACCGGCGCCTTCGGCGATGTCGTTGGGTCCCGGCGTGAAATGCTCGGCGGCGACGACGATGCCGGTCGAGCCGGTATCCATGCCGAAGCGGACCGGCCGGCTGCCACGCAGCTTCAGCCAGACCTGGGGCACGCGATCCATCGCGACCGGCCCGTTGGCGAAGGGAATGTCGATCGTCCGCAGTCCGCGGTACTGCGCCGACGGGTCCTGCGCTAGCGCTTGGTGGGAGGCAGCGGCCAGGAGGACGATCGTCAACGCGAGGCAGAGGATACGCATGAAGCCCTCGAGTCCGGCGCGCCGGGTCGACTGAAATTACACGCTACCTGTGATATGGTAGACTTCAATGGGATGGCGACTAAAGGGGGCAGCATGCGTTCAAAGCGTTTGCCGGCAGCGATAGTGCTTGCCGGTGCTTTTGTTGCGTCTGCAGCCAGCGCGCAGCAGGGCAATACCATCAATGTCGCGGTAAGCGGCATCCGCGACAACACCGGCAGCATTCGCTGTGGATTGTTCAATTCGGCCGATACCTTTCCCAAGGACGGCAAGGAATTCATGGGCGTCGAGGCGCCGATCGCCAATGGCCAGGCGACTTGCACGTTCAACAACGTTCCGGCCGGCACCTATGCCGTCGCCTACTTCAAGGCCGCACCCGGCCAGACGAGGATGAAGACCGGCATGTTCGGCATGCCGCAGGATCCCTACGGCTTTTCGCGCAACGCCACCATCGGGATGGGCCCGCCATCGTTCAATGCGGCCGCCTACGCCTACAGCGGCGGCGCGGTGACCTTCCCGGCGACGATCACCTATCCGTAGCCCGGGCCGGCAGGCCGGGTCACGTACTCATGCCGCGCGGCCCTCGCTTGGGCTTCGGCCCTTCGAGATCGGCGTTCTGGCTTCCGGGCAGCGCCGCCTTGTGGCGACGGCGCGGGCGCGGTGGTTGGGGCTGCGGCTGGCGATGCGGCTCAGTGCCGGGCTGAAGACGCTCTTGATCCAGCGCCTGCTGGCGGTCGATCGGGCGTGGCGGCTTCATGACTTCTTCTTCCGGGCGCTCTTGCGCTTCGGCACCTTCTTGCCCTTCTCGCGGGCTTCGGAAAGGCCGATGGCGATCGCCTGCTTGCGGCTTTTGACCGTGCCGCCCTTTCCGCCCTTGCCGCTCTTCAGCGTGCCCTTCTTGCGCCGGCGCATGGCGCTCTTCACGTCCTTGCCGGCGCTTCGCGAATACTTGGCCATGGTTCCTCCGTGGAAGTCTTTCCGGGCAACGCGGCCCGCTCACGGAGGATGCGTTCATTCGTGGGCGTGCGGCGGGTTGCCCTTCAAGCGATAGACCACGCCGGTCTTGGTGGCGCCGAGCTGGATCCAGTCGCGTGCCTCGCTCTGCAGCGCCAGGAAGAACGCTTCGCAGCGGCCGAGAGCCTCGTCGGTCAGCTCCTCGCGGCGGCGGAACTTGAGCTGGAAGGCGAACTCGCCGATCAGCGGCGCATGGTCGCCGCGATTGCGCCACAAGGCGACGTTGCACATCGCCCGCATCCGGTTGCCGAAGTCGAGCTCGCCGATGTCCTGCAGCACCTCCTCGACGATGGTGCCGCCGACCAGCTCGGCGCGTTCGTTGCGTTCCCAGGGAATCGATTGCAGCGCAGGCAGCGCCTGGGCAATGCGCTCCATCGACATGCGATCGCTCATGATCGCAGTCTCGAGGTGAAACTCGACATTGTGCGAGTAGAGCATGCGCATGCCGCCCAGGCCGTCCTTGAGCGGCAGCGCCTCGGCCTTGAACTTGATGCGGTAGTCGCCGTTGATGTGCGGCCGCATGTCCATTTCAGCCGTCTTCTGCGGATCGGTGTGGCGGAACTTGCAAACGATCTCCGGCGCGCCGATCGGGAAGCCGTCCTGGTAGGGGATGCGGCGGCGCAGGATGAAGGCGTTGTTGTACAGCCGGAAGTCATGGGTATCGACGAACAGGACCTCGCGGATGGCGAGCGGCCGCTCGGTGAAGGTCACCGGATCGAACAGCACGCCGGTCGCCTTGGCCGGCCGGCGCAGCACCTTGGCGAAGTCGAAGAGACTCTGTCGCGAGCTGAAATGGTTCGGCTTGAGGATCAGCTTGCATTCGAGATAGCGGATCTCGTCGTACGGCATGCCGTCGGAATACTTGCCGGCCTTGATTGCCGGCAGATGACGCACCCGGATCGCCGGCTTCGCCGCCGGCTTGGCGCCGTCCTTGTCCTTGATCTTCTGGTTCATGTGGCTCCCCTTTGCGCCCGACTATAGGCGAGATCGGGGGCTCATGGCGCGCATTTTGGCAGCATCGCACCCGGACATTCGATGTCGCCCGACGTTCGGACGATGAAGCGCCCCATCTCGTAGCCCGGCAACGATTCGGCACCATCGTCGACGGCCGCCAGCACGACCATGATGTGGCCGCAGCCCGGGCAGGCATAGGTCGTCTCGCGCCCCGGCGAGATGGTGTAGCGCGACAGCGGCAGGCGGCTCCTGCAGGCGGTGCACGTCGTCTTGAGGTCGGCGTCGCTCACCTTGGCGCGACTCAGCATGGCGTTCAGCACGTCGCTCAGCGTTATGGTGGTGACCGTGCGCGCCGTCGGCGAGCGCTCGAGCACGGTGTCCAGCAGGCGCAGCATTTTGCGACGCAGGCGTTCGCGCTCCGCCGTATCGGTGACGCCGCGCGAGGATTCGATGCCGGCCAGCACGTCGTGGGCCACCCCTGCGAGCCGGCCCACCTCGTCGACCGGCACCGGCTCGAACGCCGGCTCGTCGATCGACAACGCGTCATAGGCTTCATCGATGCTGCGCACCAGAAGCGGCTCTTCACCATGCCTGAAAAGCTGATGGGCGGCGAAGATGCGGTTTATCATCCACAAGGGCTCGCGCGGTGCCACGATCACTCGTGCCTTGCCGGGCAACAGCGGCGGGCGCGAGGAACGCTCGATCACGACCTCGACCGGCGTGTCGACCGCCTCGACGCCCGAATAGTCCATGATGCCGCGCGCCAGCCCATGGCTTGCCACGAAGCGACGGACGGCCTGGTCGCGCAGCCAGATGTCGGTCGCGACGTAGGTGCCGGATAGCCGCGTCAACAGGACGTTGTGGCGCTTGTCGTGGAGGAGCTGAAACAAGTTGGTCTCTCGCGCATAGCTTGCGCCTGGAAAGCCGGCGCGTCCATCGTTAGAGCACATTTCCACCGCTTGCCGTCAGCCGGACGAAATGTGCCAGTGAAACCAAGCCGGCGACTTCACCAGCGGCCGAACGGGCCGAAGGGACCGAAGGGGAAGCGCCGGCGGGGCGAATCATCGAACAGGACGAGGAAGAGCTGGGCGAACAGCATCTGCACCTGCGGGTCGTTCGGGCCCGCCGCGTTGGTCCAGGCCGTGGTCTGGGACAAGGCGCGGTCGTTGCGGCAGTACACAGCGAAGACGTTGAATGGCCGTTCTACAACCGGTGGTTTATGCCGGATCGTTCCGGCACAAACGCTGGCGGCCGTCAGATCGTTGGCCGCATCGAATACCAGGATCATGCGGTAGTAGGGGCGCGGCAGCTCGGGCGGGTCGGCGTAGGTGAAGGTGAGGTTGGGCCGGGGCTTGGCCGCCTGCATTACGGGCAGCAAGGCGCGCTGCACCTGGGCTGCGGGCAGGTTGGGGAAAGGGGCGCCCGCCATCACGACCTGGAAGTTGCGGCCGTCGGTGACGGCGAAGAACTCGGAATAGTCGTAGGCCGGGTCGTAATAGGCGCCGCCGATCGTGCCGCTGGCGGCACAACCGGCCAGCGCCAGCGCGGACAGGACGTTTGCGAAGCGCACGAAGGACAACGGCAGCCTCCGATTGGCGTTCCGCCTCAGCTCACCATGGCGTAGGCGGGCTGGCGGAAGTCGGCGCCGGCGCGCAGGAAGCCGGTGCGGCTGTCCAGCAGGATGGCCTCGACCGAGCAGGCACGGCGGGTCAATGCCGGCCACATCTCGACGTCATGGCCGCGCCGGCGCAGTTCCTCGATCGTGGCCGCCGGCAGCCGGTCTTCGATGTTGAGCCGGCCGGGCAGGTGGGTGTAGGGCGCGAAGGAGTTGGGGAAGCTGAAGGTGGCGAAGCGCGGCTGCTCGATCGCCTCCTGGATATCCATGCCGAAGTGGAAGGTGTTGAGGAATACCTGCAGCATGGCCTGGACCTGTACGTCGCCGCCCGGCGCGCCGAACGGCATGACGCTGCCGTCGTCGCGCACCGCGATGGCCGGATTGGGCGTCAGCCTCGGCCGCTTGCCGGGTGCCACGCCGGAGGGATGGCCAGGGTCGGGGCGTGATTGCGTGCCGCGGGCCGATGGCACGATGCCGAGACCGGGGATCACCGGCGAGCGCCACGAACCGTCGGAAGGCGTGGCGGACATGGCGTTGCCCCAACGATCGACCGCGCAGCAATAGGAGGTGTCGGGCTCGACGACCGAGTCGCTCGGGGCATCACTGCGGGCCGCCGAACGCGCAGAGGGGCCCGGCATGTTGCCGGGATAGCGTCCGAGCGGCGGCGGCATGTCGGGCATGGCGCGCTCGGCGTCGATCGCGCCCACGCGCGCCGCGACATGCGCGTCGGACAGCAACTCGTCCATGCCGACATCGACGAACAGCGGATCGCCGTAGCGGTATTCGCGGTCGGCGCAGGCCGCCTTCAGAATCTCGGTGACGAGGTGGACGTAGTCGGGGCTGTTGTGCGCCAGGCCCTTCAGCCCGCCGGCGGCCTCGATCATGCGCAGCGCCTGGGCCAGCATCGGACCCTGGCACCACGGCCCGCAGGTGAAGACCTCGAAGTCGCGCCACCGCACCTGCACCGGCTCCTCGTAGCGACAATGGAAGCTGGCCAGATCGTCGCCCGCCAGGTAGCCGCCATTCTCCTCGTGATAGCGCACGATGGTCTCGGCGATGTCGCCGCAATAGAAAGCGGCGCGCGCCGCCGCGAGGCCCGCCAGGCGGCCGCGCTTGGACGCCGCGCGCTCCTGGTCGATCATGTACTGCAGCGTGCCGGCCAGATCGCTCTGCACGAAGCGGTCGCCGACTTGCGGCAGCTTGCCGCCGGGCAGGAAGATCGCGGCATTGGACGGCCACGAGCGATAGCCGTCCTCGTACTGCTTGATCATGGTCGCCATGTACTCGAACACGGCGAACCCCTCGCGCGCGTACCGCACGGCAGCCGCGGCGACGTCGCCGAACGACAGGGTGCCGTAGTCCGACAGCGCGGTGATCCAGGCATCGGGCGCGGCCGGCACCACGGTGCGCAGGATCCCCAACGGCATCTTGCCGCCATGCTCGCGCATGAAGAGATCGGCCGGGAAGCGTTTCGGCCAATGGCCGAGCCCGGCGATGGTGACGACCTTTCCTCGCCCGGTGCGGATCATGATCGGCGCTACGCCCGCGACGTTCACTTCATCCGGATGCAGTACGGCGAGGGCGATGCCGGCCGCGCAGCCGGCGTCGATGGCATTGCCGCCGGCTTCGAGGACGGCGAAGCCTGCGGCGGCGGCGAGGTAGTGACCGGCCGAGACCGCGTGGCGGCTGCCGTAGAGCGTCGAACGGGTGGAGGGCATGGTGGTCCCTTTAGGGAAACGAAGATTTTACATACCTTTTCACGTCTTATTCAAAGAAGGCGTCCAGGCTGGCCCTTCTGGTATGCAGCCTTGGCTCGTCTTGCGCGACCCGTGGGCCCGCTAATTGCTGTAAAATTCAACGCGCTGAACGGGGGAGGTCTCGCCATGGCCAGCGACACGCCTAATCGTCTTGCAGCTGCCAAAGGGGTTGCGCCTTCCATACTTTTCAACGGTGCGGGCAGCCAAGACCAGAAGAACCTCTGGCAGATCGAAACACAACCGGACAGCAACGGCGCGGCAGGCCACAGGTACTACGCGGAGTTCATCAATCTTGTGTACTCGGTGTACGACAAGCAGACCGGAAACGTCGTGGGAAAACGGGTCAGCGACGCCGACTTCTGGAGGGCTGCGGGATTTACAGACTTTTCCAACATCGTCGATCCACGCATCGTCTTCATACCGGACGCGGGGCGGGGCGGGCAGTGGCTCGCGATCCAGCTCAACATGGCGAGTAACGCCAAGGTCCTCATCGCAACCACCGATCCTAACGATCGCTCCGCCGATCCCACGATCGGCAAATGGAAAGCACAGGCGTTCGATCTGCCCGGCAATGACTTCTCGATGCTCGGCTATGATCTGAACGCGATCTACATCGGCGTAAATTCGGATGCCGCCCCGGGGGACGGAAGATGGCCGCAGATCGTGTTCATCCCTCGCGAGAAGGCGCTTGCCTATCCTCCGCAGGTCACCAAGGACGACATCAAGATCATAGGTCCCATGCCGAGCAATGAGTATGGCCTGAATCTCTACCCGGTGATCGATCAAAGCCGCGCCGGGTGGCCTTATGCGACGGCGATCGGCGTCGACAACATCACCAAGAGTCACCTCACGTTCTCGCTGATCTCACCGCAGTTCAGACAGATCCTGAGCCATGGCAAGATTGAGGTGCCGGCATTCGAGCCGGTGCCCATGGGTTTTCGTGTCAAGCAGCCCCGCGCCTATCAGGCCGTCTGGTGGTATGGCGGAAGCATCATCTCCGCCCCAATGGCCGATGCCTTCAACATCTGGCTGGTACAAACCGTCCTGAAGGGCAACGTTGTCACCGGTGCGCTGGCTCTTCGGTGGTATCGACTGTACATCGATCCCATGACCCGAATTCCGGGGCTGGCTGCGACCGGCGAGATCTATCAAGAAGGCTACGATCACTTCAATCCGTCCATCCTGTCATTCGGCAAGGACGATTATGCAGTCATATCGTTGTCGCGTTCGGGCTTGTCGAATCCCGATCCCAGCGATCCGGCCTGCGGCAACCTGGGGGCCTACGTCGCCCTTGTGCGCGAGACCTCCTCCGGCTCCACCAGCCAGGTCTTCCCGGTGCGCAGTGGCCTCGTCTCCAACTACATGATGTCGACGCAGTACCCCAAACGTTGGGGGGACTACTCGACGATCTCGCGGGATCCCGATCCGGCGTACCCACGCAGGGTCTGGATCGTCAATCAATACGCACTGCGAGGCGGCCAGGATACATCGGCATGGTGCGATGCGATCGCGGCCATCGACGTGCCCACACCCGGCTGACCTCACCGTACCGCTGATCAAAGATCGAGCGGCTTGCCGGCGCTCGTGCTCCAGCGCGTCATCAGCCCGTTGCTGGGCAGCGCATTGTCGGCGACCTTGCGCGCCGTCTCGATGCCGGCAACCGGCAGTCCCTTGGGATCCAGCAGGCCGACCTGCACCAGCACCGAGGCCTGGTCCCAGTAAATGTGCTCGTGCGCGACCTTGTCGCCTTCGAACCGGACGATGGCGACCAGCGGCACTTCCACCCGTCTCCCGGTGGGCGCGATGCCGGGCAGCATCCAGTCGATCTCGCTGGTATGGGTGAAGCAGAAGATCAGCTCGTCGACGATCTGGTCGGCGCCGACGGTGCGGCTGATCGGCTTGAGCTCGGTGTCGGGCGGATTGCCGCCGATGAAATGATACTTGTAGAAGCGCTTTAGCTGGTCGTGGCCGACGCCGCCGGTCATGGTCGGCACGTGGTTCACATAGGGCCTTGGCACCATGGTCGCCATGGTGGCGTCGACGTCGCGCGTCTCGAACTCATGGCGGCAGTGGGCTTCCCAGAGGGCGACGAGATCGGCGGGCATGGGCGGCTCCGGCGGAAGGCGATGGAGCCGCGGAGCGTATCCGCCTTGAGCATGATGGGTCCAGCCGGACTCAGCTCATCTCGGGCTAGTGTCCGATCGCAAGTGTCGCCTGGGCGCGCTCCTCGGGCGTGACGAACAGCCTGAGGCGGCGTGCCGCCAGCCCCATGGCGCGCCGGCTCGACAGCACGGCGAGCGGCACCGACAGCAGCAGGCCCGCGACCACGGGGAGGATCCAGGGCACGTAGTCGGGAACGACGGCGCCCAGGGCGACCAGCGCCGCCACGCCGAATAGCACATGGCCGATATGCCTCTGCAGGGCTTGGCGCCAGTCCATGCCGCGGTCGCCGCGCGGCTGGGGCGGCCAGCCGACCGCGTTGCCGGCCAGGATGCGGACCAGGAAAGTCGTGTGGAACAGCATCATCACCGGCGCCAGCAAGGTCGAGAAGGCGGTCTCGACCAGGAAGCTCGTCGTCATGGCGAGACGTCCGCCGAAGCGCCGCGACCCGCGCGTCGACCACAGCCGCAAGGCGAGCGCCAGGAGCTTCGGGCCGAGCAGCAGCGCGATCGTCATGCCGAGCAGGCCGTGGATCTCCGGCCAGTGATATTGCGGCCACAGCGGGAAGAGCGTGCGTGTCGGACCGAAATAGACGTCGCCCGTCAGGCGATGGTCGACGACCATGGCCGAGCTCAGCATCAGCATGGCGAGCCACAGCGGCGAGGCGACGTAGGCCAGGATGCCCATGCCGAGATGCAACCGGCTCATCCAGTGCAGGCCGCGCATGCCGAGCAGCCGGGCATGCTGCAGGTTGCCCTGCATCCAGCGACGGTCGCGCACCGCGTAGTCGAGCAGGTTGCTGGGCAGCTCCTCGTAGCTGCCGCGCAGCTCGGGCAACAGCCAGCAATACCAGCCGCCACGACGAAGAAGGGCAGCTTCGACGAAATCGTGGCTCAGGATCTCGCCGCCGAGCGGCGGCTTGCCGGAAAGCACCGGGAGGCGGCAGCATTCGGCGAATGCGGCGACGCGCAGGATGGCGTTGTGGCCGAAGTAGTTGGCTTCGCTGCTTTGCCAGAAGCTGTTGCCCATCGACAGCACGACGCCGGTCATGCGCGACGAGAACTGCAGCGCGCGGGCGAACAGCGTCTCGCGCCCCGCCGGCACGATGTGCGTCTGGATGAGGCCGGTGCGCGGATTGGCTTCCATCAGCGCCGCCAGCCGGACCATGGTGTCGCCAGCGAGCAGGCTGTCGGCGTCGAGCACGATCATGAAGGCGTAGTCGGGTCCGCGCGTGGCGATCCATTCGGCGATGTTGCCGGCCTTCTTGCCGGTGTTCCGGCCGCGCCGGCGGTAGAACAGACGGGTCTCGGCCGCCAGCCGCTCGCGCAGCTCGCCGTAAAGGCGCTCTTCCTCCGCGGCGATCTCGGCGTTGGTGGTGTCGCTCAGGATAAAGAAGTCGAAGGCAGCGCCGCGACCGGTCGCCTGCAGCGCGCGCTGCATGACGGTCACGCGGCCGGACACCTCGGCGGGGTCCTCGTTGTAGACCGGAACCAGGATCGCCGTGCGCTGGCGCAGCGGCGGGACGTCGCCTGCCGCCGGGCCGCGTCCCGCCAGGGTCACCGGGTGGCGCCGCAGCACGCCCAGCAGGACCCCTAACACGCCGCTCCAGAAGGAAACCGCGATCCAGGCGAACAGCAGCGCAAAGCATGGCAGGAAGATCGGCTTCAGGATCTCCGGACCGCGCGCCGCCACGATGCGTCCCATCAGGGCCAGGCCGACGGCCGTGGTGATCAGCACCAGGATAAGCAGGAGCCAGCGCCGCCAGCGCGCGCGGCCGGCGAAGGGGTCGAGCCGCCACTCCCCGGTCACGGGCGGTAGACGCTCGTCCAGGTCTCGGTCAGGGTCTGGCCGCGCAGCTGCAGGACCGCGCGAAGATCGATCACTTTCTTGCCGTCGGGCTCGAAGTCGATGAACAGCCGCCATCCGCGTTTCCATGGCAAGGCTTCGACGTAGCTGCGCTTCAGCTTGGCATTCGTCAGCGCAACGTCGGACGTGACCGGTTGTTCCGGCTCGAGCGAGGCGAGGTCGCCGCCGGCGAACTCGACCACCATCCGTCGCTGCTTGGGCTGGCCCGGCACCGCTCCGATGCGCGTTGCCACCGTGCGGCCGGCCGGCGAAAGGGCGGCCTCGTCCGCAAGGGCGTAGAGACGATAGGCATACTCCTTGCGCTCGCCTTTCTTGGCGGGCCAGCGCGACACCCAGAAGGCCACGATATTGTCGTTGGTCTCCGCCTGGGTCGGGATTTCGACCAGGCGCACTTCGCCATCGCCCCAATCGCCGACGGGCTCGACCCACAGGCTCGGTCGAGCATGCAGGCCCGCAGCGGTGTCCTGGTAGCGATCGAAGTCGCGTTCACGCTGCATCAGGCCGAAGCCGCGCGGGTTGCTGTCCTGGAAGGCGGAGCCGCCAAGAGCGGCGGGATTGTCGAGCGGACGCCAGATGCGCTCGCCCTTGCCGGTCGCGATGTAGAGGCCGTCCGAATCGTGGATTTCCGGCCGGTAGTCGTCGCGCGACGGCGTGGCCTTGCCGGTGAAGAACATCGAGGTCAACGGCGCGATGCCGAGCAACGAGATGTCGTTACGCATGAACAGCACGCTTTTGGTGTCGACCAGGGTGCGCGCGCCCGGCCGGATGATGAAGGAAAAGGCACCGGTTGCGCCGGGCGAGTCGAGCAGCGCCCAGACCGTCATGTCGGTCGCGCCGTCCTCCGGCTTGACCAGCCAGAAGCTGCGGAACCTGGGGAATTCCTCGGGCTTGCCCTGCGCGGTATCGATGGCCAGGCCGCGTGCCGACGCCCCGTAGATCTGCGCCCGGCCGATCGGCCGGAAGTAGCTTGCTCCGAGGAAGGAGATCACCTCGTCGAACTTGTCCGGACGATTGAGCGGATGGCGCAGGCGGAAGCCGGCCGGCGTGAGTTCCTGCGGCAGGGTCTTGAGCCCGGCATCGGAAAAGTCGAACTGGTCGGTCGACAGGGCGACGGGCGTGGCGTTGCCGCCGTCGACGACGTAGATCTGCACCGCCTTGTCGTAGATGAAGCCCGCGGGGAAGAACTCGACGCGGAACAGGCCCTTGCCCTCGCGCCACAGGGCGCTGTCCGGGCGCGCGCGCAGGGCGCGGTATTGGTCGTACCCCAGGCGGCGCATGTCGCCTTCGATCGAAGGCGGTTCCTGGTAGGGCTGGCTGGCGAGCTTTGCGGCCATCGCCTCGACGGCGGCGAAGGTCGTCGGCACGTCCTGGGCCCGCGCCGCCGTCGCGATGACGCAGATCAACAACGCGAGGAGGCCGGCCGTACGCATGCTGCGCCACTCAACGAGGCACCGCCGGTGAAGTTGCAGCCCGGACGTTTCGCCGCGCCGGGGAGGAACGCGCTACTGAAGCCCGAACATCTTGGCCACGCGCTGGACGGCCTGCCAGGCCGGATCGAGCGTGGCGAAGGTACGGGCCATTTCGTTGGCGTCGGTCAGCAGATGCCTGAGCTTGATGCGGTCGGGCTCGTCCTTCTCCGCTTCTTTCCTGGCGTCCTCGAAAAGCGCGCGAAGCTCGCGCATCTCTTCCCTGTAGTCGTCGTCGATCGCCTTGATCGATTGCGCCAAGGCGGTCGCGAGATCCTTGCGTTCGGTGGTCATGGGGCGGGCCTAGGCTGCGTTTTTCCGCCTGTTGGCGGCGATCACCGCCCACAGGCTCGCGGCCGTCGCCGGCATGTCGACGTGCTTGACGCCGGTATGCGGATAGATTGCGTCGACGATGGCGTTGACCACCGCCGGGGGCGCGCCGATGGCCCCGGCCTCGCCGGCGCCCTTCACGCCCAGCGGATTGGTCGTGCACGGGCTGTTGTGCAGGTCGAAGTGGACGTGCGGCACGATGTCGGCGCGCGGCAGCGCGTAATCCTGGAAGCTGCCGCTCAGCAGCTGGCCCGAATCCTGATCGTAGACCGTCCGTTCGGTGAGCGCCTGGCCGACGCCCTGGCCGATGCCGCCATGGACCTGGCCCTGCAGCAGCAGCGGATTGAGCGCTGCGCCGAAATCGTCGACCACGCTGTAGTTGACGATCTCCAGCACGCCGGTGTCGGGATCGATCTCGAGCTCGCAGATGTGGCAGCCGTTGGGGAAGGTGTCGGCCGTCGGCGTGCGGGTGAATTCGTCGTCCAGGCCGGGCTTCTCGCCCGCCGGCACGTGCTTGGGGTCCTTGGCCGCCTTGGCGACCTGGAACAGGCTCATGGTGCGGTCGGTGCCGACGATCTTGAAGGCGCCGTCGCCGTACTCGATGTCGGCGGCCGAGGCTTCCATCACGCTCGCCGCCACGAGCTTGCCCTTGGCGATGATCTTGTCGGCCACGCCGATGGTCGCGGTGCCGGCAACCGAGACCATCCGACTGCCACCCGTCATGCCTTCGGGCACCACGTCGGAATCGCCCTGCACGAAACGGATCTGGTCGGCATCGATGCCGAGTCGCGCCGAGGCGATCTGGCGGATCGCCGTCTCCTGGCCCTGGCCGTTGGTCTGGTTGCCGACGAAGATCGTGACCGTGTCGTCGTCGTTGAACTTGGCGATCGCGGTCTCCGGCGGGCCGCCGCCGCACTTCTCGACGTAGGTCGCCATGCCGATGCCGCGCCACTTGCCCTTGGCGAGCGCGGCGGCGCGACGGGCGGGGAATCCCTTCCAGTCGGCCTTTTCCATGCCCTTGCGCATCACCGCTTCGAAATTGCCCGAATCATAGGTGTCGCCGAGCGCCGTCGCGAACGGGATCTGGCCGGGCTTGATGAAATTGCGCGCGCGGATCTCGTCGGGCGTGAGGCCGGTCTCGCGGGCAATGTGGTCGACGAAGCGCTCCAGCAGGTAGGCCGCCTCGGGCCGGCCGGCGCCGCGGTAGGCGTCGGTAGGGACGGTGTTGGTCATCACGCCCTTCACGTTCACGTAGCATGTGGGGGTCTGATAGAGGCCGACCAGCATCGAGCTGCCGGCCAGCGTCGGAATGAAGACGCTGAAGTGGTTGAGATAGGCCCCGAGAGCCGCATAGGTCGTGATGCGGCAGCCGAGGAAACGCGACTCCTTGTCGAGCGCCATCTCGGCGATCGAAACGTGGTCGCGCCCCTGCACGTCGGACTGGAAGGCCTCCTGGCGGTCTGGAATCCACTTCACCGTGCGCTTCAGGAGGCGCGAGGCCCACACGATCATGGGATATTCCGGGTGGACGAAGATCTTCATGCCGAAGCCGCCGCCGACGTCGCCGGTGCGCACCCGCAGCTTGGGCGAACCGATCTTCAGGATCATGTCGGCCACCACCGGCCGGATCATGTGCACGCCTTGCGAGGAGAGCCACAGCGTCGAGCGGTCGTCCTCGGCGTCGTACTCGCAGATGGCGCCGCGCGGTTCCATGGAGCTCACCACCAGCCGCTGGTTGACGAGCTGCAGCTTCACCACCTTGTCGGCTTTGGCGAAGGCGGCATCGGTCCTGGCCTGGTCGCCCATGTGCCAGTCGAACGCAATGTTGCCCTTGATGTGGTCGTGCACCAGCGGCGCGCCGGGCTGGGCCGCCTCATAGGTGCCGACGACATGGCCACGCGCCTCGTAGTCGACCTCGATCAACTCGGCGGCGTCCTTGGCCTGCTCCAGCGTCTCGGCCACGACCAGCGCCACCGCATCGCCGACATGGCGCACGCGATCGAGCGCCAGCATCGGCCGCGGGGTTTCCGCGCGCGGAGTGCCGTCACGGTTCTCCAGCGGCACCAGGCAGGGCACGTCGCCGAAATCGGCCTTCTTCACGTCCTGGCCGGTCAGCACCAGCAGCACGCCGGGCGCCTTGCTGGCGGCCGTCGTGTCGATCTTCCTGATGTCGGCATGGGCATGCGGAGAGCGCAGCACGTACAGGCGCGCCGCCGGCGCGCTCAGTTTTGTGTCGTCCGTATAGCGCCCGCCGCCCGTCAGCAGGCGTGGATCTTCCAGTCTGCGAACCGATTGACCGATACCGAACTTCGCCATGCACTCCTCCGTTCGGGCGGAGGTTAGTGCGGATACGGGCTCCCTGTCACGCCGAGCGGAGCGGACGGTCTCGCGCGATCAGGCCCAGAAGGTCCATACGATGCAGATCAGGAGGATGGCGATGGCGGCGCCCATGACACGCAACCATTCCCGCGCACCCGGCACTTGCCGGTACGGCGGCCGATCTTCGTCGACGTCTGAGGCTTTCATCTACGCACCTCTGGATGACGACACCGCTATTATTGCAACGCCAGGGCGGCGACGGCGTTGCCTGGACGGGAAGACCTCAACGCATGTCAGCCAGCGCCCCCCAGCCCACCGAGGCCTCGTCGCGAGTGGATTACGTGGCACTGCCCGCCGGCACGATGATCGGCCGCTATCAGGTCGAGCGCGTCTTGGGGCAGGGTGGCTTCGGCATCACTTACCTGGCGCGCGACACCCGGCTCGGTCGAGATGTCGCGGTCAAGGAATACCTTCCCGCTGCACTTGCGGTTCGCCAGCACGGCAGCTCGGTGCTGCCGCGCTCGACGGAAGTGGCCGACGATTTCGGCTGGGGTCGCAGTCGGTTCATCGACGAGGGCCGCACGCTTGCGAACCTGCACGAGGCGCCGGCGATCGTGAAGGTCTTCGACTTTCTCGAGGCCAACGGCACCGCTTACATCGTCATGGAATCGTTGGGCGGCCGCACGCTTCAGGATCGGGTCGAGGCCGAAGGACCGCTGTCGCCGGCCGCGCTGCAGGTAATCCTCGCATCGCTGCTCGCCGGACTGCAGACGGTGCACGATGCAGGCTTCCTGCATCGCGACATCAAGCCTGCCAACGTCATGCTTGGGGGCGACGACAAGCCGACCCTGATCGACTTCGGCGCCGCGCGTGCCGCCATGGCCGACCGCACCGGGACGATGACGGCGATCTTCACTCCAGGCTATGCCGCGCCCGAGCAGTTCACCTCGTCGGCCAAGCAGGGGCCGTGGACCGACATCTACGGTCTTTCCGCCACACTGCACTACGCCGTCACCGGCCGGCCGCCGCCGAGCGCCTTCGACCGATTGATGGCCGACACCTACGAGCCGCTCGCCGGGTTGTGGCCCCAGGGGTTCGCCATCCGGCTTCTGCGCGGCATCGATGCAGGCCTGGCGCTCGCGGTTGAACGGCGACCGCCGAGCGTCGCGGCCTGGCGGACCTTGCTGCGCGACGAGACCGCCGACAATGCGCCCACGCAGGTGATGGCGCCCGCGGCGCCTGCGCCCACCGCGCCTAGATCGGCGGCCCGTCGCGGCTGGCTGGCGCTCGCCGCCGGTGTCGTCCTTTCGGGGCTGGCGGGCGCCTACGTCACCTTCGCTCCCGTCCCGACGCCGCAGGCGCCGACATCGCCATCCGCCGACACGACGACGCAGCCGTCCGCTGAGACGACGGAAGCCGCGCTGAACCTGTCGTTGCCCGACCGTCGACACATTCAGGCCTCGCTCACCGCCCAAGGCTTCGACACGCGCGGCACCGACGGCACCTTTGGTCCGCGTTCGCGCGAGATGATCGCGGCCTGGCAGCAGGCCCGCAAGCATCCGGCGACGGGCTACCTCACCGCGGCCGAAAGCCAGGCACTGCGCGACGCCACCCCGCCGACGCCGCCGCGGCCGCCTGCAGCCGAACGGTCGCTCAGCGGCAGCGTCTTTGCCGGATCGCTGTCGGGATCGGCGACGGGCGGCGGCGCTCCTTTGGCGCCCGTGGATGTCGATCTGCGCCTGGCCGGCCATCAGCTCGTCGGGCGGATCGTCCATCCGGCTTGCGGCAGCCTGCCGGCCTCGCTGACCGTCGATGCAGCCGGCATGGTCAGCGGCAGCCTGCGCCTCCCCGAGGCGGCGGGCTGCACGACCAGCACTGCTACGGCGAGCGGCCGCGTGGCCGGCGGCTCGTTGACGCTCGACCTGCGCGGCGCCGATGTGCGCTTCCGCGGCACGCTGTCGTCGCAAGGCGAGCGGCGGCCGGCAAATACCACTCCGCCGCCCGGTCAGCGCAGCGACGTCCCCTAGAGGGACGAACAAGCACAACCCGAGCCCGGGGGCCGCAGCCCGCTTTCGACGCGCGCCGACGGACCTAGGACTTCCGCGTGATGGCGATGACCGCCACGCTGCTGTTGATCGCCGTCACCGAATCGCCCGGCTTGACGCGCGGCAGCTGGGCGCGACCTTCCGGCGTGCTCACGTTGTAGGTACGAACCTCGCCGCCGCCCGGATTGATCAGCGAGATCGTGCCGGCCGACGGATTGACCCCGGTGACCCACCAGGTGTTGACGGACTGGCCGGCGGAGGCCCCGGCGACGCCGCCGGCGCTGCCGCGCGCCGCAACCGCAACGTTCGTGTCGCGATCGCTCGGTGTCTTGGTGTTCGGACCGGAGAGCACGAAGGTGAGCCTGTCCTCGAAGGCGAGCGAGACCATGTCGCCCACCTTGGTTTGCGCGAAGTTGGCGACCGTCGGGCTCACCTGGCGAGTGGCGGTGGCGCCGTTGGTGAAGGCGAGCGACACGGTGCGGGCACTGGGATCGACGCCGGTGATGCGCGCATCGGCCGAATAGGTGGTGACGGTCGAGATGCCGACGATCGCCTGGCCCTGCGCGAACGCCGAACCGGCGATGAACGTCGAGCCCGCTGCGGCAGCGGCCAACAGAATTCGTCTGGTAAGCATGATGTACCTCTTTCTCCTCGGAAACGGTACCATGCCTTGCCAGCCGAGCCATGCGCCGGACGTTACGGGTGGATTGAAAATTCTTCAGATCCGCGAGCTGCGCGCGGTGGGTCTTTCCGCGAAGCGGTCAGCCGTCACCCCGAGCCTGCCCAGGCCGAGCAATGCCGCTTATCGCGAGGCACGCCGCGAGCGCGTACGCCGGCGCGGCGAACGTCGTGTCGTCGTCTTGGCATTCTTGCCGCCCATGGCGCGCGAGCTCTCGCGCTTGCCGCGGGCGCCGACGCGAGCCTTGCCCTCGGTCTCCTGCTGGGCGGTGCGGCCGGCCGCTTCCTTGCGCTTGGTGCGCGCGAGGTTGCGCCGGTTCTTCTCCCTGCTTTCGTACTTTGAGGCCCCGGCCTCCTCGAGCGCGATGGCGATCGCCTGGCGCCGGCTCTTCACCTTGCCGCCTTTGCCGCCCCGGCCGCTCTTCAGCTCGCCATGGGCGTACTCGTGCATGACCCGGCCCATGGTCTTGCGCTGGGACATCGATGTCTTGGCCATGATGATCCTCCGGAATCCCTTGCCTGCGAACGAGGGGCGATGGATTAGGTTGCCCGAATGACCACCGCTTACCTCGCGGCCGACGGCTTTGCAGATCAGTTGCAGGAGGAGTTGCGGCGCGCCGGCGCGATCGTGACCCACCGGCATGAGCGATTGTTCGTGTGCGACGGTGCCGCAGTGGTCTCGGCCTGGGCCGCCAATGTCTGGCACGACTGCCGCGAGCTTCCGGTCGAATCGATCGGCGGCGCGGCCAAGGCGCTGCGCGACATCCAGCGCAATTGGGCGATGTATGCGCCGTTGCATCACAGGCGCGCGGCGCTGATTCAGGAGCGCCTGCCGCACGTGTCGGCCAAGCCTATCGTCTTTCCGGCGGCAGCGCCCTCAGCGCCGTTGGGCTCGTGGACCCTGTTGGCCGCGGATCGTCTGTTGGCGGCGGCACGCTGCAGCTCGCCCTTCGCCAACGGCGAGGTGGCCTTCGTCGAAGACAGAACCGGACCGCCCAACCGCGCCTATCTCAAGCTTTGGGAGGCGCTGGTCCGCTTGGGTCGATGGCCGGGACCGGGCCAGCGCTGTCTCGATCTCGGCGCGTCGCCGGGCGGCTGGACCTGGGTGCTGGCCCGTCTCGGCGCGTCGGTGGTCGCGGTCGACAAGGCGCCGCTCGATCCGAAGGTGGCGGCGATGCCGGGCGTGACCAGGCGCGGCGAAAGCGCCTTTGCGCTCGCGCCAGCGAGCGTCGGTGCCGTCGACTGGCTGTTCTCCGACATCGTCTGCTATCCGGCGCGGTTGCTGCGGCTGGTCGAGACATGGCGGTCGTCCGGGCTGGTGCGCAACTTCGTCTGCACCATCAAGTTCCAGGCCGCGACCGACCACGGTGCGACGGCTGCGTTCGCCGCCATTCCAGGCGCGCAGGTGCTGCATCTTCATCACAACAAGCACGAGCTGACGTTCCTGCTCGCGGAGTAGATGTGAGCTTTCAATAGCCCGCGTAGAGGCGACGCTACCGCCAGGCCCCGCGGCGCAGGAACTGTGCGACGTGCGACCTGAAACCGTCGATGAACTCGCGCGCCACCGGCGGCACGCTGCGCTGGGCTGGCAGCAGGGCGGCGAACTCGAAGTCGATCTGCGGCTCGAAGCGGCGCACCACGATGCCGCGCGTGGCGTACTCGGTGGCGGTGAAAGGCTCGCACAGCACCACGCCGGCGCCCGAGCCCGCGAGCGCGCAGGCGATCTCCGACAGCGGCGTCTCGATACGCAGGATGCGCGTCACCCCGTGCTCGGCGAAGAGGCGGTCGATCCGGAAACGTGACAGCGTCGAGGGCCCGAGCGAGATGAAGTTCTCGCCCTCGAAGTCGGCCGGCCGCAAACGCTTCTTGCGCGCCAGGCGATGTCGCTTCGGCAGGACGGCGACGAAGGGGGCGGGCGGCATGCGCTCGCGATCGACGTTGACATGCTCCATCGACGCCTCGGCGAAGCCGAGGTCGCTCTGACCCTGCGCCACCGAGGCCAGGACGGCATGCGACACGAGGCCGGACAGGACGATGTCGAGCTTCGGCCGCTCCTTCAGGAATTCACCGACGAAACGCGGAAGGAAGCCGTTGGCGAGCGCGGGCAGGGCGGCGATGCGCAGGAAGCCCGCACGCCTCGTGCGCAGCTCGGTCGCCATCTGCTCGATGCGCTCCAGCCCGACGAAGGCGCGCTCGACCTCGGCATAGAGCGACAGCGCCTCGCTGGTCGGCACCAGTCCGGTGCCGCGGCGCTCGAACAGCGTCAGGCCGAGCTGGCTCTGCAGGTCGCGCATCATGCGGCTGACCGCGGGCTGGGTGACGTTGATCAGTGAGGCCGCGGCGCCGACGCCGCCGGTCAGGATGACGGCGCGGAACGCCTCGATCTGGCGGGGATTGAGGCCACGCATGGCGCCTTATAACATCTCGTTATGAAGGCGACAGAGATTTCGAATTTGACGCCACCATGACAGAGCGAAACCATTAGCCTGCGGCAGCAGGGTGTCGCGACAGGAGGGGTTATGGGTGGTCGTTCGATCTATGGCGCCGCGATCGCCGGCGCGGCGGCGCTGCTGGCCGCGGCATCGGCATTCGCACAATCCAAGACGCTCACCGTGGCGGCCTATGGCGGCTCGTGGGAACAGACGCTGCGCAAGGAGATGATTCCGGCCTTCGAGCAGAAGCACGGGGTCAAGGTCGAGTACGTCGCCGGCAACTCGACGGACACGCTGGCGAAGCTGCAGGCCCAGAAGGCCAACCAGGTAATCGACGTGGCGATCGTCGATGACGGCCCGATGTATCAGGCGATCCAGCTGGGCTTCTGCAGCAAGATCGACGGTCTCGACAAGAGCCAGCTTTATCCTGCCGCCTTGTTCAAGGACGACAAGGCGGTAGCCGTCGGCCAGACCGGCACCGGCTTCATGATCAACACCAAGACCTTCAAGGACAAGGGCTGGGCGACGCCGACCTCGTGGAACGACCTTAATGATCCCAAGTTCAAGAAGCTGCTTGTGATCCCGCCGATCAACAACACCTACGGCCTCTATACGCTGATGATGTTCGCGCGCATGAACGGCGGCGGCGAGAAGAACATCGAGCCGGGCTTCAAGGTGATGAAGAACGACGTGAACCCCAACGTGCTGGTCTACGAGCCCTCGCCGGGCAAGATGACCGAACTCTTCCAGTCCAATCAGGCGCAGATCGCGGTGTGGGGCACCGGCCGCGTCCAGGCCTTCGCCAACACCGGCTTCCCGGTCGATTTCATCTATCCCAAGGAAGGCGCGCCGATCCTGCTGGCCTCGGCCTGCCCGGTCGCCAAGGCCAACGTCAATCCGCTGGCGCACGAGTTCATCAAGACGCTGATCTCCGCGCCGGTGCAGACGTCGCTCGCCAAGGAGATGGGCAACGGCCCGGTCAACACCAAGGTCGACGTCAACATGCCGGAGCTGCGCATGGCCCCGGTCGGCGAGCGCGCCAAGCTGATCATCTCGCCCGATTGGGACGCCATCAACGCCCAGCGCGAGGACTGGACCAAGCGCTGGAACCGCGAGGTCGAGCGGTGATCTATTTTCCTCCCCAGCTTCGCTGGGGAGGTGCCCCGAAGGGGCGGAGGGGTCGGAAGCTCATGACCCCTCCGGCCCGTTGGGCCACCTCCCCACTTCGTGGGGAGGCATGAGCTTTTTATCCCTCGAAGGCCTGAGCAAGCGTTTCGGCACGCATGTCGCGGTCGATGGCCTGACCTTGGCCGTCGAGAAGGGCGAGTTCGTCTCGCTGCTGGGCCCCTCGGGCTGCGGCAAGACGCCGACCCTGCAGATGATCGCGGGCTTCGTCGAGCCGTCCGCCGGCGCGATCCGGCTGGAGGGCCGCGACCTGCTGGCGGTCAAGCCGGCCAGGCGCGGGCTCGGCATCGTGTTCCAGAGCTACGCGCTCTTCCCTCACATGACTGTGGCGGAGAACGTGGGCTTTGGCCTGGAGATGCAGGGCATCGCCGCCGCCGAGCGAACCAGGCGTGTCGGCGAGACGCTCGAGCTGGTCGGGCTCGGCGCCTTCGCGGGCCGCTATCCGCGGCAGATGTCGGGCGGCCAGCAGCAGCGCGTGGCGCTGGCCCGCGCGCTGGTGATCCGGCCGCAGATCCTGCTGCTCGACGAACCGCTCAGCAATCTCGATGCCAAGCTGCGCGAGGAGATGCAGATCGAGCTGCGCCAGATCCAGCGCACCGTCGGCACCACGACCATCCTGGTGACGCATGACCAGGCCGAGGCGATGGCGCTGTCCGACCGGCTGGTGGTGATGAACCATGGCCGCGCCGAGCAGGTCGGGCCGCCGCACGAAGCCTACGAGCGTCCGGCGACGCCGTTCGTGGCGAGCTTCCTGGGGCGGACCAACCTGGTGGCCGGCGGCACGGTGCGACCGGAGAGGATCTCCTTCGCGTCGTCGGGTCTCGCCGGCAAGGTCCGCACGCGCATCTTTCAGGGCAATCACTGGCTCTACCAGGTCGAGACCGCCGATGGTCTGGTGACGGTGATTCGCCAGAACACGGGCGAGGCGATGCCGGCGGAAGGCGAGGCGGTGCATCTCGCGTGGGGGATGCCGTGATTTCTGTCGTCCTTGGCGCA
>JAEWIV010000411.1 GCA_023386865.1 Pseudomonadota bacterium
TGGCTGCCCCAGTCGCCCGCCGACTGGCGCGGCCGGCCGGCGGATTGGCCGGTGACGCGCTACGAGAAGAAGAAGATCGCCGGAACACCGACCTTTCTGCGTCTGCGGCGGCGGGTGTAGCATGCCCGCGTGTGGGGCGGCGTTTGGGCCCCGGCCCGGTACCGCCGCCGCATGCCGATCTACTTGGAAATCTCCCGACTGAACCGTCTGCTCGTCATCGTGGCCCGTGGCCAGGTCACGCCGGACGATGTTCGCGACCTGGTCCAGCAGATGGTGGACAACGACGTCCGGCACTTCAGCAAGATCATCGACGTTTCGGGCTCCAGCATCGACATGGGTCGCGAGCAGGTCGAAGCCATGGCCATGGCGCTGCGCGCCGAGAAGGGCGCGGCCGCGCGCGGGCCGATTGCCTTTGTCATTCATCCCGATCGCGAGGGGTTTGCCGACCTGTTCGCCGACGTGACCAAGGCGGACCGGCCGGTCAGGCTCTTCCGCAGCCTGCACGATGCCCGGCGGTGGCTGAGGGAGCTTCCTTAGCTGAAAAATATTTTTCACGGCCCCTGCCGGCGGCGTAAAAGGTAATACTACCACTAATAGGGGCACCGGCGCGGCCAGCCATAAAATACGCCGGATTTCCTTGCTCTTTGCCCGAACTGCGCTTATATGCGCGCCATCCTCATCGGGTTCGCGGGACGAACCAAACAAGAAAGAGTGGGCCGAACGCCCGCTCTTTTCATTTTTGGAAAGCCCGCCGCCCCAGCCAGTAGAGATCAAGAACCGCGTGACCGAACTGCTGCGTCGAATCGAAGACATCGTTGCCCCGACCGTCGTCGGCATGGGCTACGAACTGGTTCGCGTCGCCATGAGCAAGGGCGGCACGCTGCAGATCATGATCGAGCCGGCCGACGGCAGCGCGATGGACGTCGAAGCCTGCGCCACGCTCTCTCGCGCGCTCTCGGCGGTGCTCGACGTCGAGGATCCCATCCCGGACGCCTACACCCTCGAGGTGAGCTCGCCCGGCATCGACCGGCCGCTGACGCGGCCCAAGGACTATTCGCGGTGGGCGGGACATCTCGCCCGCGTGGAGACCGCCGCGCCGATCGACGGGCGTCGCCGCTTCAAGGGCACGCTGCTGGGGTTGAGCGACGGCGTGGTTCGGCTGCGCCTGGAAGACGGCAAGGAGGCGGCGGTGCCGCTCGCCGCCGTGTCCAAAGCCAAGCTGGAGATGACTGACGCGTTGATTGAAGAACACCGGCTCGCCCAACAGGGGGCGGGTCAAGCTCATTAGTTAGTGGATTCGCAAGAGGGGAATTAGTCATGGCAACGACTGCCGATATCCCGCGCCTGGAGATGCTGCAGGTGGCCGACATGGTCGCCCGCGAGAAAGGCATCGAGCGCGAGGAAGTGCTCGAGGCGATGGAGCAGGCCATTCAGAAGGCCGGCCGCGCCAAGTACGGCCTGGAGCACGACATCCGTGCCGAGATCGACCGCAAGTCGGGCGAGATCAAGCTCCTGCGCTACATGCAGGTGGCCGACCCGGTCGAGAACGAGAACGTGCAGGTGCCGCTCACCGAGGCGCAGCGCCGCAATCCCGAGGCGCAGGTCGGCGACTTCCTGACCGACGAGCTGCCGCCGATCGACTTCGGCCGCGTCGCCGCGCAGACCGCCAAGCAGGTCATCACCCAGCGCATGCGCGAGAGCGAGCGCAAGCGGCAGTACGAGGAGTTCAAGGATCGCGTCGGCGAGATCGTGTCCGGTGTGGTCAAGCGCGTCGACTATGGGAACATCACCGTCGACCTGCAGCGCGCCGAAGGCGTGATCCGCCGCGACGAGACGATCCCGCGCGAAAGCCTGCGCGTGAACGATCGCGTGCGCGCCTATATCTTCGACGTGCGCGAGGAGCCGCGCGGTCCGCAGATCTTCCTGTCGCGCAGCCATCCGCAGTTCATGGCCAAGCTGTTCAGCCAGGAAGTGCCGGAGATCTACGACGGCATCATCGAGATCAAGGCAGTGGCGCGCGATCCCGGCAGCCGCGCCAAGATCGCCGTGCTGAGCCACGACAGCGCCATCGACCCGATCGGCGCCTGCGTCGGCATGCGCGGCAGCCGCGTGCAGGCCGTCGTGCAGGAGCTGCAGGGCGAGAAGGTCGACATCATCCCGTGGTCGAACGACACCGCAAATTTCATCGTCAATGCGCTGGCGCCGGCCGAGGTCAGCAAGGTGCTGATGGACGAGGAGAAGAACAAGACCGAGGTCGTGGTGCCCGACGACCAGCTCAGCCTGGCGATCGGCCGCCGCGGCCAGAACGTCAAGCTCGCTTCCCAGCTCACCGGCTGGGAAATCGACATCATGACCGAAGCCGAGGAGAGCGAGCGCCGCCAGAAGGAAACGCGCGAGCGCACCGAGCTGTTCAAGGCATCGCTTGATGTCGATGACGTCATTGCCCATCTCCTGGTAGCCGAGGGCTATGCCGCCGTCGAGGACGTGGCCGACGCGGCGGTCGAGGATCTGGCCGGCGTCGAGGGCTTCGACGAGGAGATCGCGACCGAGCTGCAACGCCGCGCCCGCGAGTACATCGAGAAGCGCGACGCGGAGCTCGCAGCCCGCCTCGAGGAGCTCGGCGTCGACGAGGACGTCCGCGGCACCGAAGGCCTGACGCTGCCGATGCTGGTGGCGCTGGGCGAGAAGGGCGTGAAGACCCGCGACGACCTGGCCGACCTCGCTTCCGACGAGCTGCGCGAGATCGTCGGCGAGAGCGCTATGGATAACGACACTGCCAACGCCATCATCATGAAGGCGCGCGAGCACTGGTTCGCCGCCGAGGGTGGCGAGGCCGCGGAAGCGGCCAAGGCCTAGAAGAGGAGACCGACCCGCTTGGCAATCGCCGCCGCCATGTCCCGAGCCGAACCCCTGGCTCCGCCGTCGACCGGCCCGCAGCGCACCTGTATCGCGACCGGCGAGACGGGTGCGCCCGAGCGGATGATCCGCTTCGTCGTCGGGCCGCAGGGCGACGTCGTGCCCGACTTGGCGCGGCGGCTGCCCGGGCGCGGCCTTTGGGTGAAGGCGGAACGGTCCGCGGTCGAACGCGCGGTGGCGAAGAATGCCTTCGCCAGGGCGGCGCGGGCTTCGGTGCGGCCGGCGGCCGATCTGGCGGACCGGGTCGAGCGGTTGCTGCTCGAGCGGGCCTTGGCCGATCTCGGTCGGGCGCGGCGCGCCGGCCGGGCGGTCGCAGGCTTCGTGAAGGTCGAGCAGATGGTGGGCCGGGGTCGCGTCGGACTGCTGGTCGTGGCCGACGAGGCCGACGGCGATGGGCTCGGCAAGTTGCGGGCGACCGGCCTGCCGATCGTCCGTCTGGGCGACGCGGCGGCCCTGGGTGGGATCTTCGGCCGCGACCAGGCGGTATATGTGGCGGTTGCCCGCGACGATGCGGGCGGGGCCTTTGTTGAGCGGATCGAGGCCGGAGCGGCGCGCTGGCGCGGCTACCGGTTGAACAGCGGCGGTTGACGGGCCGCGGCGGACCAAGGACAAGACGAGATATGACGGAACAGAAAGAGCAGACCAAGCCGACCAAGCCGCTCACGCTTTCGACGACGCCGCGCACGGGCGCAGCGCCGGGGAAGAGCGCGGGCGACGCCACGCAGGTGCGCCAGAAGTTCTCGCATGGCCGCACGCGCGTCGTGGAGGTCGTGGCCAAGAAGCCGGTGAAGCGGCCGGGCGCTCCGAGTGCGCCGGCGGCCGCTGCTCCAGCGCCTGCGCCCGCCCCGGCGGCACCGACCGGCCGCACCCTCAAGCTCGGGGGCGGTGCAGCCCCGACG
>JAEWIV010000418.1 GCA_023386865.1 Pseudomonadota bacterium
CGATGCTGATCGAGGCGAGCCTGAGCTCCCTCGGCGCCGGCGTGCCGCTGGAAACACCGAGCTGGGGCAACATCATCTCCCAGGGCAAGACCTTCTTCCAGATCGCACCGTGGACCATCCTCATCCCCGGCGCTTTCCTCGCCGTCACCGTGCTGGCGGTGAACCTGCTGGGCGACGGCTTGCGCGACCGGCTCGATCCAAGATTGGCGAGACGCCTGTGAGCGCGATCCTCGAGGTCCGCGACCTCCGCACGCAGTTCAACACCCTGGACGGCGTCGTGCGCGCCGTCGACGGCGTGTCGTTCGACGTGTCGCGCGGCGAGACCCTGGGGATCGTGGGCGAAACGGGCTGCGGCAAGTCGGTGACGGCACTGTCCATCCTGCGCCTGATCCCGCCCGAGACCGGCCGCATCGCCCAGGGCTCGATCCGCTTCGAAGGCAGCGAGCTCACCGCCCTGTCCGAGGAGGAGATGAAGAGCCTGCGCGGCCATCGCATCTCCATGATCTTCCAGGAGCCGATGACCAGCCTGAACCCCGTGCTGACGGTCGGCACCCAGATCGCCGAGAACGTGGTGCGCCATCTCGGCGTGCCGTGGGCGGCGGCGCGCGATCGCGCGCGCGAGATGCTCGACCTGGTGCGCATCGCCGATGCCAAGCGCCGCCTCGACGAGTACCCGCACCAGCTTTCGGGCGGCATGCGCCAGCGCGTCATGATCGCCATGGCGCTTTCCTGCGATCCGCAGGTGCTGATTGCCGACGAGCCGACGACGGCGCTCGACGTCACCATCCAGGCGCAGATCCTGGACCTGATGATCGAGCTCAAGGAGAAGACGGGCACCGCCATCGTGCTGATCACCCACGATCTCGGCGTCGTCGCCGAGACCACCGAGCGCGTCGTCGTGATGTATGCCGGCCGCAAGGTCGAGGAGGCGCCGGTCGAGGCGCTGTTCGAGAAGCCGCTGCATCCCTATACGCGCGGCCTGATGCGGGCGATCCCGCGGCTCGACGTCGAGGCCGACGCCGCCGGCACGCGGCCCCGCCTGCAGGAGATTCCGGGCCTGGTGCCGATCCTGACCCAGCCGATTGTCGGCTGCGCCTTCGCCGCGCGCTGCGAGCTCGCCACGGATCGCTGCCGCGCCGCGGCGCCGCCGTTCGTCGATGCCGGCGCGGGCCACACCGTCGCCTGCTGGGAGGTCAAGCTGTGAGCGCGCCCTCGACAGCACCCGTTCTCGAGGTCGACGGGCTCGTAAAGCACTTCCCGATCCTGGGCGGCCTGCTGCAGCGCCGCGTGGGCGAGGTGAGGGCGGTCGACGGCGTCAGCTTCAGCATCGCCAAGGGCGAGACGCTGGGCCTAGTGGGCGAATCCGGCTGCGGCAAGTCCACGATCGGCAAGACCGTGCTGAAGCTGGTCGAGCCGACCGCCGGGCGCATCCTGCTGGGCGGCGAGGACGTCACCCATCTCAAGCCCGGCGCCATGTGGGAACACCGCCGGCGCATCCAGACGATCTTCCAGGATCCGTATTCGTCGATGAATCCGCGGCTGTCGGCCGGCACGATCGTCGGCGAGCCGCTGGAGAATTTCGGCATCACCCGCGGCGGCGAGACCGGCGAGCGGGTCGCTCAGCTCTTCCGCCGCGTCGGCCTGCGGCCCGAGGCGATGCGCAAGTACGCCCACGAGTTCTCCGGCGGCCAGCGCCAGCGGCTGGGCATCGCCAAGGCGCTGTCGGTCAATCCCGAGCTGATCGTGGCCGATGAGCCGGTGTCGGCGCTCGACGTGTCGGTGCAGGCGCAGGTGCTGAACCTCCTGATCGACCTGCAGGAGGAATACGGGCTCGCCTATCTCATCATCAGTCACGACCTCGCCGTGATGCGCCACATCAGCCATCGCATCGCGGTGATGTATCTCGGCCGCATCGTCGAGCTCACCGACAAGCGCACCCTGTTCCGCCAGCCGCTGCATCCCTATACCGAGGCGCTCCTGTCGGCGGCGACGGCGCCCGATCCCAAGCGGCGGCGCAAGCGCAAGCGGATCGTCCAGGGCGACGTGCCGAGCCCGGCCAAGCCGCCGCCCGGCTGCCATTTCCACACCCGCTGCCCCTACGCGGTGGCCGAGTGCAAGGTCACGCCGCCGCCCCTCATCGAAGTGGCGCCCGGCCACCATGTGGCCTGCCTGCGCCGGCCGGTCGGCGCCGATCCCGGGCCTTTGTCGGTTTCCGTGTAACGCCTGCCGCCGTCGTCTCGTCCTCCCGGACAAGGAGGGCACGATCATGCGGCGGCGATCTTTCATGGCTCTGGCGGGGAGCGGCTTCGTCTGCGGGTGTGGGGCAATCCATCAGCTGCCCGAGGTCAGCAATGGCAATATCGCCATGGCGCAGGCGGAAGTTCGCATGACGCCGCCGCCGCGGCGGCGCTGGGTGTCCGACGACGAAGCGGCGTCGACCCTGCGCACGGCGATCCAGCTCGTCAGGGCGCCGGCTGCGAACCTCTGCCTCGAGATGAATGTCGGCGTGTGCGACTGGAGATTCCGGATGTCGCGCGACCGTGACCTCAACGCCGGAGCCATGGGCTACGGCAACATCGTGCTCAACCGCGGCATCGTCGAGTATGCCGCCAACGACGAGGAAGTGTGCCTGGTGGTGGCGCACGAAATCGGCCATCACGCCGCCAACCATGTCGCCCGCGGCACGCGCAACCAGATGATCGGGGCCCTGCTCGGCGTCGCGGCGGTGAGCCTCGCCGGGGCCATCGCCGGCAGCAGCCCCGGCTCCGGCGCGACGCAGTCGGCAGCCCAGCTCGGCGCCACCATCGGCCGCCTTTCCTATTCCAAGGAGCAGGAGCGCGAGGCCGACTACATGGCCGCGCTGATCCTCTACCGGGCCGGTATCGATCTCGACAAGGCGCGCGGCCTGCTCGTGACCATGGCGGCGGGCTCGGGCCGCATGGAGACGACGTTTCTCGACTCGCACCCGGCCGGCCCCGAACGGGTCGCCGCCTGGGATCGAGCGGCCGCCGAGATCCGGGCGTCGAGCGGTCGGCTGCCACCCCGAGCATCGTGAACGTCGCATTCATGTCGCTTGCCGGCTCCGCCCTTGGCCCGGCTTTGCGATCCGTCGTGAAGCAGGCCTATGATGGAGCTTCGCGACAGGCGATGGCGGAGGCGGTCTCATGGCGACGCACGTGCGGTGTGGCTCTCTCTTCACCGGTGATCAGGCGGCGGCAGCGACGGGCGGGACCCTCGTCTACGGTGACAACGGACTGCTCACCTATGTCGGCCCGACGGCAGGCGCCCCGCCGGTCGCCGTCGGCGAGACCGTCCTGAACTACGATCAGCTCTTCGTCATGCCGGGGCTGATCGACGTGCATGTCCATCTGGCCTACGGCAACGCCAAGACCGAGGAAGACATCGATCTCTACCAGCCGATGGAGTTCCGTGCGCTGCGCGGCATGTTCTTCGCCCAGAAGGTCGTCGCCGCCGGCTACACCTCGATCTGTGCCCCGGGCGATGCCGGTCAGATCAGCCTGTCGGTGCGCGACGCCATCACCGCGGGCATGTTCGACGGCCCGCGCGTCACCGCGGCCGGCCGGTACATCACCTCACGCCAGGGTCTGACCGACTGGTATCCCAGCTGGATCGGCGCTCCCGACACCTCGATCGGCCGGCTGGTCGCCAGCAAGGACGAGGCGATCGAGGAGATCCGCGTCCAGGTCAAGAACGGCGTCGACTGCATCAAGATCGCCATGGACGGGTTCCAGACCCGGCCCGACGGCGAGCTGATCGCCGCCTTCAATCAGGACGAGACGACGGCCATGGTGACCGAGGCCCAGCGCCTTGGCCGCAAGGTGGTGGTCCATGCCCGCGGTCGGGAGGCGACGCTCTATTCGGCCCGCGCCGGCGCCGATCTGATCTTCCACGCCTATTATCTCGACGATGAGTGTCTCGATGCGATGGTGAAGTCCGGCTCCGCCATCGGTCCGACCATGACCTTCCCGCGCAACATCATCGACTTCACGCAGCCCTACGAGCGCGCCGCCACCAAGGGCCGCATCGAGAATACGCGCCGGGAGTACGAGATCGCCTGCACCAACCTCCAGCGGGCGCGCAAGGCCGGCATCCCGATGATGACCGGCACCGACACCGGCTTTGCCGTCACGCCCTATGGCGAGTGGCACGCCCGCGAGCTGGAAATCTTCGTGCGTGATCTCGGCTTCACGCCGGGCGAAGCGCTGCGCTGCGCCACGGAGGTCGCGTCGCGCTTCCTGGCGCGCGGCGACAAGCTCGGGGTGCTGGCGCCGGGGCGGCAGGCCGACTTCATCGCGATAGAGGGCTCACCGATCGACAACATCGCCCTGCTGCAGGACAAGAAGCGCATCCGCCACGTCCATATCGGCGGCAAGCGCCTGCAGATCCCCGAGCGCGGCTACGATCCCAACCTCGTCACCGACAAGTCCTGGATCAACTGGAGCGACCTCTATACCCAGGAGCGGGTGCAGGAACTCGGTCTGCTCGGCGGCAAGAACCTGGCGGCTGCCGAGTGATGCATGCCGAGATCGCGGGCGCGGGCTTCGCCGGCCTGGTCGCCGCGATCGCGCTGCGCCAGCGCGGCTGGACGGCGCGCGTCCACGAGATCGACAGCGAGCTGCGCGCCTTCGGCGCCGGCATTTTCATCTGGGACAACGGCCTGCGCGTACTGCAGGCGATCGGCGCCTACGACGACGTGGCCAACGGCGCCTACGCGGCGCCGGGCTACCGGACCGAGCGGAACGGCGTCTGCATGTCCTTCGGCAAGGTCAATAGCGAAGGGCACTTCCGTCTTCTCACGATGTCGCGACAGCATCTCTATACCGCGATCCTGGCGGCGGCGCGCCGCGCCGGGGT
>JAEWIV010000424.1 GCA_023386865.1 Pseudomonadota bacterium
CCACGCAGGCGGTGCCGCCGGGGCTGCTGCTGCCGCTGCTCGCCCTTGCCGGCGCGGCGGGCGGCGCGACCGGCCCGTCGCGTGACATGATCGTGCGCGGCGCCACGCCGCCGGGCGCCTCGGGGAAGGTCTTCGGTTTCGTGTACTCGGGCCTCGACGTCGGTTCGTTCGCCGCACCGCCGCTGTTCGGCTTACTGATGGGGGCGGCGATGCCCGCCATGATCTTTTGGATCGCCGTCGGCCTCTACGTCGTCAACGCCGGCCTTGTCATGATGATCAGGCAGAACACCGGATCGACGGTCGTTCGGCCCGCCGCTGCCGAATAGCTCGCCTCACGCCGCCTCGTAGGCTTCCTGTGCCACCAGCCACTCGTGCTCGGCATGGGCGATCTCACGCTCCAGTCTCACCTTCTCGCGCTGCAGGTCGGCGACGTTGACCGAGCCGTCGCTGTAGGTCGACGGATCGGCGAGCCTGGCCTCGATGGCTTCGCGCTCCTTGGTCAGCTTGGCGATGCTCTTCTCGACCTTTTCCAGCGCGCGCTTCAGCGGCGCGCGCTTGGCCCGTGAATCGGCGGACTGCTTGCGTTGCTCCTTCTTGGGCGGCGGTGGCGACGCCGCAGGTTGCTCCGGGCGCTGCTCCGAACGCTTGGCCGCCTTGGCGTTTCCGCCGCCGCGTTCGCGCAGGAGCTGCGCCTGGTAGTCGTCGATGTCGCCCTCGAACGGAGTGATCTTGCCGCCGGCGACCAGCCAGAGCTGGTCGGCCACCATCTTCACCAGATGCGTGTCGTGGCTCACCAGCACGACGGCGCCTTCGAAGTCGTTGATCGCATCGACCAGCGAGGCGCGCGCATCCATGTCGAGGTGGTTGGTCGGCTCGTCGAGCAGCAGAAGGTGAGGGGCGTTGCGCGTGGCGAGCGACAGCAGCAGCCGCGTCTTCTCGCCACCCGACAGCAGGCCGACCTTGAGGTCCGCGCGCTCGCGGCCGAAGCCGAAGCGGCCGAGCTGGGCACGCACCCTGGTCTCGCCGGCGCCAGCACCGAGCGCGCTCGACATGTGCTGGAAAGGCGTCGCTTCGTAGTCGAGGCCTTCCTCCTGGTCCTGCGAGAAATAGCCGACGCGCAGCTTGGACGTGCGCCTGATCCGGCCTTCGCGCGGCTGCAGGCGGTCCGACAGCAGGCGGATGAAGGTCGACTTGCCGTTGCCGTTCTGGCCGAGGAGTGCGATCCGATCGTCCATGTCCAGCCGCAGGTCGAGCTTGCGCAGCACCGGCGGGCCGTCGCCGTAGCCCACCGACACCTCGTCCAGCGTCTCGATCGGCGAGGCGAGCTGGTCGGGCGGCGGGAAATTGAAGGTGATCTTCTCCTCGACCGGCGGCGCCACGACGGGACCCAGCTTCTCGATCATCTTGAGGCGCGACTGCGCCTGGCGTGCCTTGCTCGCCTTGGCGCGGAAGCGGTCGACAAAGGCCTGCATGTGCTTGCGCTGGGCGGCGATCCTGGCCTGCTGTGCGGCGTCGTTCTCCAGCCGTTCGGCCCGGGTGCGCTCGAACCGGTCGTAGTTGCCGTGATAGGTGACGAGCTTCTGCTGGTCGATGTGCACGATGTGGTCGCACACGTCGTTCAACAGGTCGCGGTCGTGGCTGACCATCAGCAGCGTGTGCCGGAAGCGCTGAAGGTGCTCGGTGAGCCAGAGCTGCGCCTCGAGATCGAGATGGTTCGACGGCTCGTCGAGGATCAGGAGGTCGGGATCGCTGAACAGGGTGCCGGCCAGCGCCACGCGCATGCGCCAGCCGCCGGAGAACTCGCCGCACGGCCGCGCTTGTGCCGCCTTGTCGAAGCCCAGGCCATGCAGGATCGCGGCGGCCCGCGCCGGGGCAGAGGCCGAGCCGATCTCGTCCAGCCGGGCATGGATGTCGGCCAGGCGCGTGCCGTCTTGGCAGGTCTCCGACTCGGCCAGCAGGGTCGTGCGCTCGACGTCGGCCGCCAGGACCGCCTCCAGGACCGGGGTGTCGCCCCCGGGCGGGTCCTGCGGCACCGAGCCGACGCGGGTCCGGCCGGTCATGTTGATGTTGCCGCCGTCGGCCTCGAATTCGCCCTGGATCAGCTTGAGCAGCGTCGATTTGCCCGCGCCGTTTCGGCCGACCAGGCCGACCTTCCAGCCGTCGGAAATGGCCGCCGAGGCGCGATCGAACAGGACGCGCTCGCCGTGGCGGAAGGAGAGGTCGTTGACGTGCAGCATGGGGCCGCGGCGTTTAGCACGCGAAAAGCCGGGGTCCAACCGGCTTGCCGGTCCGGAACCCCGCGTTTATAAGGCGCGCCCACGCGCTGAAAGCACACGCTGGAGAGGGATTTATGGCCGTCGAACGCACTTTCTCGATCATCAAGCCGGACGCGACGCGCCGGAACCTGACCGGCAAGATCAACGCCCGGTTCGAAGAGAAGGGCCTGCGCATCGTGGCCCAGAAGCGCATCTGGATGAGCCGGCAGCAGGCCGAGACATTCTACGGCGTGCACAAGGAGCGGCCGTTCTTCAACGACCTTTGCAAGTTCATGACCTCGGGCCCGGTGGTCGTGCAGGTGCTGGAAGGCGAGGGCGCGATCGCCAAGAACCGCGAGATCATGGGCGCCACCAACCCGGCCAACGCCGCGGCGGGCACGATCCGCAAGGACTTCGCCGAGTCGATCGAGGCCAACTCGGTGCACGGCTCTGATTCGCCCGAGAACGCCGCGATCGAAATCGCCTACTTCTTCGCCGGCTGCGAGATCGTCGGCTGACGAAAAAGCGGCCCGGAAGGGCCGCTTCTTTTTTGCGTTGTCGCCGCGCGTCAACTCATGACGGCGAAGGCCACCAGCAGAGCGAGGGTGCCGCCGATGCCGAACAACAGGGCGAAGACCGGCGTGTTGCCGACCAGGCCGAGCGCCATGCAGGCGAGCAGCAGCACGATGAACAGGATGGAGAACAGCACCAGTTTGTTGAACGAAGTGTAGGTGCTGAGATGGGCGGGGTAGTCGTCGTCCTTCGCGTCGGCCATTGTGCTCGGTGGTCCTCGTTTGGTCAGGGTCTTATAGCGAACTAGGCATCGGGCGAGAAGAGGAGCGTCGCGCCCGGCGGCACGCCGGCGACGGCCACCTGCGCCCCCGATACCGACAGGCGGCCCTCCGCGAACCACCGCACGACCAGGGGATAAAGCCGGTGCTCCTGGCGCAGGATGCGGGCCGCAAGCCGGTCGGCGTCATCGCCCGGCAGCACCGGCACGGCCGCCTGGGCAATGATCGGCCCGGCGTCGAGGTCGGGCGTCACGAAATGCACCGTGCAGCCGCTGATGCGGACGCCGGCATCGAGCGCCTGCTGCTGGACGCGCAAGCCGGGAAAGGCCGGCAGCAGGGAAGGGTGGATATTGATGATCCGATCCTTCCAGTGTGTCGAAAACCACGGGCTCTGAATGCGCATGAAGCCGGCCAGCGCGACCAGGCCGACGCCGTGTTTCTCCAGCTCTGCCGAGATGCTGCGGTCGAAAGTCTCGCGGTCGGGAAATTCCTTGTGCGAGATCGCTGAGGTCGCGATGCCCGCGTCCCGGGCGAGCCCGAGGCCCGGCGCGTTCGCGACATTGCTGACGACGACGGCGATCTCGGCGGGGTAGTCCGCCCCTTTCGCCGCCTCGATCAGCGCGGCCATGTTGCTGCCGCGGCCCGAGATCAGGATCCCGACCTTCAGCTTCGCCATAGGCTTTCGGCGTGATCGACCACGCAGTCGGCCTCGCTCCGTGGCGCAGCCTCGATGACGCCGACCTCATGCACGCGTTCGCCGGCATCGTTCAGGGCCTGGGCGACTCGGGCCGCATCGCCAGCGGCGGCGACCACGACCATCCCCAGCCCGCAATTGAAGGTCCGCAGCATGTCGTCGGTCGGCACCTGACCCACGTCGCGCAGCCAGCGGAACATGGCCGGCGCCGACCATTGCCGCGCGTCGAGGCGCGCGCGGGTCCCGTCGGGCAGGCAGCGCGGCACGTTGCCGGGCAATCCGCCGCCGGTGATGTGCGCCAGCCCCTTGACGGCGCCAGTGGCGCGCATCACCCCAAGCAGAGGCTTCACGTAGATGCGCGTCGGTTCGAGCAGCAGCTGGCCGAGCGGGCCCTCGGCGAAGGGGGCGGCGTCGTCATAGCCCAGGCCGCTGCGCGCCACGATGCGGCGCACCAGCGAGAAGCCGTTCGAATGGGCGCCGCTTGACGCCAGGCCGAGCACGATGTCGCCGGCCGCGATGTCGGGGCGCGGCAGCAGGGCATCGCGTTCGGCAGCGCCGACGGAGAAACCGGCGAGATCGTAGTCGCCCTCGGCGTACATGCCGGGCATCTCCGCGGTCTCTCCGCCGACCAGGGCACAGCCCGCGCGGCGGCAGCCCTCGGCGATCCCGGCGATGACGCGGCGGCCGACTTCGAGATCGAGCTTGCCGCTGGCGTAGTAGTCGAGGAAGAACAGCGGCTCCGCGCCCTGCACGACGATGTCGTTGACGCACATCGCCACCAGGTCGATGCCGACCGTGTCGGGAATGCCCGCCTCGATCGCGACCTTGAGCTTGGTGCCGACGCCATCGGTGCCCGAGACCAGGATCGGGTCCTTGAAGCCCGCGGCCTTGAGATCGAACAAGCCGCCAAAGCCGCCGAGCCCGCCCATGACACCGCGCCGGTCGGTGCTCCGTGCCAGCGGCTTGATGTGCTCGACCAGTGCGTCGCCCGCATCGATATCGACGCCGGCGTCCTTGTAGGTCAGGGGCGGCCGATTGTGGCCTTGTTTGTCGGGAGGCGCGTCGGGCTTCAAGCCGGGCTCGTTCGTGCTAGATAGGTGGCCGCGAACATAGCCAAAAACCGGTCATCCGCAATGCCGCCAGTCCGCTGGTTTTCCACGATCGCCACGTTCCTGATGGCGACTCTCTGCCTGTGCGGCGGCGCATTTGCGCAGGCCGGCAACACATACACCGTGACCGGCGTCGACGTCGACGTGACGGCCCCCGATGCCGTGCAGGCGCGTCAGCAGGGCATCGCCGAGGCGCGGCGCAAGGCGGCCAAGATGCTGGTCGACCGCGTCGTGGCGCCGGAAGACCGTGCCCGCGTCACGATCCCGAGCGATGCGAACCTCGAGGGCATGGTGCGCGGCATCGAATTCGTGCGCGAGCGTTCCGCGCCCGGGCGCTACATCGGCACGCTCAATGTCGTCTTCCAACCCGACCCGGTGAAAGCCTGGCTCGGCCAGTCCGGCGTCAGGATCGCCGAGACTGTGTCGCGGTCCGCCCTGGTGGCTCCACTGTGGAAGGGCAAGGCGGGCGTCGAGCCACTCGACGATCGCAATGCCTGGCGCGAAGCGTGGCGCACTCTCGATACGGCGGGCAGCACGGTGCCGGTGACGGTGCTGCGTGGCGACCAACTCGACCAGAACGCGGTGACCGCCGAGCAGCTCTATGTCGGCGACGTGTCTGCGCTCGCCCGCCTCAACGAGCGCTACCGCGCGCCGACCATCGTGGTGGCGATCGTCGAGGGCGACAAGGATGGCGGCCCGCTCACCGTCGGTGGGCTGCGTTACGATGCCCAGACCGGTGCGCGCAGCGAGATCCCGCGGACCACTGTTTCCGACACAGGCCAGCTCGCCGGCGCGGCCAAGGAGGTCCACCAGAAGCTCGACGAGCAGTGGCGTAGCGTGGCCACCGTCCGCCGCGATTCGCAGGACACGATCGACGTCTACGTTCCGATCCGGGCGCTGGGCGACTGGGTGCAGGTGCGCCAGCGGCTGGGCGGCGTGCCGGCGCTCAAGAGCGTCGTGGTGCGCCAGCTGGAGTCCGATCGTGCCGAGCTCAGGCTGGAGTATTTCGGCACTACCGACGAGCTGCAGCGCACGCTGGCTTCGGCCGGGCTGGCGCTCGACAGGGAAGCCGACAAGTGGCGATTGCAGATCCGGTGATCGCGGTCGCGAGGGCTGACAGATGACCGCCACCGGGCAGCCCGCACGCTGGCGCTTCTGGGTGGCGGTGGCCGTCGTCTTCCTGCTCTTGCTGTGGCTGCTGAACGACATCCTCTTGCCGTTCGTGGTCGGCATCGTGGTCGCCTACTTCCTCGACCCGATCGTGGTGCGTCTGCAGCGGCTCGGCATGTCGCGCACGTGGGCGACCACCTCCGTGACGATCCTCGCGGCGCTGATCGCCGTCGGCGTGGCGATGGCAATCCTGCCGCCGCTGTTCGGCCAGCTCCAATCGCTGATCCTCAGCCTGCCCGAGTACACGGTGAAGCTGGCGACCCGCATCACGCCGCTGATCGACCCGATCCGCGAGCGCCTCGATCTTCCACCGCTCAGCGTCAACGAGTTGCAGGCCGAGGTCACCCAGCGGGCCGGCCAGGTGCTGGCGGTCGCCGGAACGGTTGCCGGGAAGCTGGCACAGGGTGGCCTCGCGGTTTTCAACCTGCTGGCGCTGCTGTTCCTGACACCGGTCGTCACCTTCTACCTGCTGCGCGACTGGGAGAGGCTGCTCGCCGCGATCGACGGCGCCTTGCCGCGTGATCACGCCGACACCATCCGTAAGCTCGCCCACGAGTCCAACGCCGCCATCGCCGGCTACGTGCGCGGACAGGCGCTGGTCTGCCTTTCGCTCGGCAGCATCTACGCCATCGGCCTGTCGCTCGTCGGGCTGCAGTTCGGCCTGGTCATCGGCCTGATCGCCGGCGCCATCTCGTTCATCCCCTTTGTCGGCACCTTCGTCGGCGCGGTGATGGCGCTCGGCATGGCGCTGGTGCAGTTTCCGCCGGACTGGGTGGGCGTGGTCAAGGTCGCGGTGGTGTTCGTCGTCGGCCAGATGCTGGAGGGAAACGTGCTGTCGCCCAAGCTGGTCGGCGACAGAGTCGGGTTGCATCCGGTGTGGATCATGTTCGCGTTGTTGGCGGGCGGAGCGCTGTTCGGTTTCGTGGGCGTCCTGATCGCCGTGCCGGTGGCGGCCGTGGCGGGGGTGCTGATGCGTCACCTCATCGGCCGCTATCGCGAAAGCCAATACTATCGCGGCGTCGATGGCGGCTGAGCGATGCCCCGCCAGCTCACCTTCGACCTCGCCCTGCCGTCGCCGACCTATGCCCGCGAGGACTTCGTCGTGGCCGAGGGTAATCGCGAGGCGCTGGCCTGGATCGACCGCTGGCCCGACTGGCCGGCGCCGGCCCTGGCGCTCGGCGGCCCGCCGGGGTGCGGCAAGACCCATCTGGCGCGCATCTGGGCCGTGCGCACCGGTGCAGTGGTGATCGACGGCGGCGCGCTCGACGGCAAGAGCGTTGCCGATCTCGCCGAGCTGATCGCGGCGTCGCCCGCGCTCGTCATCGATAGCGCCGACAAGGCGCCTGAGCGCGCGCTGTTCCATCTCTACAATCTCGCGCGCGAGCATCGCCGCCATCTCCTGCTGGTGGCCGAGGCTTTGCCGGCGCACTGGAAGATCGCCTTGCCCGATCTCGCCTCGCGGCTGCGCGCTGCGCCCGCCGTCGCCGTGGCGCCGCCTGACGACGAGCTGCTCGGCTCGATCATCCTGAAGCAGCTCGGCGATCGGCAATTGCACGCCGCGCCCGGCGTCGTGCACTATCTGGTGTCGCACATGGAGCGGTCGGCCGAGGCGGCGCGACGTGTCGTTGCCGCGCTCGACCGCCGTGCGCTGGCGGAGCGTCGCGAGATCGACCGCCGGCTGGCGGCCGACGTGCTGGAGGAGCTCGCCGGCTCGACGTGAGGGAGGGGCAGTGAGAACGATCATCCTGGCGGCGCTCTTTGGCGCGCTCGCCGCGACGACCACTTCGGCGCAGCAGGGTTCCGTGATGGGTACCTGGCTCACCGCTTCGGGCAAGGCACAGGTTCGCATCGCGCCTTGCACCGATCCCAAGACCGGACCGATCTGCGGCACCATCGTCGGCCTCAACAATCCCAGCGGGCCGGACGGCGCCGTCGTAGCGCCCGAGGTGGCAACCGATTGGCGCAACAGCGACCCCGCGCTGCGCAGCCGCAAGGTGCTGGGCATGCCGCTGATCTGGGGCTTCAAGAAGACGGCCAACCCCGACGAATACGAGGGAGGGCAGATCTACAACGGCGAGAACGGCAAGACCTACAACGCCAACATCAGCCTGCAGGCGGACGGCAAGCTGCGGCTGCGTGGCTATGTCGGCACGCCGATGTTCGGCGAGACGCAGTACTGGACGCGAGTGAATTAACGGAGAGAAACGATGGACATGGGCATCAAGGGCCGCAAGGCGATCGTCTGCGCGGCGAGCAAGGGACTGGGCAAGGGCTGCGCCATGGCGCTGGCGCAGGAAGGCGTCGATCTGGTGATCAACGCACGCACCAAGGCCGAGCTCGAGGCGACGGCGGAGGAGATCCGCAAGAAGACCGGCGTGAAGGTGACGCCGGTTGCCGTCGACGTCACGACCGATGCCGGCCGCAAGCAGGTGCTGGCTGCCTGTCCCGAGCCCGACATCATCGTCAACAATGCCGGCGGCCCGCCGCCGGGCGACTTCCGCGACTGGAACCGCGACGACTGGATCAAGGCGATCGATGCCAACATGTTGACACCCATCGAGTTCATCAAGGCGTCGGTCGACGGCATGATGAAGAGGGGCTTCGGGCGCATCGTGAACATCACCTCGAGCTCGGTGAAGGCGCCGATCGACATCCTGGGCCTGAGCAACGGCGCACGCTCGGGCCTCACCGGCTTCGTCGCCGGCGTGGCGCGCGTCACGGTGCGCCATGGCGTCACCATCAACGGCCTGCTGCCGGGACCGTTCGCCACCGACCGCCTGCGCGGCACCTATCGGGCGCGCGCCGCCAAGAGCGGCAAGAGCTACGAGGAGGAGTACAACGCGGGCGCCAAGATGAACCCGGCTGGCCGCTTCGGCACGCCGGAGGAGTTTGGCGCCGCCTGCGCCTTCCTGTGCAGCGTGCATGCGAGCTACATCACCGGGCAGAACCTGCTGATGGATGGCGGGCAATATCCGGGGACGTACTGACGATTGGCGACGGCCCTCGCTGTGCTCGCGGTGATCGTCGTCACTTCACCGCGAGGTCGCGGGGGCGGACGAACTCCAGGAGTTTGGCCGAACCCGGCTTGAGGTCGCTCCAGGAGCCGTCCGACAGGCGCAGGATGGCCAGGGCCCCGGTCGGGTACTTCTCCCTCAGCGCCGCCAGCGCCTCGCTAGGGCCGGTGCCGGCCAGATCGGCGGCGAGCTGGCCAATTCCGTCATTGTGGCCGACCAGCAGGACGGTCGGCACATCGTCGGCCACGGCCTGCAGGCGGGCCAGCAGGGCGTCCTCGGAAGCGAGGTACAGGCCGTGCTCGAGCGCAATCGGCGGGGCCGGGCTTCCCAGGCGCTTCAGGAGGGGCGCCAGCGTCTGGCGCGTGCGCATGGCCGTGGAGCACAGGATCAGATCGGGGCGCCGGCCATGCCCGGCGATGTGGTCGGCCATCGCCCTGGCCGCCCGCTCGCCGCGGCCGTTCAGAGGACGATCGTGGTCGTCCAGCCGGGGGTCGCTCCAGGCTGATTTCGCGTGCCGCAGGAGAAGCAGGGTCTTCATCAGGCGATCCGGCAAAAATCCTTTTGGGACAACGGCTTATTGAATTGCCATGACACGGTCATGTCGAGCGGTTACCGTTTGGCCATGGATGCCCTCAATACGACCGCCAACGAAGTCGCGTCGGGCCTCGACATAACACCCGACAGCCCGCGCCGCTTCATCAATCGTGAACTGTCGTGGCTGGCCTTCAACATGCGGGTGCTCGAGGAGGCCAGCAATCAGCGCCAGCCGCTGCTGGAGCGCGTGCGCTTCCTGTCGATCTCGGCCGACAATCTCGACGAATTCTACATGGTCCGGGTCGCCGGGCTGGTCGACATGCTGCAGACCCGGTCGACGCTGCTCAGCGACGACGGCATGACCCCGGCCGAGCAGCTCGCCGCCATCCGCGAGCGCGCCTCGACACTGATGGCCCGCCAGCAGGAGGTATGGGCCAATCTGCAGGAGGAGCTGAGGGGGGCCGGCGTCGCCGTCCTCGATCCCTCCGAGCTCACCGATGGCGAGCGCACCTGGCTCGACCAGTATTTCATCGAGCAGGTCTTCCCGATCCTGACTCCGCTCGCCATCGACCCGGCACATCCGTTTCCGTTCATTCCCAATGGCGGCTTCTCGGCCATCCTGAAGCTGCAGCGCAAGGACGATCGTCGGCCGCTGATGGCGCTGCTGCCGCTGCCGCCGCAGGTCGACCGCTTCGTCAGGCTGCCCGGATCGTCGATCCGCTTCCTGTCGCTGGAAGACCTCGTCGACATCTACCTGCCGCGCCTGTTCCCGGGCTACGAAGTGATCGAGCGCGCCGTCTTCCGCGTCATCCGCGACAGCGACGTCGAGATCAACGAGGAGGCCGAGGATCTGGTGCTGCTCTACGAGAGCGCCCTGAAGCGCCGCCGGCGCGGCGATCTGATCTCGATCTCGGTCAACAGCGCCATGCCCGCCGAGCTGCGCGACTTCCTGTTCGACCAGCTCGAGATCCCGGCGCAGACCCAGACCGTGCACGTCTTCCACCTCGACCGCATGCTCAACATCGGCGACGTCAAGGCGGTGATCGTCGACGATCGGCCGGATCTCAAGTTCGAGCCTTACGCCGTGCGCTTCCCCGAGCGCATCCGCGACTTCGGCGGCGACTGCTTTGCCGCCATCCGCGCCAAGGACATCGTCGTCCATCACCCCTACGAGAGCTTCGACGTCGTGGTGCAGTTCCTGCGCCAGGCGGCGCGCGATCCGGCGGTGGTGGCGATCAAGCAGACGCTGTATCGCACGTCCGCCGATTCGCCGATCGTCAAGGAGCTGATCGCGGCGGCGGAGGCCGGCAAGACGGTGACGGCACTGGTCGAGCTCAAGGCCCGCTTCGACGAGGAGGCGAACATCCGCTGGGCGCGCGACCTGGAGCGTGCCGGCGTGCAGGTCGTCTACGGCTTCATCGACCTCAAGACGCACGCCAAGGTCTCGATGGTCGTGCGGCGCGAGGCTCAGGTGACGCGGACCTACGTCCATTTCGGCACCGGCAACTATCACCCGATCACGGCCCGCATCTATACCGACCTGTCGTTCTTCACCTGCGATCCGGCCATGGGCCGGGACGCCGCGCGCCTGTTCAACTACATGACTGGCTATGCACGGCCCGAGCGGATGGAAAAGATCTCCTTCGCGCCGGTGACGCTCAGGCCCGACCTCTATCGCCTGATCGATGCCGAGATCGACAATGCCAAGGCCGGCCGTCCCGCGGCCATCTGGGCCAAGCTGAACTCGCTGGTCGACAGCAAGCTGATCGACCGCCTCTATGCCGCGTCACAGGCCGGCGTGCAGATCGATCTCGTGGTGCGGGGCATCTGCTGCCTCCGGCCCGGCATGCCCGGTCTCAGCGAGCACATCCGCGTCAGGAGCATGATCGGCCGCTTTCTCGAGCACGCCCGCATCGTCTGCTTCGGCAACGGCAATCCGCTGCCGTCGCCCCACGCCAAGGTCTTCATCTCGTCGGCCGACTGGATGCCACGCAACCTCGACCGCCGCGTCGAGCTGCTCTGCCCGGTGGAGAATCCGACGGTGCACGAGCAGGTGCTGGACCAGATCATGGTCGCCAACCTCAAGGACGACGTCCAGAGCTGGATCATGGCGCCGGACGGCACCTACAGCCGTCCGCCGATCGGCAAGGAACCGTTCATCGCCCATCACTACTTCATGACCAACCCGTCGCTCTCGGGCCGCGGCAGCGCGCTCAAGCTGAGCGGAGCGGTGCCGCGGCTGGTGCTGAGTTCCTGAATCTGCACGGTGCCCGTCGTCTCCCCGTTGAGACGACGGGTCGCGGCCGAATCGCCCATGCAATTCCGCGCGGTTTCGGTTAGAGGACGCGCATGGACGGTGAGGCAACCACGGGTCCCGACCCCGACAGCACCCTCGGCAAAGGGCGCGTCGGCATCATCGACGTCGGGTCCAATTCGATCCGTCTCGTCGTCTACGAGCGCGCGAGCCGCGCGCCGCTTCCGGTATTCAACGAGAAGGTGCTGTGCGGCCTGGCACGTGGCCTGGATGCCACGGGCCGCCTCAATCCCGAAGGTGTCGAGATGGCGTTGGCCAACATCGACCGCTTCACCACGCTTGCCCACAACATGAAGGTCACGTCGCTCGACCTGCTGGCCACGGCGGCGGTGCGTGACGCGGCCGACGGCCCGGACTTCATGCGTGAGCTGGCGAGCCGCCCGGGCATCAAGCCGCACATCGTGAGCGGACAGGACGAGGCGCGGTTCTCCGGTTACGGCGTGATCTGCGGCATGCCCGATGCCGTGGGGGTCATGGGCGACCTGGGCGGCGGCAGCCTGGAGCTGGTCGCGGTGGGCGAGGGCAGGCTCGGGGCGTCGAGCACACTGCCGGTCGGCCCGCTGCGTCTGATGTCCTCGGGCAGGGGCGATCCAAAGAAGATCGTCGTCGACGCCATCGAGGGCGTGCGCTGGCTGCGCGAGGAGACCGGCAGGACATTCTATGCCGTGGGCGGCGCCTGGCGTTCGTTCGCCCGCCTGCATATGGAGCAGGCGGGCTATCCGCTGCACATCATCCATCATTACGACATCCCGGCGGAGGAGGCGCGGGCGGTGGCCCGCCTGATCGCCGTACAGAGCGCCAAGTCGCTGGAGAAGATGCCGGGTGTGTCGCGCCGCCGCGTCGACACTCTGCCGCTCGCCTGCCTGGCGCTCGATCGGCTGCTGGCGGCGCTCAAGCCGCGCAACGTGGTGTTTTCGGCCTTCGGCTTGCGCGAGGGCTTTTACTATTCGCGATTGAGCGAGGCCGAGCGGGCGCGCCATCCCCTGATCGCCTTCGCCGAGGAGCAGGGGGCCGACTGGCGTCGCTTCGACCTCGCGCCCTCGGAGATCTTCGATTGGCTGAGCCCGGTGTTCGCCGGCGAAAGCGAGACCGACCGCATCCTGCGCACGGCCGCCTGCCATCTCAGCGACATCTCGTGGAACGACCATCCCGACTATCGCGCCGAGCAGGCCTATGTCCGCGTGCTGCACCTGCCGGCGCCAGGCATGAGCCATCGCGAACGCGCCGTGCTCGCGATGGCGCTCGCCTATCGCTACAAGAGCGACCCCAAGGCGGCGATGCTCGACACCGCGTTGCATCTCACCGACGGCAGGAGCCGCACCTTCGCCCGACGTCTCGGGGCCTGCCTCAGGCTGGCCTACAACCTGAGCGGCGGGGCGCCCGGTCTGTTGCCGCAGATCCAGTTGCGCCGCACCGATCGGCAGTTGCGCCTGCTCGTGCCGCCCGCCGCCAAGAGCAGCCTGGGCGACGTGACGGCGCGTCGCCTGGAAAGCGCCGCCGATACCTTCGACCTCGAGCCGGTGATCGTCACGTAGCGAGGCGGGGTGGGCGCCCCGAAAGGTGTCACCGCGAGCGGTGCGACTCAGTTTTCCTTGCCGAGCGGGATCAGCTTGGCCTGATCGCCGGCAAGGGCGAGCGCCAGCTTGCCTTCGATCAGGTCGACCGCGTCGGCGCCGAAGATCTCACGCCGCCAGCCGTCCAGCGCATGGACGTCGCGCTTTCCGGCCGCCAGCCGGTCGAGCTCGTCGGCGCTGGCGACCAGCCGCGCCGCAACCCCCGCCTCCTCGGCCTTCAAGCGCAACAGCGTGCGCAGCAGGTCTACCACGGCGCTCGACGCGCGCAGCTGCTCGGCAGGCCGGTCGCGGGTCGGCAGCTCCGACTCCGGCAGGTTGCGCGCCTTCTCGATCGCCTCGAGGAGCTCGCGGCCCTGCCAGCCCTCGGCGAAGCCGCGACCGCGCCCGCGCGTCTTCCCGAGTTCCTCGGTCGACTTGGGCGCGTGGCTCGCGATCTCGAGCAGCTGTTCGTCGCGCAGCAGGCGCTGGCGCGGGATGTCGATCCGCTGGGCGGTGCGCTCGCGCCAGGCGGCGACCTCGCGCAGCGTGCCCAGCAGC
>JAEWIV010000443.1 GCA_023386865.1 Pseudomonadota bacterium
CCGTTGCGGCGCAGCCACGCCGCCGCCTGGCGAAGCTCTTCGTGGCCCTTGAGCTCCTCCGAGCCGACGTTCAGCAGCCCGACCTTCGGCTTGTCGTGGCCGAGCACCACCTGGGCGAAGACGCTGCCCATGACGGCGAACTCGGCGAGGTTCTCGGCGTCGCATTCGAGGTTGGCGCCGAGATCGAGCATCACCGTCTCCGCGCGCGCCGTCGGCAGGAAGGAGGCCAGCGCCGGCCGGTGTGCGCCCTCGACCATGCGCATGGCAAACATCGAGATGGCCAGCAGCGCCCCGGTATTTCCCGCGGAGACCACGGTATCGGCGCGGCCCTGGGCGGCGGCGTCGACCGCCAGCCACATGCTCGACTTGCGGCGGCGGCGCAGCGCAAAGGACGGCTTGTCCTCGGCCAGCACGGCATCCTCGGCGGGAACGATCTCGAGGGCCTTGGAGAGGCCCTTGCGCTTGTCTACGAGCGGCTTCAACCGGGCCGGATCGCCGAACAGCAGGAAGGACGTACCAGGATAGCGCTCGCGCGCGATGTCGGCACCGTTGACGACGACGTCGGGCGCGCGATCGCCGCCCATGCCGTCGAGCGCCAGAACGATCTTGTCCGCGCTCACCGCACTGCTCCGCTTGTCGAGTGCCAGCCCATCGCCGGCAGCGTGCTACAGCCTACTTCTCGGCCGACGCGCTGTCCGCCAGGACCGGCATGTCCTCGCGATAGTAGCCGCAGTGCGAGCACACCGTGTGCGGACGCTTCAGTTCGCCACAGTTCTTGCACTCGAGATAGGCCATCGACGGCAGGGCGTGATGGGCCCGGCGCATGTTGCGGCGAGACTTCGAAACCTTCTTCTTGGGAACGGCCATGACGATCTCCACGACGGGGCAGCCCACTGGCCGAGCCCCAAAAAAGCTGCAGCCGCGCTCTGTAGGCGCGGCAGGCGGCACTCTCTAGCCAAAACGTCTCTGCACCGCAACAATTTAGCGGCCGCGGCGCGGTTTGTCCCGGAGCGCGGCCAGGCTGGCGAACGGATGCCTGCGCTGGTCGGAAGGGCCCTTTTTCGAACCGTGGCGGGGCTTTGGCAGGACGTCTTCCAGCTTGGCCCCGGGCCGCCGCGGATACGGATCGGCCGCCAGGGAAAGCTGCTCGGCCACGATTTCGCCCACATCGAGCACATTGCCCGTGAGCGGTTCAGGGGCGTCGGCCTGGGATGCCAGCACGGCCTCGCCACTCTCCGGGTCCCGGTCGTCGGCCATGTCGGGCTTGAAGACGATGCGAAACGCCTCGTCGAGGTCCTGGGTCACCGGATCGAGGGTGAGCACGCAAGCCTGCACGACGCGGCCGCGCAGGCGGCCCTCGACGACGATCTGGCCGCCCACGCGCCGGTCGACGGTCACCCGGGCCGAGAAGGCCGGCAAGCCCAGGAAGCCGAAGCGTTTGGCCAGGGCGGCGCGCTCGCTGTCGCTCGGAGTGACCTCGAGCGCCGCGCCGGAGGGCCCCATGCGGTCGAGATCAACCAGCCTCTCGATTTCAGATTTATTATTATTTTTAGAGAGTTCCATCATTTTCCTAATCTACTTTATCAACTGATTCCGAGGCGTCGATGCAAGCCGGGCTGCATAGCTGCGGACGTGGGTCTCCAGGCGCTCCACCTCGGCTTCCTGGGGCGACCTACCGCCGTAGGCGTTGCGGCGCAAGACGTCCCTCAGTGGCGCCGGTCCGCCGGCGAGAGCTTCGCGGTAAGCAAGCGCCCGGCCATGGAGCCCCTCGGCCATGATCTTGATACGCCGCCCCACCCCGAGATCCTGCACCCCGATCTCGCGCAGGGTGAGGTCGAGGTGGCGAAACATGGCGTCGAAGAAAGCCTGGGCAAGGCCCTCGCCGTCCGGCTCGCGCCGCAAACGGTCGATCATCAGCGACGCATGGAGCGCCAGAGCGTCGAAGCGGCCGTCGAGCGTGTCGGGGATGCCGCAGCCCTCGAACAGCACGGACTCGCGCGCCTGCTCGGCCGTGCGGGCATAAAGCGCGGCGGCAAACGCCTCATGAGGATTCTTGCGCTTGAACACGACTTGCTCCCGTGCCGTCGGTTGACCCGACGCGATCATCGCGACATGGTGAATTCCCTCTTTCCGACGAACCCCAGAAGCCGTCCATGCGTCGCACCGTCCCGCTCGTCCTTGCCGCTGCCCTGCTGTCGGCTGCCTGCGACCCTTATGGCGACATCAGGGGCTTCGCCCCCGCGCCGGGCACGGTCGACAAGCTCGAGGTCGGCAGCCAGGGCCGCGAGGACGTCGTGCGCCTGGTCGGGTCGCCGTCGGCGGTCGCGCCCTTCAATCCCAACGACTGGTACTACATCACGGAGAGGCAGGAGAACTGGGGGCCGTCGCGGCCGTGGATTTCCGAGCAGAACGTGATCCAGATCACCTTCAACGAGCAGGGCCGCGTCGCCACCATCAAGTATTACGATCTCAAGGACGCACAGAACATCACCATGGTCTCGCGCATCACGCCGACCTCGGGCAAGGAGCTGACGGTGCTCGAGCAGATCCTTGGCAACGTCGGCAAGTTCAGCGGACCGCGACAGAGCGGCAACCCGGGTGCGCCGACCGGCGGCGGCCCCTGATCTCGTCGACACGGCAAGAAAAAAGCCCCGGTCCTGCGACCGGGGCTTTCTCTTTTCGGGCTGTCGGCCGCTTCAGTGCGCGAGCACGGCGAGCAGCAGCAGGGCAACGATATTGGTGATCTTGATCATCGGGTTCACGGCGGGGCCCGCCGTGTCCTTGTACGGGTCGCCGACGGTGTCGCCGGTGACGGCCGCCTTGTGGGCTTCCGAGCCCTTGCCGCCGAAGTGACCTTCTTCGATGTACTTCTTGGCATTGTCCCAGGCTCCGCCGCCCGCCGTCATGGAGATGGCGACGAAGATGCCGGTGACGATGACACCCAGCAGCATGGCACCGACCGCGGCGAAGGCGTTGGCCTTGCCGGCGATCGCCGCGATCACGAGGTACACCACGATTGGGGACAGAACCGGCAGCAGCGACGGGATCATCATCTCCTTGATCGCGGCCTTGGTGAGCATGTCGACGGCGCGGCCGTAATCCGGCCGATCCTTGCCCTCCATGATGCCCGGCTTCTCCTTGAACTGCCGGCGGACTTCCTCGACTACCGACTGTGCGGCGCGGCCGACAGCCAGCATCGACATGCCGCCGAACAGGTACGGCAGCAGGCCGCCGATCAGCAGGCCGACCACGACGTACGGATTCTTGAGCGCGAAGTCGACGGCTTCGACGCCGAGCTTCTTCTCCTTGATGAAGTAGTCGAGATCGGACGTATAGGCGGCGAAGAGCACCAGGGCGCCGAGGCCCGCCGAGGCGATGGCGTAGCCCTTGGTGACGGCCTTGGTGGTGTTGCCGACGGCGTCGAGCGCGTCGGTGTTCTTGCGCACTTCCTTGGGCAGGCCCGACATCTCGGCGATGCCGCCGGCGTTGTCGGTGACCGGGCCGTAGGCGTCGAGCGCTACGATCATGCCGGCGAGCGCCAGCATGGCGGTCGTGGCGATGGCGATGCCGAACAGGCCGGCGAGCACGTAGCACACGATGATGCCGGCGCAGATCAGCAGCGCCGGCAGGGCCGTGGCCTCCATCGACATCGCGAGGCCGGCGATGACGTTGGTGCCGTGGCCGGTGACGGAGGCCTTGGCCACGGCCTTGACCGGGCGGTAGTCGGTGCCGGTGTAGTACTCGGTGATCCACACGATCAGGCCGGTGACGGCGAGACCGACCAGCGAGCACCAGAACAGCGTCATGCCGGTGAACTGGCGGTCGCCGACCTTGAGCACGGTGGCGTTGCCGACCACCCAGTCGGTGACGAACCAGATCGCCGGGATCGACAGCACGGCGGCCGCGATCACGCCCTTGTACATCGCCCACATGATGCCGCCGTCGGAACCGAGGCGGACGAAGTAGGTGCCGATGATCGAGGTGATGATGCAGGCGCCGCCGATGGCCAGCGGATAGACCATCAGCTTGTAGACCAGCGCCGGATCGGCCGCGAAGAAGATCGAGGCGAGCACCATGGTGGCGACGGTGGTCACCGCGTAGGTTTCGAACAGGTCGGCCGCCATGCCGGCGCAGTCGCCGACATTGTCGCCGACGTTGTCGGCAATGGTAGCCGGGTTGCGCGGGTCATCCTCCGGGATGCCGGCTTCGACCTTGCCGACCATGTCGCCGCCGACGTCCGCACCCTTGGTGAAGATGCCGCCGCCGAGACGGGCGAAGATCGAGATCAGCGAGGCGCCGAAGCCCAACGCGACCAGCGCGTCGATCATCTCGCGGCTGCCCGGGGCGACACCCATCTTCATGAGAACGGCGAAGTAGCCGACGACGCCCAGCAGGGCGAGGCCTGCCACCAGCATGCCGGTGACCGCGCCCGCCTTGAAGGCGAGGTCGAGGCCCTGCCCCAGGCTCTTCTGCGCAGCGACCGCCGTGCGCAGGTTGGCGCGCACCGACACGTTCATGCCGATGAAGCCGGTCGCACCCGACAGCACCGCCCCGATCAGGAAGCCGACGGCGGCATGCTTGCCGAGCAGAATGAACAGGATCACCAGGACGACGACGCCGACGATGGCGATCGTCGTGTACTGGCGGCGCAGGTAGGCGCTGGCGCCCTCCTGGATCGCCTGCGCGATCTCTTGCATGCGCGCAGTGCCGGAGTCGGCGGCCATGACCCGCGATGCGGTCACCACGCCGTAGAGCACGGCGATGATACCGCAGGCGATGACAGCCCAGAGAACGGTAGACATTGTTGGCTAACCTATTGTTTTTGACGGCATTTCCAGCCTTGCGCGAGCCGAAGTGTCAGGATCTCCCCGGCGCGAGGCGCGCGGAAAATGGCAGAACGCCACAATCCGCGCAACCCGTAGCGGGGAAAAGCCCCGCTGCGTCAATGGCTTGGCTTCAGACGCGCGTGGATTGGCGCAGGCGGAATGCGCCGATGACCAGGAAGGCGATCAGCACCAGGGCGAGCGCGAAGTAATTGAGCATCGCCCAACCCTGCACTTCCAGCACCACGCTCGCCATCAGGCTCGCCGTCGCCGTGGTGCCGAACACCATGAAGTCGTTGAAAGCCTGTGCCTTGCCACGCTCGGGCGCGCGGTAGGTCGTGGTCAGCAGCGTCGTCGCGCCGACGAACAGGAAGTTCCAGCCCACGCCGTTCAGGCCCAGCGCAATGCGGAAATGCCATTCGGTCACGCCGGTCAACGCCACGATCACACCGAGCACCAGCAGCGCGATGCCGACCATCATCATGTTGAACACGCCGTAACGGGCGATCAGGTTGCCGGTGAAGAAGGCAGGCACGAACATGCCCATGACGTGCACGAAGATGGTGACCGGCGCTTCGGTCGCCTCGAGCCCGCACTGGACGATGGCGAGCGGCGACGCGGCCATCACGAACGACATCACGCCGAAGGCGATCATCGCCCCGGCACAGGCCACCATGTAGGCCGGCTGGGTCACGATCTCGAACAGCGACCGCTGCGGGCCCGCCGTGTCCTCGGTCTTCACAGGCGGGAACTCGATGAAGCCCAGCACGGGGAAGACGATCGCATGGATCACGATGACGGAGCAGAAGCTCGCCTGGAACAGCGGCA
>JAEWIV010000445.1 GCA_023386865.1 Pseudomonadota bacterium
GTTCGGTAGAAGTCGCGCACGACCGGGTCGGCGATGTCGGCCACCCGCTGCTCGACGGCGCGCTGCAGACTGGCGCGGCGCTCGGGCGTGTCGGCGGGCTTGCCCTCGGTCTCCATGCTCCAGATCACGTCGGACAGCGGCCGCGCCAGGTCGAGGCTGCGCCGCATGGCGTCGACGCCGCGGGTGCGGATCAGGCTGTCGGGGTCCTCGCCGGCCGGCAGCGACAGGAAACGCAGGCTCTTGCCGGCGCGCAGCAACGGCAGGGCGCGTTCGGCGGCTCGATTGGCGGCACGTCGGCCGGCATTGTCGCCGTCGAAGCAGAGATAGGGCTCGTCGGCGAGCTTCCACAATTCAGCGAGCTGGCCCTCGGTCAGCGCCGTGCCGAGCGGCGCCACCGCGCCCGTGAAGCCCGCGCCATGGAGCGCGATCACGTCCATGTAGCCCTCGGCGACGATGACCGGCTGGTCCTTGGCGGCGGCCTGCCGGGCGCGATCGAGGCAGTAGAGATTGGCGCCTTTGTGGAACAGCGGCGTCTCGGGCGAGTTCAGGTACTTCGGCTCGCCCGCGCCCAAGACACGCCCGCCGAAGGCGATGACCCGGCCGCGCCGGTCGTTGATGGGGAACATCACGCGGCCGCGGAAGCGATCGTACGGATCGCGGTTATCGTCCGGCTGGATGGCGAGCCCGACTTCGACGATCTTGTCGACGGGCACATGCTCGCGCTTCAGGTGCGACAGCAGGCCGTCACGCGAATCGGGCGCGAAACCCAGGCGGAAATCGTCGATGACTCCGTCCTCCAGCCCGCGGCCGCGCAGATAATCGAGGCCTTGGCGGCCTGCCGGAAGGCGGAGCTGCTTCTGGAACCAGCGGGTGGCTTCCTCGACGACCTGCTGCAACGTCGACACGCGCTCGGCGCGCTCGCGCTCCACCGGCGTGGCACGCGGTACCGGCAGGTTGACCTCGCGGGCGAGCTTCTCGACCGCCTCGGGAAACGACAGGCCCTCGGTCTTCATGACGAAGCCCACGACGTCGCCCTTTTCGTGGCAGCCGAAGCAGTAGAAGAAGCCCTTCTTGTCGTTGACCGTGAAGGACGGCGTCTTCTCGTTGTGGAACGGGCAGAGGCCGGCGTACTCGGCGCCCGACCGGCGCTTCAGCGAGACCTTGCGGCCGACGACGTCGGACAGGCTGAGGCGGGCGCGCAATTCGTCGAGGAAGCCCGGGGGGAAGGCCATGGTGCAATGTAGGCCGCGGCGGACACTGAATGTAGGGTCCGGTTGATACCCGGCTCGGGATAACGGGGATTGCTGTCACTGACAGCACGTTCCTTGGTGCCTTTATGGCACGCAAAAATACCATAGTTATTGATTGAGCACTGGAGTGATGCTAGAGTCTGATCCGCCAGGTCGCTCTATGCATCGTCCATCCGAGTGAGATCCAACTCGCCTCGGCTGCCTCTCCCCCAAGCGGGAGAGGAGCATGAGGGCCGGGGCCTACCCCGCCAGCGCCTTTTTCACGGCAGCCGATGCCTTGGCGAAGTCCATCTGGCCCGCGTACTTGGCCTTCAGGGCCGCCATCACGCCGCCCATGTCCTTGACCGTCTTGGCGCCGGTCGCGGCCATGGCCTCGGCGACGGCCGCCGTCACGGCGGCCTCGTCCATCTGCTTGGGCAGGAAGCGCTCGATGACGGCGATCTCGGCCTTTTCCTTCTCGGCGAGCTCGGGCCGGCCGCCCTTTTCGTAAAGGGCCACCGACTCGTTACGCTGCTTGATCATGCCCTGGAGCATCGACAGGATGCGGTCGTCGGCCACGCCCTCGCGGCTGGCCTCGATGCGGGCCGCGATATCGACTTCCTTGAGCTTGGCCAGGATCAGCCGGACGGCGCCCACCGTGGCCATGTCGCGGGCGCGCATGGCTTCCTTCAGCGCCTCGTTCAGATTGTCGCGCAGCATGGTTTGTGTCCCGATCGATTGAAGGGCGGAAACTAAACGCTGGCAGCGCTGTTGGCAAAGCAAATAAGTTATTGATAACGCTTGTGAATTAGCGGTCTTCAGCACCTTGACCCTCTGCGACCACTTGGTTACAAACCGCGCGGCTCGCAGGTCGCCTCCCCGGGCGAGGCCGGTTGGGCCGCAAGAGCGGAAATTTATTATGGCAAACCTCAAGACCGCCGGCGCGACAGACGCCGCGCCGCGTTGGGCCACGGCCGCGCTGGTGCTGGCCGACGGCGCGGTGTTTTGGGGCAAGGGCGTGGGCGCGGCCCGCCACGCGGTGGGCGAGGTCTGCTTCAACACCTCGATGACCGGCTACCAGGAGATCATCACCGATCCTTCCTATGCCGGGCAGATCATCTCCTTCACCTTCCCCCATATCGGCAATGTCGGGACCAATCCCGAGGACATCGAGAGCATCAATCCGGCCGCGCGCGGCGTGGTGCTGCGCGGCGACATCACCGAGCCGGCCAACTGGCGCGCCGCCAAGCCGCTCGACGACTGGCTGAAGAGCCACGATCTGCCCGGCGTCTGCGGCGTCGACACCCGCGCCATCACGCGGCGCATCTGCGACGGCGGGGCGCCCAACGGGGTGGTGGTCAACGCGCCGGACGGCAAGTTCGACATCCCCAAGCTGCGCCAGATCGCCGAGGACTGGCCCGGGCTCGACGGCATGGATCTCGCCGTCGAGGTCACGACCAAGCAGACCTACAGCTGGAACGAGACCAAGTGGGCGCTGGGCAAGGGTTACGGCAAGCTCGACAAGCCGAAGTACCATGTCGTCGCCGTCGACTATGGCGCCAAGCGCAACATCCTGCGCTGCCTCGCCAACACCGGCTGCAAGGTCACGGTCGTGCCGGCGACGGCTTCGGCCGAAGACATCCTGCGTCACAAGCCCGACGGCGTGTTCCTGTCCAACGGGCCAGGCGATCCCGCGGCGACGGCGCACTACAGCGTGCCGGCGGTGCAGGGCGTGCTCGACAAGAAGGTGCCGCTGTTCGGCATCTGCCTCGGCCACCAGATCCTGGCGCTGACGCTCGGCGGCAGGACGCGCAAGATGGAGCGCGGCCATCGCGGCGCCAACCAGCCGGTCAAGGACCTGACCACCGGCAAGGTCGAGATCACGTCGCAGAATCACGGCTTTTGCGTCGTTCCCGAATCGCTGCCCAAGACCGCCGAGGTGACGCACGTCTCGCTGTTCGACGGCAGCAACGAAGGCCTGCGCTGCACCGACCGGCCGGCCTTCTCCGTGCAATACCATCCCGAAGCCTCGCCCGGTCCGACCGACAGCCACTACCTGTTCGATCGCTTCGTCGACATGATCGACAAGAGCAAGGGCAAGTAGAACCAGCATGCCCAAGCGCACAGACATCAAGAGCATCCTCGTGATCGGCGCCGGGCCGATCGTCATCGGCCAGGCCTGCGAGTTCGACTATTCGGGCGTGCAGGCCTGCAAGGCGCTGAAGGACGAGGGCTATCGCGTCATCCTGGTGAACTCCAACCCGGCCACGATCATGACCGATCCGGGCCTGGCCGATGCCACCTACGTCGAGCCGATCACGCCCGACATGGTGGCGCGCATCATCGAGAAGGAAAAGCCCGACGCCATCCTGCCGACCATGGGCGGCCAGACCGCGCTCAACACGGCGATGGCGCTGCACCGCGACGGCCGGCTGAAGAAGCTCAAGGTCGAATTGATCGGCGCCAACGCCGAGGCGATCGACAAGGCCGAGGACCGGCTGCTGTTCCGCGAGGCCATGGTCAAGATCGGCCTGGAGTGCCCCAAGAGCGAGGTCGTGCACAATCGCGAGGAGGCGATCAACGCGCTCGACCACGTCGGCCTGCCGGCGATCATCCGGCCGTCCTTCACGCTCGGCGGCACCGGCGGCGGCATCGCCTACAACCGCGACGAATATTTCGAGATCGTGCAGGGCGGCATCGACGCCTCGCCGGTCGGCGAGGTGCTGGTCGAGGAGTCGGTGCTGGGCTGGAAAGAGTACGAGATGGAGGTGGTGCGCGACAAACGCGACAACTGCATCATCATCTGCTCGATCGAGAACGTCGATCCGATGGGCATCCACACCGGCGATTCCGTGACGGTCGCGCCGGCGCTGACGCTCACCGACAAGGAATACCAGATCATGCGCGACGCCTCGATCGCGTGCCTGCGCGAGATCGGCGTCGACACCGGCGGGTCGAACGTGCAGTTCGCCGTCGATCCGGCGAGCGGACGCATGGTGGTGATCGAGATGAACCCGCGCGTGTCGCGGTCCTCGGCGCTCGCCTCGAAGGCGACGGGCTTCCCGATCGCCAAGGTCGCGGCGCGGCTCGCCGTCGGCTATACGCTCGACGAGCTCCTGAACGACATCACCGGCACGACGCCCGCTTCGTTCGAGCCCACGATCGACTACGTCGTCACCAAGATGCCGCGCTTCGCCTTCGAGAAGTTTCCCGGCGCCGAGGCGTTGTTGACCACGTCGATGAAGAGCGTGGGCGAGGCGATGTCGATCGGACGGACCTTCCAGGAGTCGCTGCAGAAGGCGCTGCGCTCGATGGAAACGGGGCTGACCGGGCTGAACGAGATCGAGATCAAGGGCGCGCCGGACAAGGGCGCCGTCGTCGGTGCGCTGGCGAGGCCGACGCCCGACCGCGTGCTGGTCATCGCCCAGGCCTTCCGCTTCGGGCTTTCGGTCGAGGAGGTCGCGCAAGCCTCCAAGTACGAGCCGTGGTTCCTGCGCCAGATCGAGCAGCTGGTGAAGATCGAGGCCGGGGTGCGCGCCAAAGGCCTGCCGAAGGACGCCAAGGATTTCATCGACCTGAAGAAGAAGGGTTTTTCCGACGAGCGGCTGGGCGAGCTCACCGGCCAGTCGGCGGCCGACGTCGCCCGGAAGCGCCGCGCCATGGGCATCCGTCCGGTGTTCAAGCGCATCGACACCTGCGCTGCCGAGTTCGCCTCGCGCACGCCCTACCTCTATTCCTGCTACGAGGGCGACGGGCTGCGGCCCGCCGAGTGCGAGGCCGAGCCGACCGACCGGCGCAAGGTCATCATCCTGGGCGGCGGCCCCAACCGCATCGGCCAGGGCATCGAGTTCGACTATTGCTGCGTCCATGCCGTCTACGCCCTGCGCGAGGCGGGCTACGAGACCATCATGGTCAACTGCAACCCCGAGACGGTGTCGACCGACTACGACACCGCCGACCGCCTCTACTTCGAGCCGCTGACGGCGGAGGACGTGATCGAGCTAGTCGAGGTCGAGCGCAGCAAGGGCGAGCTCCTGGGCCTGATCGTGCAGTTCGGCGGCCAGACGCCGCTCAAGCTCGCCAAGCCGCTCGAGGCTGCCGGCATTCCCATCCTCGGCACGTCGCCCGACGCCATCGACCTCGCCGAGGACCGCGAGCGCTTCCAGCAGCTGATCCACAAGCTCAAGCTGCGCCAGCCCGACAACGGCACGGCGACCTCGCAGGAGCAGGCGATCGCCATCGCCGAGAAGATCGGCTACCCGGTGGTCATCCGGCCGTCCTACGTGCTGGGCGGCCGCGCCATGCAGATCGTCTACGACCGCGAGGGCACCGAGCGCTACATGCGCGACGCGGTGAAGGTGTCGGGCGCCAATCCGGTGCTGATCGACTCCTACCTGCGCGACGCCATCGAGGTCGACGTCGATGCGCTGGCCGACAAGGACCAGAACGTCTTCGTCGCCGGCATCATGGAGCATATCGAGGAGGCGGGAATCCATTCCGGCGATTCGGCCTGCTCGCTGCCACCCTATTCGCTGCCGGCGAAGATCCTGACCGAGATCGAGCGCCAGACCGAGGCGATGGCCAAGGCGCTGCAGGTCGTCGGCCTGATGAACGTGCAGTACGCGGTGAAGGACGGCGAGGTCTACGTGCTCGAGGTCAATCCGCGCGCCAGCCGCACCGTGCCGTTCGTCGCCAAGGCGACCGGCCAGCCGATCGCCAAGTTCGCCGCCCGCCTGATGGCCGGCGAAGCCCTGAAGTCGCTCGGCATCAAGAAGGCCAAGGGCAAGCACATCGCCGTCAAGGAAGCGGTTTTCCCCTTCGCGCGCTTCCCCGGCGTCGACGTCATTCTCGGACCCGAGATGCGCTCGACCGGCGAGGTCATGGGCCTCGACGCGGATTTCGGACGCGCCTTCGCCAAGTCGCAGCTCGGCGCCGGCAGCAAGGTGCCGGTCGACGGCGTGGTGTTCGTGTCGGTCAAGGACCCGGACAAGGCCGCGATGGTGAAGCCGGTCAAGCGGCTGGTCGAGCTCGGCTTCAAGGTCGTGGCGACCGGTGGCACGGCCGACTACCTGCGCCGTCACGGCATCGAGGCGCAGCGCGTCAACAAGGTGCTGGAAGGTCGTCCGCACATCGTCGACCTGATGAAGGACGGCAAGGTGCAGCTGGTCTTCAACACGGTCGAGGGCTCGGCCGCGCTGACCGACAGCTTCACGCTGAGGCGGACCGCGTTGATGCACAAGATCGCCTATTACACGACGGTCGCCGGGGCCAAGGCCTCGGTCGAAGGCATCGCCGCGCTGAGCGAAGGCGCCTTGGACGTGGCGCCCCTCCAGTCCTACTTCAAGACGGCTTTCTAGCCCTTTCGCCTTCTGCAAGCGGGCCCGTGACGGGCCCGGGTTGGGCGTTGACGCCGCGCGATTCATTGAGGACGATTGACCAATGGAACGGGTTCCGATGACGGCCGAGGGGCTGAAGGGCCTCGAGGACGAACTGAAGCAGCTGAAGAGCGTGGAGCGGCCGGCGATCATCAAGGCGATCGCGGCGGCGCGCGAGCATGGCGATCTTTCGGAGAACGCCGAGTATACGTCGGCGCGCGAACGTCAG
>JAEWIV010000286.1 GCA_023386865.1 Pseudomonadota bacterium
AGGGAATGCGCGCTACAGCCGGCACCTTGAAGACCAGCCGGCTGCCTTGCCCGATCCGCACGGGCGTCTTGCCGGGCGGATCGACCGGGCCGATGGTGGTGGGCGCCGGCTGCGGCTTGGCACCGTCCGGCACGTCGGAGGTGAGGATGGTGGCTTCGAAATAGCCGCCTTCGGCGATTGCCTGCGGCTGGAACCGCACGATCAGGAAGGCCGGCTGGCTGGCGTCGTCGACGACCAGCGCCGGGGGCTGGCCCTGCGCGCGGTCGATGCGGAGGTTGCGCGCTTCCATCTGCATGCGCAGCAGGTCGTCCGGCCGGATAACCTCGAAGGAGAAAGTCACGGGGCTCCCCCTGTGTGCCGTGGCTGTCGTCGAGGTGCATGGGATCGAACGATGGCGCCCATCGTCACGGAATCGCGACGCTTCCCCGCCCGGCAAAATAAGGCGCTTCACACTGAATGCGCAAAACGCTTCGCATCGCACAGCGCAGAGAACGGTGCGTGGCCACAGGTTGGCCACATCGACGACAAATGCGTTAGTCATCGCTCGAGCTGGCGAAGTTGTTCGCTTCGACAGGGGGCCCTAGTGCAACACGACGGGTGCACCAGCCTAAAGTTCTGGCCGGTACCCGCGCCGCTTGTACGTCCCTCATGCTTAGGGGCTGTCCGGTTTCTCCCGGGCCGGATCCTGTTAAGGGCCTCGGCGACCTTCGAGATCAAGTCATGCCCTCAGACATCGCCGGTGGTTGGCCGGAGCAACTGATCATGCTTCAGGCTCACCGCGGGAAGAACGCCACGAGTTCAAGCATTGCCTGGACCTCCGCCTCACCACGGGTCAGGGCGCCATCGAACTGAGCGATGGCAGCGCGCTCGTCCAAGAAGGCCTGCTTCTCCTCCTCGGAGGCCGCACTCAGCCCCAAGCGGTGGTCAGGTTGGACAGGCATAGGGACCATAGGGGGCATAGGGCGCAACGAACCCAGGTCCCCCGCATCGTCAATCGGCTTTTGGTTCCTATGGTCCCTATGGTCCTTATGTTCTTCCGCGTCGTCCGTCCTCTTCAGTGCATAGGTGAACGCTCCCCACCTACCCGCCGGCTGTTGCCGGGTCAGGACGAATCCGGAAATCCGGGTCCGAACCAAACGTGCCAACAGCGCGGCCTGGTGCTGACGGCCGCGTTGCTGCCGGTCCAAGACTTGAAGCACGTCAGGATGGAGGTCGCGGAGCGTCACTGCCTTGCCGCCGTGGCGCTCCCACCACGCCCTGAAAACCTCGGCGATCGACTCGCGGCGGACATCCTTCTGCTTCGCGTCGCGCACTCTCAGCGCCGGATCGCAGCAACCCAACGTGAGGAGCGGGTCGCGAACCCAACGGCACCACTGATCGAAGCTGCCCAGGGGCCGCCCCTTCTCCAGCCCATCCTCCTGCCGGCCCCAACGCCAGATGGTCAGCAGGTCGGCAAGCAGCTCGGCGCGGCGCGACTTGAGGTCGCGGCGTACATCGCGGGCAAAAGACCTGGCCTCGGGATGTTCAGTCCGGGGATCGAGTTCCACGTAGAGGAAGCGGCGGGCAAGGTCTTCCGAGACGCTGAGACCGTTGCCGGTCAGGATCACCAATGCAGAGGCGTTCAGGTTAACCATCTTCGACAGTCCGAGCACCCGGACACGCGCCGGCCGCTCAGTGATCGCACTGGCAAGGAGATTAGACCGCAGCTCGGTATCGTTGAGGTTATCGAGAAACAAGACGGACGAAGCGTTCATCAGCTCGGCGGCGATCCGCTTCTCCAGCTCATCCGAGGTCGCGCCTCCAGTCACGGCGTGAGGCTCGCGACCATATGCAATCAAGGAGACGCAGCGCGCGAGCAATCCCTTGCCAGCGCCCGCGCCCGACAAGGAGGGGGCGCCGATCAGAGTCCCCGGCGCAAGGAAGAGGCTCGGCCGACAGACGGCGGTCAGCAGCGTGACCAGAAACGCCGACTCATCGTGTCCAGGCGGCTTGCTGATGTCGACAACGGGCGGCCCGCTGCCGTCAGGGTCGACGATTTGCGCGTCAGCGAAGCAGAAGGTCCGGAACGCCTGGCGGAGCCTCAGCAGGGCGCGTGATGCGTCAGCCTTTGTCGGACACTCGCCCAGGCCACTTAGCGGGGGCACGTCCTCCAGCCACATGCCGCTGTCGACGTCATAGCCAGACGAGGTCACAACCGTTCCGTCTTCCCGAAGCAAGGGAGCAGACGCGATGCCGTTGAGGACCGGCAGGCCCCATTCCCCACGCCAGTCGAGGTACATCGCAGCCGCGGGCCTCGGGAGACGTGCGTCGCGCTGAACGGTTTCGCCACAGGTGGTGACCTTGAAGGCCACCGGCCTGGCGGCCTGATGCGCCATGAGGACGAGCGAGTCCGGCGTCATCACTTCGGCAACGGTCCCGGCCTGGATCTTGTCCTTGACCAGCCGAACGGGAACGCCTCGATCATAGAGCTTCCCGGTCGCGACCAGGACACCCCGAAGGTCGCTCACAGTCTGGTCCGGATTGCACTGATCAACGCGGATCATCGGTTTGCTGGTGAGGGCTGAGCCGGGCGCCGGGGAAAAATCTTCGGCGCTTTCCACTGCATCTCCGATCAGCGCCTCACCCGACACGACTTTGGGATCAGGTGTCACTGGCTGATCTCCGGTCTTCTTGTGTTTCAACATTTTGGTTCTCGTCGTTCTCGTCCCGGACAGTCCGGGACGTACGAACTCGTTCGCTAGATAGGTTCAGCTTGGTGTCGTTCAACCACGTTCAGCTTGCTCGGAGCAGTGGAAAGACGTTGGTGGTTGGCAGTCGCTGAACGACGCGGAGGGCCTCGAAGGCGGCGCGCTTTTCCTCCACATCGCACCGCCCTGTGGCACAGTCATTCGGCACAGCTCATAGTGCAGGGCAAAGGCCGCCCTCGCAGCGTAGAGCGACATAAGCATATGAGCGGGGCTGATGTTCACGCCCCCGCTGCCGTCGTGTTCAGGTGGGCGCCCACGTCACGTGCGAGCTCTCCCTGCCGCACCGTTGGCTCCAGTTTCTCCAGCAGTCCGGCGAAATGTTGGCGATGCCATGAATGACCGTCGCTGCCTCAGCCTTAGTTTCAGGAGTGATCGGGCGCCCGGAAACACGCGACCCGTAAACCCAGGAAATTGATCGAGCGGGCGGGTGCCGCGACCCCGGGGTGAGGTGGCGCTGAGGAGGCCCTTCGCCCAACAGCTGCTTTTGACGTGTCTGCTCCTCTACCAGCGACGCGCCGCGTTTCTGAACGCAAAAGTGGATAGCGGGTGGATACTTCCACTGAGACGATCTGCGCGTCAGGCGAGTTGAAGTCCCCAAAATTCAAGCGATCAAGCACTTCCTCGAACGCTAATTTCTGGCTTGTCAGATGATTTCCATGTAGCGGTCGAGTTCCCACTCGGTGATGGCCTTGCGGAACTCCCGCTCCTCCCATTCACGTGTTGCGGAATAATGATCGACGAAGGCGTCGCCGAACAGCGAGCGGGCCGCCTTCGACGATTTCAGCCGGCCAGCCGCCTCCATGAGCGTGCGCGGCAGCTGCGCTTCGGCCGCATGCTCGATCTCGTAGGAATTGCCCTTGATCGGCTCGCCGGGATCGATCCTGTTCTCGACACCCCACAGGCCCGAGCCGACGGCGGCGGCCAGCGCCAGGTAGGGGTTGGCGTCGGCGGCAGCGATACGGTACTCGACGCGCGTCGACTTGGCCGAGCCCGGGATGACGCGCAGCGAGGTCGTGCGGTTCTCGACGCCCCAGCTCGACACCGTCGGCGCCCAGAATCCCGGGATCAGGCGGCGGTAGGAATTCACGTTGTTGGCCACCATGGCCAGCAGCTCGGGCATCAGCGCGCGCTGGCCACCGACGAAATGGCGCATCGTCTCGCTCATGCGGTTGCCGCCGGCCTCGTCGAAGAACGCCGGCCTGCCCTCTCTCCACAGCGACATGTGCATGTGGCCGCCGCAGCCCGGCCAGTCCTTGGACCACTTGGCCATGAAGGTGGCGAGCCAGTCTCGCTTCTGCGCCAGCACCTTGGTGTAGAGCTTGAACAGTGCGGCGGCATCGGCCGCGGCCAGGCCGTCCTTCACGCGCAACGCCGCCTCGAGCACGCCGGCGCCGGTCTCGGTGTGCAGGCCCTCGATGCCCATGTCCATGGTCTCGCACATCGCGAGCAGGTCCTTGTACCAGTCGGACAGGACCGAATTGCGCAGCATCGAGTAGCCGAAGAAGCCGGGCGAGATCGGCTTCAGGTTCTTGTAACCCTTCTCGCGGATCGAGAAGGCGGTCTCGGCGAAAACGAAGAACTCGTATTCGAAGCCGACGCGGACCTCGAAGCCGAGCCCGGCGGCACGCGCCAACACCCGGCGCAGGATACCGCGCGGGCAAAGTTCCTCGGCCTTGTCGGTGAACTCGCAGAGGAACAGGAGATTGCCGGGCTCGGTCGCGATCTCGCGGCAGGTCTCGGGCAGGATGCGCACCGTGGCGTCCGGATAGGCGGTGTGCCAGCCGGTGAAGGTGACGTTGTCGTAGAGCTGGTCGTTGGCATCCCAGCCCAGGACCACGTCGCAGAAGCCCATGCCGCTGTCGAGCGCGCCGCTGAACTTGTCGATGTGCAGGTACTTGCCGCGCAGGATGCCGGCGATGTCGTGAACGCCCACCTTGACGTGGCGCAGCCCGCGCTCCTGCAGAATGCGGCGCGCATCGGCCGCCGTTTTCACCTGGCGCGGTTCCATTCAGCCCCCTCTTTTCGACGAAGCCAGACTAGAGCGGAATGAGAGGAGATGGAACCGCGCGCGGTTCCATCTCCTCTCATTCGCGCGCATCGGGGATGCGTGTTGCAGGAGGCATGATGGGTCCAGCTGATTCCAGCTGGACCCATCATGCTATAGCTAGCTGCTGAGATAGCGCGGAAGCCAGAGGGCAATGTCGGGGAAGACCGCGATGACCATGGTGAAAAGCACCATGATCAGCAGGTAGGGCAAGGTCACCTTGGCGATGTAGCCCAGACCGTCGTCCGTCAGGCCCTGGATGACGAACAGGTTGAAGCCCACCGGCGGGGTGATCTGTGCCATCTCGACCACCAGCACCAGGAAAACGCCGAACCAGATCGGATCGAAGCCCGCCGCCTTCACGATCGGCATGACGATGGGCAGCGTCATGACGATCATGCTGAAGCCGTCGAGGAAGCATCCCAGGATCAGGTAGAAGAGGATCAGGGCCACGATCAGCATGAACGGCGAGAGCCCCAGGCTCGAGACGAATCCCGCGACCGCAGCCGGGATGCCGAGGAACGCCGCGGCACTGCCCAGGATCGATGCGCCGAGCACGATCAGCGCGATCATGGCGCAGGTCTGCACCGAGCCGATGGCAATCGCGCGCAGCGCCCCGCCCCTCAGCTCGCCCTGCAGGCCGGCGACGACCAACGCGCCCAGCACCCCCACCGCCGCCGCTTCCGACGGCGTGGCCAGCCCGCCATACATCGAGCCGAGGACGCAGAGGATGAGAAACACCGCCGGCCCCAGCTCGCGGGCCGAGGTCGCGAACTCCGCGGCCGATGCCAGTCGCACCTTGCGCTCGGCCGCGGGCACCAGACCGGGCCTGATCGCCGTGTGGATCATGATCCATGCCATGAAGCTGGCGGCCAGCAGGAAGCCCGGAATGAAGCCCGCGGTGAAGAGCTTGGCGATCGAGACGTCGCCCAGCACGCCGTAGATGATCATGATGTTCGACGGCGGGATCAGGAAGCCGAGCGTCCCGGCGCCGGCCAGCGAGCCGACCGCGACGTCCTTGGAATAGCCGCGCTTCAGGAGCTCCGACAGCGAGATCCGGCCGACGACCTGGGTGGTCGCCGCGGACGAGCCCGAGATCGCCGCGAAGATCGAGCAGCCGATGACGTTGACGTGCAGCAGGCGGCCCGGCAGCAGCGCCGCCCACGGCGTCAGCCCGCGGAACAGCGACTGCGACAGCCGCGTGCGGAACAGGATCTCGCCCATGACGATGAACAGCGGCAGCGCCAGCAGCTCCTGGGTCGTCAGGATGTTCCAGGCGTACTGCGCCAGGAGCTTGTCGAGCGGGATGTCGCGAAAGACGGCCAGCAGCACGGTGCCGGTGACGGCAAGCGTCCATCCGATCCACAGGCCGCCCGCCAGGAAGGCGAACAGCACCACGAACATGACGATGACGATTTCGAGCATCACGGCCTGCAGATCGCCGGGATCATTCGGCGACGGACGACGCGCGCATGTCGAGGTCCTCCAGCGGCAGGCCGAGCAGCGCCTGGAGGAAACGCGCCACGAACTGCAGCACCAGGAGGACGATGCCGAAGGTGACCATCGCCTGGGGCACCCACAGCGGACTTTCGCTCGAGATCGATACCTGGCCGGAGGAAAAGCTGCGCCATGTGAAGTTCACCATGGCGAGCGCCAGATAGCCGCTGAAGGCGACGCCCAGCGCCGCCAGCACCGTCTCCATCCAGCGTCGCACGGCGGGCGACACGCGGGCCAGCACCAGGGTCACCCGGATGTGGCCGCCGGCGCGCAAGGTCATGGCGGCGCCGAAGGTGAAGGCCGCGGCCATGAGATAGGAGCTGTATTCCCAGGCGACCGGAATGTCGGCCGGCACCCACGGGAAGATGTCCGACAGCGCCCGCACCAGGACCTCGCCCAGCATCAGGCAAGTCAATGCCGCCAGGCAGGCCGCGCCCAGCCAGCCGTCGAGCCGGCCGAGCATGTCGATGCCATCGAGAAGCGAACGCAGGGGCTGGGGAGCCCCTGCGTTCGGGTTCGGCCCGCGCGCGCTCACGCGCGCTTCATCTCGACGAGGTAGGCCTTGATCGGCTTCTCGGCGGCCGGCACGCGCTTGATGAAGTCGGCGATCATCGGCGCCGTCTTCTTCTGCAGGTCGGCCACCATTTGCGGCGGCGGAACGACGAGCTGCATGCCGCCCTCGGTCAGCTTCTTGTTGCTGTCGGCGTCGGCCTTGAGCGAGGTGCCCCAGAAGTCGGGCTCGAGCTTCTTGGCGAGCTCGACGATGATCTTCTGGTTGGCCGGCGAGATCTTCTTCAGCGTGTCGTTGTTGATGGTGACGATCTGGCACGACCAGGCGTGGTTGGTCTGGTGGAAGAACTTCAGGAACTCCCAGAACTTGCCGTCGACGCCCGACACCGACGAGGTCGACACGCCGGCGACGGCGCCCGACGACAGGGCGGCGATGGTCTCGCCCCAGGGGATCAGCGCCGGCGCCATGCCGATGGCGCTGCACATGTCCTGCGCGTTCTTGTCGGGAACGCGGATCTTGATGCCCTTGAGTGCGTCGAGCGACTCGCACTTGACCTTGAGGTGCAGGTACTGGGTCGGCCACGGCACCATGTAGAGGATGGTCTGGTTGTTCTTCAGGGCCACCTTCTCGTACTCGGGCCGCAGGTGCTTGTGCAGGACCTTCAGCTCCTCGATGTTGTTGGAGATGAAGGGGATGCCCTCGACGCCCAGGATCGGCTCGTCACCGATCTGCTGGATGTTCAGGATGTCGGCCATCGGCACCAGCCCGTCGCGCACCGCGCGAAGCTGCTCGGGCCCCTTGAAGCCGAGCTGGCCGCCCGACTTCACGTCGATCTCGATGGCGCCCGAGGTGCCGGCCTTGACCTCCTCGGCGAACTTCTTGGCGTTGATCGTATGGAAATTGCCATCCGGCCACACCGTGCTCAACGGCAGCTTGAGGGCCGCCTGCGCCTGCACGATCGACGGCGCTCCCAGCATAACCGCGCCCATTCCCACGCCTGCCTTCAAGGCGTTCCTGCGTCCCAATTTCATCGTAGACCCCATCGGTTGGTTGACTCCCCGTACCCCACTACTCGGCCGCCGCTACTCGGCTGCACGCGGCGGCTTATAGTCGTAAACCTTTTCGGCTGTCTCCTGCGAGATCAGCCCATCGGCGAGATCGTTGGCGACCTGCAGGCGATCGCGCTCGGCGGGCCGGCCGATGCCGGCGCCGCCCGGCGTCATGACGACCAGCCGGTCGCCGGGCGGGATGAGCTGGAAGCCCTTGCCCTTCAGCGCCTGGCCCGATTTCAGGCCGATAAATCCCGCCTCGCCGTCCCGCCCGCCGTCGCGGCCGCGCGGCGGATGGTCGATGCGGTCGAACGCCGCCAGGAGGTCGAACGGCTCGGCAATCCCGCTCTCTATCTCCATGATCTGGCCCAGCCCGCCGCGCGTGCGGCCGGCGCCGCCCGAATCGGGACGGAACTCCTTGCGCCAGAAGATCAGCGGGGTCTGGGTCTCGGCGATCTCCACGGGCGTGCCGCGCACGCCGCTGGGATAGGCGGTGGCCGACAGACCGTCCTTGTCGGTGCGCGCTCCGGTGCCGCCGTTGGAGGTGATGGCCATGCCGAAGCCGTAGTTGCCACCCTCGCCCCCTTTGACATGGCCGCGCACGTTGAGGTTCCACAGGCACGACGTGCCCTCGGCCGGCACGCGGTCAGGCACGATCTGGCGCAGGCAGCCGAACGTCACGTCGGGCAGCATCTGGCCGATGATGTGGCGAGAGGCGACGGCACTGGGCTTGGGCGCATTGAGGATCGTGTCGGCGGGCGCCAAAACGGTGAGCGGTTCGAGCGAGCCGGCGTTGTTGGGGATGTGCGTCGCCACCACGCAGCCGAGACCGAACACCGTATAGGCCGTGGTGTAGGCATGCGGCACGTTGATGCCGCGACCCGACACCGCCGACGTGCCGGTGTAGTCGACATGGATGCCGGCGTCGGAAATCGTGAGCGCCGCCTTCAGCGTCAGCGGCTCGTCGTAGCCGTCGATCGTCATGGCGTTGTGCCAGGTGCCCTTGGGCAGCTTGGCGATCTCTTCCAGCACCGCCTCGCGAGACCGGGCGATGATGTGGTCGCCGAGATCGTCGAGGGACTCGATGCCGAACTCGTCCATCATCTCGACCAGGCGACGCGCGCCGACGTCGTTGCATCCGGCCAGGGAGTAGACGTCGCCCTCGGTGTCGACCGGCAGGCGGGTGTTGGCTCGGATCATCGACATCAGGGTCTCGTTCACCTTGCCCTGGTCGAACAGCTTCAGCATCGGGATGTAGAGGCCTTCCATGAACACGTCGGTCGCGTCCGGCCCGAAGCCGATGCCGCCGATGTCCATGAGATGGCTGGTGCAGGAGAACAGCGCCACCAGCTTGCCGTTGCGAAAGGCCGGCGTGGTGATGACGAAGTCGTTGAGATGGCCGGTGCCCATCCACGGATCGTTGGTGATGTAGGCATCGCCCGGCTTCATCGTCTCGACCGGGAAGTAGCGCAGGAAATGCTTCACCGACTCGGCCATCGAGTTGACGTGGCCCGGCGTGCCGGTGACGGCCTGGGCCAGCATGCGGCCCTCGAGGTCGAACACGCCGGCGGAGAGATCGCCGCATTCGCGCACGATCGGGCTGAAGGCGGTGCGCATCAGGGTCTGGGCCTGTTCCTCGACCACGGCGATCAGGCGGTTCCACATGATCTGCAGGTCGATCAGGCCGACGCTGTTGGACTGGCTCATGCTCTCCTCACGCGTCCTTGCGGTCCATGACGATACAGCCGGAGGCATCGATGTGCGCGGCAAAACTGGCCGAAATATAGGTCGAGGTCTCGTCCTCGGCGACGATGGCCGGCCCCGGAAAGGCGCTGCCGGGCGGCAAGGCCTCGCGGCGGTAGACCGGCACCTCGGTCGTGCGGCCGCTGCGGCCGGCGCACACCCGCCGCTTGCCGCCCGGCTGGGGCCCCGCGCCCCCCGGCGCGGCGCC
>JAEWIV010000461.1 GCA_023386865.1 Pseudomonadota bacterium
TGAGCGGACCTGGAGGTCCGCGCTCCGACATAAGGTGGGCGCCAGGGCGTGGCGCGCTCCCAGTGGCCCGGTAACCCTACCTCCAATGGAGCTTCCGTGGCAGGATCGACGCATGCGCCGGAACGTACTCTCCCGGAAAGCTGGCGACCGCGTGCGGGTCGGCCGGCGCACGATCAGTGTGCCGGGCGTGCCCTCGATGACGGGACCGGACGGGCCGCCTGAGGCCAGCAGGCCCGCGGACAGCACCGATCGGCCGGCGCTGATCGACCGCAGCGCGGTGCAGTATCTCGACCGCGTACGGGCCATCTTCCGTCCGACGCGCAGCGACGCGCTGGCGCCAGGTCTCGAGCGCTTCATCGGCAGGGAGGACATCTTCCGACACGTCGGCACAGCCGACATGGGATCGGAGGGCGCACAGCCCATGATGCAGTGCCCGTCGTATTGGCCCGATGGCACGACCTGGGTGCCGATCCGCGATCTGGAGATACTGGAAATCCTGGAAGACCAGGACGTCCGAGCGGGCTGATGGCCAGGAAACCAAAAGCAGGCGAGCGAGTGAAGGTTGGCCGCCGGCTTCTCACGCTGCCCGGTGTGCGGTCGATGACCGAGCCCGATCCCGTTGCGCCGGCGACCAGGCCGGGCGCCGGTGAGCCGGAGAAGCCAGCCGATGAACCGGACGACAGCGTCATCCGGATGATAAAGAAAGCCTACCAGTAGCGGCGCCAAGCAAGGGGGAAGTCAGGCCGCGTGCCTGTAGACCGTCGGGATCCTGGCCAGGTCCTGCAGCAGATCGGGCGGCATGTCCGACGGCTTGGCCGAGTTGGCGCTGGCGCCGATCGAGTCCACGAGCCCGCCGAAGCGTTGCTCGATCGCCTTGGCGATCTGGTCGTGACGGCCGACGGCGGCGAACAAATGGACGACGTCGTCGGACACCTCTTTGGCCATCTGGTCCCACTGGCCGGCACGCGTCATGGCGTTGAGCTTGCGCCCGAGATCACCCAGCCCGTGGACCTCGAACACCGGCCAGTAGGCCGGCGTCGAGCCGTAGAAGGCCACGCGATAGCGCACCCAGTCGAACAGCTTCTGCACTGCCTCGTCGTCCTTGCCTGTCACGACGAAGCCGCCGCCCGAAATCTCGAAGCTCTCGCGTGAGCGGCCGCGCGCGGTGAGGCCCGCACTCAGGATCGGCATGATGTTCTCGGCGAGGTACTTCCGGGTGCAGAACGAGTGGAGCTTCACGTCGTCGGATTCCTCGGCGGCGACCTTCAGCATGACCGGACCGACGGCGGCGACGCCGAGCCGCGGCAGCGGCCCGTCATAGGGCTCGGGCACGAAGTTGGGCGTCATCAGGGTGAAGCGGTAGTGCTTGCCCTCGTAGTTGAGCTTGCTGCCGTCCTTCCACGACTTCCAGATCGCCCGCACCGCCTGAACATACTCGCGGATGCGTGGCGCCGGCGGCGACCAGGGCACCGAGAAGCGCCGCTCGTTGTGCGCGCGCACCTGGCTGCCGATGCCGAGCGTCACCCGATGGGCGCCGAAGCTCGAGGCGAGGTCCCAGCCGACATTGGCCACGGCCATGGGCGAGCGGGCAAAGGCGATGGCGACGCCGGTGTGCAACTCGATGCGCCTGGTGGCGGCACCGGCGACGGCCAGCGACAGGAACGGCTCGTGCCGGTTCTCCTGGGTGCTGACGCCGGTGTAGCCCGTCGCCTCGATCGCCTGCGCCGCCGCTCCAACCGTGGCCAGGTTCTCCTGCGGCAGCGTCGTGAAGACTCTCATATGGAATGCCCCGTCAATGACGCCGCCATGGTGACGCAAGAGCCATCGCGTGCCTATCGAGCGTCCGTCGTCCGTTCCGGCGCGAGGAACGGCCCCGCAAACAGTCGCATTCCTACGCCTACACACTATTGTGTAGTCGTACACACACGAGGCCATATGCCCCTCAACATCCACAGCGAGGACGTCAACCAGCTCGCCGAGGACTTGGCGCGGCGGATGCGGCTCTCCAAGACCGAGGCTGTGAAGCTTGCCTTGAAAAACGAGCTGCAGCGGCAGGATCAAAGGGTCCCGCTCAGGGAACGTGTCCGGCCGATCCAGGAGCGCATCAGGAAGCGGCCGCCCACGGGTCTGCAGGCCGACAACAAGTTCTACGACGACCTGAGCGACGCCGGCTGATGTTCGTCGACGCCTCGGCCATCGTCGCCATCGTGAACGGCGAGCCGGAAGCCGCCGTTTTCGCCGATGCCCTGGAGCGCAGCGACGTCCGCGCGACCTCGCCCAGTACGATCTTCGAAGCCGTGCTCGGCATCTGCCGCGTGCGCCACGCGACGATCGAGCAAGCAGCGACCGACGTCGACGAATTCCTGACGGTCGCAAACATTCAGTGCGCCGCGATCACCGAAAAAGAGACCCGGACGGCGCTCGTCGCTTTCGATCGCTACGGCAAGGGCCGCGGCTATCCGGCACAGCTCAATCTCGGCGGCCTGAACGGCAAACGGCGCTTCAGTCGGCCGCCTGCTTCATCGGATCGCCTTCCGGCGGATTGTTCGACGGACGCCAGCGCAGCACGGGCTTGCGGGCGGCAAGCGTCTCGTCGAGGCGACGGCGCGGGGCGAACCGCGGGGCGGCCTTGAAGTCCTCGGCCGCGGTTCCGCTCTTGGCGCGCTCGGCCAGCGAGCGCAGGGCGCCGATGAACAGGTCGAGGTCCTCCTTGGCCTGGCTCTCGGTCGGCTCGATCAGCAATGCGCCATGCACCACCAGCGGGAAGTACATGGTCATGGGGTGATAGCCTTCGTCGATCATCGCCTTGGCGAAGTCGAGGGTGCTGACGCCGGTGTCCTTGAGGAAGCCGTCATCGAACAGCGCCTCGTGCATGCACGGGCCCTCGAAGGCCGGCGTCATGACGTCCTTCAGCGAGGCCATCACGTAGTTGGCCGACAGCACGGCGTCCTCGGCCGCCTGCTTCAGGCCGTCGGCGCCGTGGCTCATGATGTAGCTGAGCGCCCGCGTGAACATGCCCATCTGGCCGTGGAACGCCTTCAGCCGTCCCAGCGGCTTGCCGTCGACCCGGGCGCCGTCCTCGGCGACGCGCCACTTGTCGCCGTCCTTCACGATCCAGGGATAGGGCGCATAGGGCGCCAGAGCCGCCGACAGCACCACCGGACCTGCTCCAGGCCCGCCGCCGCCATGCGGCGTCGAGAAGGTCTTGTGCAGATTGATGTGCATGCAGTCGATGCCGAGGTCGCCCGGCCGCACGCGGCCGACGATGGCGTTGAAGTTGGCACCGTCGCAGTAGAAGAAGGCGCCCGCCTCGTGCACGGCGCGCGAGATTTCGACGATCTCGTTCTCGAACAGGCCGCAGGTGTTGGGATTGGTCAGCATGATCGCCGCCACGTCGGGGCCCAGCGCTGCCTTCAACGCGGTCAGGTCGACGCGGCCGCGATCGTTGGCCGGGATCGGCTTGACGGTGAAACCGAGCGCCGCCGCCGTCGCCGGATTGGTGCCGTGCGCCGATTCCGGCGCTAGCACGACCTTGCGCTTGGCGCGCTCGCCGCGCGCCTCGAGGGCAGCGGCGATCGCCATCATGCCGCACATCTCGCCGTGCGCGCCGGCGGCCGGCGACATCGCCACGGCCGGCATGCCGGTCAGGGTCTTCAGCCAGAGCGCCAGACGGTCGATCAACTCGAGCGCACCCTGCACGGTCGAGACCGGCTGCAGGGGATGCAGGTCGCCGATGCCGGGCAGACGCGCCACCTTCTCGTTGATGCGCGGGTTGTGCTTCATGGTGCACGAGCCCAGGGGATAGACGCCCATGTCGATGGCGTAGTTCTTCTGGCTGAGCCGCGTGTAGTGCTGCACCACCTGCGGCTCGGAAAGGCCGGGCAGGCCGATCTCGCCGGCCCGCTTCAGGCCGTTGAGACGATCCTTCACCTTGGGCGGTTCCGGCAGGTCGACGCCGCAGCGGCCGGGCTGGCCCATCTCGAAGATCAGAGGCTCCTCGATCTGCAGCGCGCGGTTGCCGGTGAAGGTCGGTTTGTCAGGGGCGCCGACGGCGATGCCGCCACTACGGCCCTGGGAGCGGTCGAGCGACTGGACCATCACAGCACCTCCTTCAGGCCGCCGATCAGCGGGCCCATACCCGCCTCGGTCGCTGTCTCGGTCGCGGCCAACAGAAGAAGGTTCGCGACGGAAGGATCGTCAGGGATCAGCCGCGACACCGGCACGCCCGCCAGAATGCGGCGCTCGGCCAGCGCCTCGACCACCGGCGCGGCCGGCTTGGGCAGGCGCAGGGTGAACTCGTTGAAGAAGCTGTCGTTCAACAGCTTCACGCCGGGCAACGCGGCGACGCGATCGGCAAGCTCGCTCGCCTTGGCATGGTTGAGCTCGGCCAGTCGGCGAAAGCCCGCCTCGCCCAGCAAGGTGAGGTGCACCGTGAAGGCGAGCGCGCAGAGGCCCGCGTTGGTGCAGATGTTGGAGGTCGCCTTCTCGCGGCGGATATGCTGTTCGCGCGTGCTCAAGGTCAGCACGAAGCCGCGCTTGGCGTCGGCATCGACCGTCTCGCCGACCAGGCGGCCTGGCATCTGGCGCACGTATTTGTCGCGGGTGGCGAACAGGCCGACGTAAGGACCGCCGAAGCCCAGCCCATTGCCGATCGACTGGCCCTCGCAGACCACGATGTCGGCGCCCATCTCGCCCGGCGGCTTGATGAGGCCCAGCGACACGACCTCCGTGACGACCACGATCAGCAGCGCGCCGGCGGCGTGGCAGGCGGCGGCGAGCTTGGCGAAGTCGCGCACATGGCCGAAAAAGCTCGGGTTCTGCACGACGACGCAGGAGGTCTCCTTGTCGACCTGGGCGATCAGGTCCTCCAGGCCTTCGGGATCGGCCGCGCCGGCGACAGCGCTATAGCCCTGCCAGTGCGCGGTGGTCTCGATGATGTTGCGATAGTGCGGATGCAGCCCGCCTGAGATCAGCGCCTTGGTGCGGCGCGTGATGCGGTTGGCCATCAGCACGGCTTCGGACGCGGCCGTCGAGCCGTCGTACATCGAGGCGTTGGCCACCTCCATGCCGGTCAGGAGGCTGACCTGGGTCTGGAATTCGAACAGGTACTGCAGCGTGCCCTGGGTGATCTCGGGCTGGTACGGCGTGTAGGAGGTCAGGAACTCGCCGCGCTGGATCATGTAGTCAACGGTCGACGGCACATGATGGCGATAGGCGCCGGCGCCGATGAAGAACGGCGCCGTGGAAGGCGAGACGTTCTTGGCGGCAAAGCCCTGGAAGGCGCGATCGACTTCGAGCTCGCCGAGATGGTCGGGCAGGCCCGCGACCTTGCCGGGCAACCGCGCCGAGACCGGCACGTCCTTGAACAATTCATCGACCGACTTGGCGCCGACGGCCGCCAGCATGTCGCGGCGATCGGTCGGCGTGAGGGGGAGGTAGCGCATGATCAGCCCAGGGTCTTCACGAAGTCGTTGTAGGCGGCCTCGTCCATCAGGCCGGAAAGCTCGCCCTTGTCTGAAAGCTTGATCTTGAAGAACCAGCCCTTGCCCATCGGCTCGGCATTGACGTCGCCCGGCGAATCGGCGAGCGCGGGATTGGCCTCGACCACCTCGCCCGTCACCGGCGCGTAGATGTCGGACGCGGCCTTCACCGATTCGACCACGGCGCAAGCCTCGCCCTTGGCGACCTTGCGGCCGGCTTGCGGCACGTCGACGAACACCACGTCGCCCAGCTGCTCCTGGGCATACTGGGTGATGCCGATGGTGCCGACATCGCCTTCGACGCGGATCCACTCGTGCTCCTCGGTGTACTTGGTCTCGGCCATCTAAAACTCCTATCCGCGGTAGTAGGCGTGTTTGACGAAGGGCATGGGCACGATCTCGGCCGGCACCGGCTTGCCGCGCACCACAAGGTCGACCTTGGTGCCGTTGGCTGCCGATCCACTGGGCAAGGCCGCGCGCTCGACATAGCCCATGGCGACGGCGCGCCCGAGCGTGGGCGCGAAGCCGCCCGACGTGACCTTGCCGACGGTCTTGCCGGCGATGGCGATTTCCGCGCCCTCCCGGGCGATCGCCTTGCCCTCGGGCAGCAGGCCGACGCGGCGGCGCAACGCGCCCTCGGCGATCTGCTTCTGGATGACGGCAGAACCAGGAAAGCCGCCCTGCGTGCGGCGCTCCTTGCCGATGCTCCACAGCAGGCCCGCTTCGATGGGCGTCGTGGTGGTGTCGATGTCGTGGCCGTAGAGGCAGAGGCCGGCCTCGAGGCGCAGCGAATCGCGCGCGCCGAGCCCGATCGGCTTGACCTCCGGGTTGGCCAGGAGCTTGCGGGCGATCGCCTCGGTGGCGTCGTTGGGCGTCGAGATCTCGAAGCCGTCGCCGCCGGTGTAGCCCGAGCGCGTGATGTAGCAGCGCGCGCCGTCGATCACGAAGAAGGCGCCGGTCATGAACTTCATCGACGCGACCTGCGGCGCCAGACGCGCCAGCACCTGCGAGGCCTGCGGTCCCTGCAGCGCCAGAAGCCCACGGGAGAACATCGGCTCGATCTCGCAGCTCGCGGCGAGGTGCTTCTGCACGTGCGCGAGATCGGCGTCCTTGCAGGCGGCGTTGAACACCATCAGCAGGTGATCGCCCGTGCTGGTGATCATCAGGTCGTCGAGGATGCCGCCGGTGTCGTTGGTAAGTTGCGTATAGCGCTGCTGGCCGGGCTGCAGGCCGGCGATGTCGCCCGGCACCAGCGTCTCGATCGCCTTGGCCGCGTTGTGTCCCCCCTTCGCGGTCAGCCGCACCTGGCCCATGTGCGAGACGTCGAACAGGCCGGCCGCCGTGCGCGTCTGCGCGTGCTCCGCCAGGATCCCGGTCGGGTACTGGACGGGCATCTCGTAGCCGGCGAACGGCACGAGGCGCGCGCCGAGCTCGCGGTGAAGGTCGTAGAGCGGTGTGCGTTTGAGGGCGTCGGCCAATTAGATCTCCAGAGTCGCATCGTCCGACGCAAAAGCTGCGCCGCCTTGCGACCCCCTCTGTCCGGAGACCTGAAAGATTCGCCGGAGCAATCCGGCTTACTTCGTCGGTGGGCGTGCTCTCATTCGAGAGTCCGCCGCTTTCCAGAGACCCATCCTCCTGCGGTCCGTTTGCCTGAGAGTTTCCGGGGCCGGTTGCTCCTTCGGCGCCGTCTTCGAGAGACGGTCTCTCCCACAGGGATCGTCTGGGTTCCGGCGACCTTAGGTGGCCTCCCCGGCGGCGTCCACCGGGAAAACCCGTGACATATCCGACGCTTAGAAGCCTCTTGAAATTAAGTGATTACTCACTTATAAAATGAGCATGCGCTCATTTCCAAGGAGGGTCGCATGCATATCCGTCGTGCCTTCACCGTCTTCCTCGACGTGCAAAGCGAAGCTTCGCCCATCCCCGCTCCGGCCGGCGATTGGACACTCGACTGGCGCTGGTTCTGCGAGCCGGCGGTGGACGCGGCTTTGCCAAGTGAGCGCTCCCTCATAGACTGGCCAACATGGGCAAGGCTGAAGAAACCAAGGCGCGCCTCGAACGCGCGGCGCTGACGCTGTTCGTGGCGCGCAGCGTGGCGGAGACCACGACCAAGGAGATCGCCATGGCGGCCTCGGTGGCCGAGGGCACGATCTACCGCTACTTCCCGAGCAAGGAGCAGCTGGCGCTCGATCTCTTCCTGCGCCACCACAAGGGCCTGGCCGAGGCGCTCGCCGAGGCGCACCGCCCGGCCAAGGGATTGCGCGCCAAGATCGAAGCGATCGTGCGCTGCTATTGCGAATGGGCCGACCGCGACTGGACGCTGTTCGCCTATCACCTGCTGAACCAGCACCTATTCCTGATCCAGGTGCCCGACGGCATGGCCAATCCGGTGGCCGTCGTGCGCGACGTCATCGCGCAGGCGATGAAGGCCGGCGAGATCCCCAAGCGCAATGTCGACCTCGCCGCCGCCTCGGCGATCGGCGTGGTCATGCAGGCCGCGACCTACAAGGTCTACGGCCGCTTCACCGGCGACCTCTCGGACCATATCCGCTTCTTCGCCGATGCCGCGTGGGCGGTGCTGTCGGTCAAGGAGAAGTAATCAGGCGCCGACGTAGACGAAGGCTTCCATCCCCGACTTCAGCCGGACCGCGATGCGCTTGTAGTCGGAGACCTCGTAGGTGTCGGCAGCGGCGAGCTCGGCCGGCGTGATGCGAAAGACAACGCCGGAAACCTCGTCGGCCGGATTGCACGAGGGCCTCGCCATGGTGTGGAACTTCTTGCCGCTGGTGGCGATGACGTCCGGATCGGTGATCTCGAGCGGCACCGTGGCATAGCCCGGCAGCGCGTCGGCGCGGCCTTCGAGCAGCCGGCCGAAGGTGGCGAGCTGCACGTCCTCCTGCTGAAGCGTACCGTAGGAGAAGAGCCAGACGTCGTCGTTCATCCTTCCGAACCAACTAATACCGGCCGTCTTGATCCGGTCGCTGCGGCAACTCGCACGCGGCCGACGCTCGATCGCTCAGACACGGCGTCCCTCGATCACTCTGGCACGTACGCTTGGCGAACGACTGGCGTGAAGGCGACGCGCGAACTACGCGGTAGATGGCAGGATTTCGCTCAAGATGAGATTCAGCTCGCTGGATCGTTCGCACCAGATCGGCGGCAGCGCTTGGCAAGGGTTCCCCCGGATTGGACAGTCAGCTCGGTTCCTTCGCCAGTTCGGTGAAAGCCTTGGCGAAAGCCTCGCGCGAGCCTGCCAATCCCGTCTCGTTGAAGATGTCGGCGGTGAGCGACGCCACCGACGCCTCGTCGACCCGCACGCCGTTGTCCTGCAGGAAGCGGCGGGCGGCACTCACCGCCTCGTCCATGGCGCCGCCCTGCTTGTAGAGGCGGTAGTAGTCGGGATGCCCGCCGCGGCCCAGCGCCTCGGCCAGCACGTCGGTGAAGTTCACGACCTTGAGCTGCGGGTAGACCGCCTCGGCGCCGGCGAGCGCGCGATGGCAGGAATGGTACATGGTGACGATGGTGTCGGCGCCGGCCGCGACCGCGCCCTCGGCGAGACCGCGATGGATCGCCTGCTCGCGCTCCTTGAACTTGGCGGCCTGGCCGCCGCAGGCGTAGGAGAAGCCGGAGTCCTGCGGCAGCTCGAGCAGTTCGAGGTTGGGCACGGCGGCCAGCAGCCTGCGGATCGAGGCCACCGTGGCGCCGATGCCGAGATGCTCGTGGATCACCACGCGCCGCTTCGGCTGGCCGGCGACGAAGCGCGCCTTCAAGGCATCGAGATTGGCGGCGAGGAATTCGCTGACGTGGCCGAGGTCGAAGGACGGCTCCTCGACGTCCTTCTCCAGCTCGTCGAAATTCTTGGTGCAGGTCGGGCACCAGGTCAGGACCTTGCCGGCGCCGGACTGGCCAAAGCGCTGGAAGGTCCGATGGCCCATGCGCTCGTAGGTCGGCAGGTCGGCCTCCTGGAACTGGTACACGCCGCAGCAATGGGCGGTGCCGCCGACGACGTCGAAGTCGAGCGCGAGCGCATCGAGGATGTCCATGACGTTCAGAACGATGTGCGGCGTGCGCAGCACGTTGCAACCCGTGTAGAACAGCACGTCGGCGGTGCGCCGCTCGGCCGGGGCGAGGATCTTCTTCAAGGTCTCCGACGGCAGCTGCATGCTGGCGAGCAGCCGCACGGCCTGGGCCATGTGGCGGAAGCGGTTGGCGGCCGCGCTCGCGCCGACCTCGCGGGCGCGCGTCGCCTCGAGCGCCTTCATCTTGGCGATGGTCACCCACTGGCGGACGTTGATGCCTTCGGGGCAGGCCGCGGTGCAGCGCGCGCTGCCGTCGCAGGCGCCCAGCCACTGCTGCAAGCCGTCGGCCGGGGCCTCGCCGCGGGTCAGGGCCAGGAGCTCGCCGACGCGCTCCCTGGCGGCGCCGGCATCCAAACCGATCTCGCGCGCCGTCGGGCAGGCTTCGAAGCACTTGCCGCAGGTCGTGCAGCGGTCGGCGGCCTCGGCCGCCAAGGCCTCCAGACGTTCGGCATAGGCACTCAAGCGATCCTCCGTACGTCACACGTGATGATGGCGCGCATGCAGCGCCGGCGATCGGGGACTGTCAAGCCTTCGGCACTGGCCGAAACATGGACCAGGCTTCGCCGGCTAACGTCGCGTCCTCATCGATCGGAGACTTGCATGACCGTGACCTGCGCCATCCGCTACGTCATCGACCCGTTCAAGCGCGCGGCATTCGAGACCTATGCCAGGAACTGGCTCACCATCATCCCGGCTTGCGGCGGCGACCTTTTGGGCTATTTCATGCCGCACGAAGGCACCAACAACATCGCCCACGCGCTGATCTCGTTCGAGAGCCTCGCCGCCTACGAGGCCTATCGCGCGCGCATCAAGGCCGACCCGGCGGGCAAGGCGAACTTCGAGTTCGCCGAGCGCGAGCGCTTCATCCTGAGCGAGGAACGAACCTGGCTCAGGCCGATCACGAAATAATCTCGTGCTTGAGAGCCGCTCGACGATCTAGGGCTGGCGGCCACGCCGGTTGTAGTTCAGCTCTTCGACCGTGGGCTTGAGGCCGACGGCGATGCGATAGGCGCCATCGCGCGGGATCGCGAGCGTCAGCTCCTCCTGCGACGAGCCGCGCGGGCTGCCCGACGTCAGCCGGAAGTCGGCATTGAACTCCTGGCTCTGGACCACGTTGTTGGCGGAGTCGAGCACGCGCACGAAATAGGGAACGCTGGTCCGGCCGGCGCCGACCGACGGGCCGGCGCTGGCCGAGATGCGCAGGAACAGCGTCACGTCGATCTGCCTGCGGCTCAGCGAGCACTTGGTCGCCGCGCCGATGATCGACGCCTCGTAGGCGATGTCGCGCGGATCGCGGCCCGGCCCCTCCTTGAAATGGGTGAGGCGCCCGGCGTCCTGCACCGTGAACGGCTCCGGACAGAAATAGGACGCGTCGGACGAGCTGCCGCCGCCGCAGCCAGCCAGCGTCAGGGCCATCAGAGCTGGCGCGAAGACGACGAATTTTCCGCCGGTCATGACGCGATCTTGGCCAGGGCCTTGTGGGTTCCGTCGCGCACCGCGACAACCGGCTCGGTCATGTTGCTTTCCCCGTTGCGGCGGCTTTGTTACGGTGCCGCCGCCTAGTCCGTTGCTGCAAAACTGTTCGAGCGGACTCTAGGCAATGGTCAAGACGCCCGCAAGCGAGCGGGCAGAACGTTCCGCATGAGCCCGCCGAAGAAACCGCTGAAAATCCTGCTCGCCAGTCCTCGCGGCTTCTGTGCCGGCGTCGATCGCGCCATCCAGATCGTCGAGCGCGCCATCGAGCGCTACGGCCGGCCGGTCTATGTCCGTCACGAGATCGTGCACAATCGCTATGTCGTGGAGAACCTCGAGGCCAAGGGCGCGATCTTCGTCGACGAGCTCGCCGAGGTGCCGGACGACCGGCCGGTCGTGTTCTCCGCGCACGGCGTGCCGAAAGCCGTGCCGGCCGAGGCGGGCCGCCGCAAACTGCTCTATGTCGACGCCACCTGCCCGCTGGTCTCCAAGGTCCATCGCGAAGCCGAGCGCCATCACGCCTCGGGACGCACCGTCGTCCTGATCGGCCATGCCGGCCATCCCGAGGTCATCGGCACGATGGGCCAGCTGCCGGCCGGCGCGGTGCTGCTGGTCGAGGACGTGGCGCAGGCCGAGATGCTGGAGGTTCCCGATCCGGGCAACCTCGCCTATGCCACGCAGACCACGCTGTCGGTCGACGACACGATCGGCATCGTGACGGCGCTGCGCCGCCGCTTCCCGGCGATCCAGGGGCCGAAGATGGAGGACATCTGCTACGCCACCACCAACCGCCAGGCCGCGGTCAAGGCGATCGCGCCCAAGTGCGACGCCCTGGTGGTGATCGGCGCCCCCAACTCCTCGAACTCCATGCGACTGGTCGAGGTCGCGGCGAACTACGGCTGCCGCAAGTCGCGCCTGGTGCAGCGCGCCGCCGACATGGACTGGGACTGGCTGGCCGGCGCCAGCCGGCTCGGCATCACCGCCGGCGCCTCCGCGCCCGAGACGCTGGTCGACGAGCTCATCGCCGCCTGCCGCGAGCGCTACGACGTCACGGTCGAGGAAGTACGGACGACCGAGGAGAGCGTCGTGTTCAAGCTGCCCCGCGCGCTGGTGGCTTGATGGCGGTCTATACCGAAGTCAGCGACGCCGAGCTGGAAGCCTTCCTCGCCGAATACGACATCGGCGAGCCCGAGTCCTTCAAGGGTATTGCCGAAGGGGTCGAGAACTCCAACTACCTGCTGACCACCACCAAGGGCCCCTACTTCGTCACGCTCTACGAAAAGCGCGTCGACCCGAAGGACCTGCCGTTCTTCCTCGGCCTGATGGATCATCTCGCCGCCCGCGGCATCAATTGCCCACGACCGATCCACGGCCGCGACGGCAAGGCGCTGCGCACCCTGGCGGGACGGCCGGCCGCCATCACGACCTTCCTGCAGGGGCTGTGGCCGCGTCGCATGACGCTCAGCCACTGCGGGCAGGTCGGCGAAGCGCTCGCCGCCCTGCACCTGGCCGGCCGTGACTTCGAGCTCAAGCGGCCCAATGCCCTGTCGGTCGCGGGATGGCGGCCGTTGTACGAAGGCTCGCGCCGCCACATCGACGCGCCGCTCGCAGCGGAGCTCGGGGCGGAGATCGATTTCTTCGAGGCCGGCTGGCCGACCGGGCTGCCGTCGGGCGTCATCCATGCCGACCTGTTCAACGACAACGTGCTCTTCCTGCACGACAGGCTGTCGGGGCTGATCGACTTCTACTTCGCCTGCAACGACGCCTTCGCCTACGACGTCGCGATCTGCCTCAACGCCTGGTGCTTCGAGGCCGACAAGTCGTTCAACGCCACCAAGGGGCGCGCCCTCCTGCAGGGCTACGAGAGCGTGCGCCCGCTCCAGGCCGACGAGCGCAAGATGCTGCCGCTGCTGGCGCGCGGCGCGGCGCTGCGCTTCCTGCTGACCAGGCTCTACGACTGGGTGCACACGCCGCCCGACGCCCTGGTCAAGCGCAAGGACCCGCAGGAATACCTCGCCAAGCTGCGCTTCCATCGCGGCATCGCGTCGATCGCGGATTACGGGCTGTGAGCGAGCCCCAGGTCGAGATCTTCACCGACGGCGCCTGCAGCGGAAACCCGGGGCCGGGCGGCTGGGGCGCCATCCTGAGGCTGGGCAACCGCGAGCGCGAATTGTCGGGCGGCGATCCGGACACGACCAACAACCGCATGGAACTGATGGCCGCCATCAGGGGGCTGGAGGCGCTGAAACGGCCGTGCAAGGTGCGGCTCTGGACCGACAGCGTCTATGTAAAGGACGGCGTCACCAAGTGGATCCACGGCTGGAAGAAGAACGGCTGGCGCACCGCCGACAAGAAGCCGGTCAAGAACATCGAGCTGTGGCAGCGCCTCGACGCCGCCCGCGCGACGCACCACGTCGAGTGGCGCTGGGTGAAGGGCCATAGCGGCCATCCGGAGAACGAGCGCGCCGACGAGCTGGCGCGCAACGAAATCCTCAGGATCCGGACCGAGGGTACCCCGCCCGATTCATGAGGCGGCGCGAGCCCTCGAGCGGAGATGCCATCGCGCCCGTCAGCTCCGCTTGGGCTGGGCCGGCACGGGCTTCTTCTCGACCGGTTTCTCGTAGACCAGGTCGAAGCCCTCGCGCATGCCGTCGCAGGGATTGTCGCCTTCGGCCAGGCGCCAGACCTGCGACTTGCCCGAGCGCTTGAAGTTCAGCAAGCCCGCCACCTTGCACGGCGTGCCTTTCTCGACCTTGGCGACGCGGAAGGCGACCTCGCCCCTGATCTGCACCAGGCCCGGCGCGATCTTCTCGACGACGCCGTCGACCGACGCCCAGTCGCCTTCGCTGCCCGGCGCCACGCTGTCGATGCGGCCCTTCACGATCCAGACATTGCCCTGCCGCGTGACGCCGACCTCACCCGGCTTGGCGCCCTTGATCTTGGCGTAGCGGCCCCAGGAGATCTTGCGCGCATCGGCGAAGAGCTGGGCCTCGGCATCCGATGCGATCTCGGTGCGGTCGATCTTGGGGATGCTCGCCGGCAAGGGCGAGGTCAGCCCGCCGGTCGGCGCCCCCTGCTGCACGGTCGGCGCCTGGGCCGGCGGCGGTGCGGGGTAATAGGGAGTCGACGGCTGCGGTTGTTGCTGGGCGGCGGCGCCGCCGGCCAGCACGAGGAGAACCAGGGCGAGGAGTCGATTCATTATATACGGGCTCTTACATCAGGGTTGGCGACGACGCTACTTCCGGCCGCCACTCTTCGGTGGACCAGCCGGTGCAGGAGGAGAGACCGGAGCGGCAGCCGGAGGCAGCTCGCCGCGCAGGCCGGCTTCGGCGCCGCGCGCGGCGCTCGAACCGGGCGGCACGAGGCGCAGGACGGAGCTGAAG
>JAEWIV010000466.1 GCA_023386865.1 Pseudomonadota bacterium
CGGGGGGGCGGCCCGGCGCGGGGGCCCCCCCCCGCGTCTCGAACCTCGCCCTTGGTGGCGCTGTTGATGCCGTCGCGCTTCTCCCATGCCGCGTCGATGGCGGTCTCAAGCTGCTTGCTCATCGGTCCCCTCGAAGTGTGGCCGGACCATAGCGTCGGGGGGCAGGGAGTCAATGTTCGGGCTATGGTGCGCCATGGCCTACAAGATCCCCGAATCCGTGCTGGTGGTGGTCTACACGCGGCAGCTCGAGGTGCTGCTGCTCGAACGGGCAAGCCAGGCGGGCATGTGGCAGTCGGTGACCGGATCTCGCGAGCCCGACGATCCCGACCTCGAAGCCACGGCACGGCGCGAGCTCCTGGAGGAGACGGGACTCACCGCCGGCGCGCTGACCGATTGGCATCACGTGAATCGTTACGAGATCTGGCCGCAATGGCGCGCCAGGTATGCGCCCGACGTGACGCACAATACCGAGCACGTGTTCGGCTTCCGGGTCGACAGCGCGACCGTCGCCACCCTCGATCCGGCGGAGCACGTCGCCCAGCTCTGGCTGCCTTGGCGGCTGGCGATGGAGAGGACGTTTTCGCCGACCAACCGCGAGGCAATAAGCCAACTGCCCGCAAGGGCGGCCGCGCTTTGACATGGCCGCACATGCAATTATCATTTTCGCATGTCGACGATGATTCAGGTCCGCAACGTTCCCGATACGCTGCACCGCAAGCTGAGGTCTCGTGCGGCGCTCGCGGGCGTGTCGTTGTCCGACTATCTGCTGCAGCAGATCCGTAACGTTGCCGAGCAGCCGACGATCGAGGAAATGAAGGCCCGATTGGAGCGGCGCGCGCCTGTTTCCGTGCCAGTCGACCCAGTTCGCGCCGAGCGTGACGGTCGTTGATCGTTGTCGATGCGTCGGCTGTGGTCGAGTTGTTGCTGCGAACGCCGGCGGCGCAGTCGATCCAGGCACGGATGTTCGAAAGGCATGAGGAACTGCACGCACCTCAACTGATCGATGTCGAGGTCACCCAGGTGTTGCGCAGATACGTGTCGGCAGGCGAGCTCGACGCGGATCATGGCCGGATCCTGCTGGGCGATCTCGCGCTCTTTACCATGCGTCGACATCCTCATCATTACCCGCTGCAAGGGGTTGGGGACCTTCGCGACGATGTGAGTGCCTACGACGCGACTTACCGGGCGTGGGCCGAGGCACTCGATGCGGCGCTGCTGACTGACGACAAGCGGCTGGTTACGGCTGCCTGCAGGCATTCGTGGATAAGGACATTGTGATGACCGAGGCTTCGACCGGCGGACCCAAGGAGGCCTCCAAGCTCGGCCAATTCAGTTGGGCCCTGTTCGACTGGGCCAACCAGCCCTTCTTCACCGTCGTCACCACCTTCATCTTCGGACAGTACTTCGCCAACGTCATGATCGGCGATCCGGTCAAGGGCCAGGCCGAGTGGGCCTTCACCCAATCGACCTCGGGCGTGTTGATTGCGATCCTCAGCCCTTTCCTCAGCGCCATGGCCGACGCCGGCGGCCGGCGCAAACCCTACGTCCTGTTCTTCCAGTTCCTGGTCGCGGCGGGCTGCATCGCCCTGTGGTGGGCCTATCCGCACCGGCCTGATCTCGTGTCGCTGATCAGCTGGGCGGTCGTGGTCGCCACGATCGGCGCGGAAATGTCGATCGTGTTCAACAACGCGCTGCTGCCCTCCATCGTGTCGCACGAGCGCATGGGCCGGCTGAGCGGGTTCGGCTGGGGCTTGGGTTATTGCGGTGGGCTGCTCGCCCTGTTCGCCGTGCTGATCGTCAGCCGGCCGTCGATGTTCGGTCTTGCCTCCGACGACCGGCCGCTGTTCGGGCTCGATCCGCAGACCTACACGGTCGAGCGGCTGGTCGGGCCCGCCTCGGCGGTGTGGCTCGCGATATTCGTGATCCCGATGTTCCTGTTCACGCCCGACGGCAGCCTGCCGCGGCGGATGTCGCTCGCCGAGGCCGCGCGCGGCGGCGGCCGGGCCCTGCTGCACACGGTGCTGAAGCTGCGCCACTACCGCAACGTGCTGCTCTACCTGATCGCCTTCATGCTCTACAACGACGGGCTCGCCGCCATCATCGCCTTCGGCGGCGTCTACGCCGCAGCGATCTTCGGCTGGGATACGGTGACCATCGGGATCTTCGGCATCATCGTGACGATCTTCGCCATCCCCGGGGCCTTCCTCGGCGGCCGCCTCGACGACCGGATCGGCAGCAAGCGCACGGTGCAGTTGGCCGTGCTCGGCGTGATCATCGCCACGATCGGCATCGTCAGCCTCAGCAAGCAAGGCGTGCTGTTCGTCGTGCCCGCGCCCGAATTGTCGCCCACGCGCGGTCTCTTCGGCTCGCTGCAGGAGAAGGTGTTCATGGCCTTCGCCCTTCTGCTGGGCTTCTGCATGGGGCCGATGCAGGCGGCGAGCCGCACCATGATCGGCAGGCTGGCGCCGCCGGGCATGGTCGGCGAGTTCTTCGGCCTGTTCGCCCTGTCGGGCCGGGCGACCGCCTGGATGGCGCCGCTCGCCATCGGCATCGTCACCACCGCGACGCAATCGAATCGCCTGGGCGTGGCCTGCGTGCTGTTCTTCCTGGTGATCGGCTTTGTCTTGCTTTGGGGCGTCGAAGAGAAGCGTCCTCAGCCCTGAGCCCTTCGCGGGATGGCCATATTTGCACTTGAAGTTCAATTTCCAATGGAAGATACAATCCGACACAAGTGGTCGACAAGGCCGCCCTAGGTAAACGCCTGACCATGCTTGCAGGCGCGGGCGGTGAGAGGGGAACGACATGCCCACTTCCATGCGAGCCATCGGCGCGGCAATTCTGGCGATTGTCCTTTGCCTCGGCGCAGCGGGCGCAGGTGCCCAGACGCCGGCGGCACCCCCGGCCGGCATGACGCCGGAGCAGTTCAACGCGCTGGTCGAGGCCATCAGCAATTCCGTCACCGAAAAGCTCAAGGCGGAAGGAGCGCCCGAGGCGCCGACGCCCCCGCCCGCTACAGCGCCCGCCGCCGCTTCGAGCCCCAAGGCCAAAGGCAAGGTTCCGCCACCCTCCATCGTGCGCACGCCGCTGCCCGACGGTCCCGGCCCCTTCGCCCTCTTCATCGAACGCGCCGGCAATGTCGCGCGCGCGCTGCCGGCGCTTGGCGCCAAGCTCGGCTCCATTCCCGGCCTGCTGGACCAAAGCGCGGCGGGCGGGCGCAGTACCTCGACCTTCCTTCTGCTGCTAGGTCTGATCGCTGCGGTGGCTCTCGCCGCCGAGGCGGTCCTGCGCGCGTTGATGACCCGCTTCCGCCATCGCCTTGCCGCCAACGCCGGTCCGGAGCAGGGCCTGCGCTCGCTGATGAACCTGGTCGGATTGGCGGTGCTCGATGGGATCGGGGTCCTCGCCGTCTGGGTGATCTGCAATGCCGCCATCGGCGCCTGGTTCGCCGGCCCGACCGGCCAGGACAGGCTGGCGGCCGCCATCCTCGACGGCATCTTCTACTGGCGCCTCTATGTACTGCTGTTCCTCATCGTGATGCGTCCGGCGCTGCCGCAGGCCAGGCTGTGCGAGGTTGCCGACCACGATGCGCGCGCCATGTACGCCCGTATCGAGCTGGTGATGCTGATGATCATCCTGGGCCGCGTGCTTGGTCAGGTGCTGGTGGCCATCCAGACGCCGATTGCCGCCATCGGCGCCTACCAGGTGATCGTCACCGCGATCTACGTCTCGGTCTTCGTCTGGCTGGTGCGCAGCTCGAAGGAGGCCGCTGCGCAATGGCTGGGCGGGCTCGGCCAAGCCGCACCCCTGGCCGGCATCGTCGGCCGCAACTGGGTCCCGGTCGCCACGACGTTCTTCCTGATTCTCGGCCTCACCCAGATCTACGGCGCCGTTTCGGGCCTGACCCATGTCGGGACGGCCATGCTGCTCACGCTCGTCCTCGTGGTCGCCGTGCTGATGTTCGAGACCCTGATGCAGGCCTTCGTGCGCCGGCTCGATTCGCAACTCCTTGGCCGCACGCCGGCCAGCGACACGCCCAAGCTGCCCGACGTCGTGGCGCGTTGCGTGCGCGTCGCCGTGCTGATCGGCGTCGGCGTCACGATCGCCGAAAGCTGGGTCGTCCAGGTCCTGGGGCTCGCCGACGAGGCCCAATGGGACCAGATCACGCGCTCGTCCCGCACCGCCGGCTTCACGCTGTTCGCGGCCTTCGTGCTGTGGGAGCTGTTCAAGTACGCGACCGATCCCTACATGGCGCGCAAGAACAAGAGCGCCGCCGAGGCCATTGCCGACGGCGACGCCACGGCCCCACCGGCGTCGCGCATCAGCACCATGATGCCGCTGCTGCGGGTCACGGGCGCGGTCCTGATCACCGTCGTGGCGGTGATGATCGCGCTCGAATCGTTCGGTGTGAACATCACGCCGCTGATCGCCGGCGCATCGGTCTTCGGCATCGCCATCTCGTTCGGCAGCCAGACGCTGGTGAGGGACATCGTCTCGGGCATCTTCTACCTGTCCGACGATGCGTTCCGCGTCGGCGAGTACATCGACTGCGGCAAGGCCAAGGGAACGGTCGAGGGCTTCACGCTGCGCTCGATCAAGCTGCGCCACCAGAACGGGCAGGTCCACACCATCCCGTTCGGCCAGCTCGGCCAGATCACCAACTTCAGCCGCGACTGGATCACGGTGAAGTTCAACCTGCGCTTCGCCCGCGACACCGACATCGAGAAGCTGCGCAAGGCGGCCAAGAAGATCGGTGCGGACATGATGGAGGTCCCCGCGATCAAGGCCGACATCCTCGCCCCCTTCAAGATGCAGGGCGTGGCCGACATCGCCGACAACGCCCTGCTGGTCCGTTTCAAGTTCACGGCCAAGCCCGGCAATCCCGCCGCCATCCAGCGCGAGGCGGTGAAGCGCATGTTCAACACCCTGCCGGCCATGGGCATCGAGTTCGCCAAGGAAGGCGCCGCCGTGGTGGTGCATGCCGCGCCCGCGACGCCGGTGGAGGTGGCCGCGGCCGCGGCCGCCGCCGAGACCAAGGGACCGCCGGCGCTGGCGGCGGCGGGCTGAACCTCGCTATGCTGGTGGGCGCAAGAGCCTTGGGAGTAGCCGCATGATAACCGCCATCGTGAACTTCAAGCTTCCCGCCGACGTCGACGCCGCCAAGGCGGCCGAGCTGTTCAAGGGCTCGGCGCCGAAGTACCGCGGCATGAAGGGCCTGATCCGCAAGTACTACCTGTTCGACGACAAGAGCCGCATCGGCGGCGGAGTCTACCTCTGGAAGAGCCGCGCCGATGCCGAGGCGGTATACACGCCGCAATGGCAGGCCTACATCGCCGAGCGCTACGGCGCGCCACCCGACATCCGCTACTTCGAGACGGCGGTGGTGGTCGACAACGAGAGCGACAAGATCCTGGCCGAGGCGGCGTAGCGTCGCCTACTGCTTGACGATCTCGACCCGGCGGTTCTTGCCGCGCCCCGCTTCGTCGTCGTTCGTGGCGACCGGGGCGATCATGCCGGCGCCGGCTGCTCTCAGCCGGTCCGATGCGATGCCGTGGTTCTGGACAAGCTGATCGACCACCGATTTGGCGCGCCGCTGCGACAGGCTCATGTTGTAGTCGAAGCCCCCGACATTGTCGGTGTGCCCGACGATATAGACCTTGAGATCGGGCTGGGCCTTGAGCAACTTGCCGATCTCGGCGAGCGACGGCGCCGATTCCTGCTTGAGGTCCGCCTTGTCGGTATCGAAGTACAGCCCGTAGAGCGCCACCCGCCCGGTCGCCGCGATGTCCTTGGCCATGGTCGCGGCGTCGACCGTCACCATCTTCGTTTCCATCGGCTTGTCCTCGACGACGTCGAGCAGGACGGCAACGCGATCCTTGGTTTCCGGAAAGGCGGTGCTGCGATCCACGGCAACGTACAGGGAGACTGCGATCGGACCTTCGGGGCGCGACAGCGTGGCGGCCAAATAGTGCGGCTCGGCCGGGACGTTGAAGGCGACCTTGGAGAGGTCGTTGTTCTGCAGTGCCTTGGTCGGCGGGTAGAGAATTCGGTAGATCTCGGCCCCGAAGGACTCGCATTGCTCCTCGCCCGAGCACTTGAACAGGACGGTGAAGCCTTTTGCGGCCAGCTCGTTCTCGTAGTTGCGGAACACCTCGAGTGAGCTGCGCGCCGGTGGTGCGAGGTAGAGCAGCCTCGTGTGCCGTCCCTCCAGCTCCCGCACCGAATCGCGGGCGGGCTGTCCGTTGTCGCCCAGCGCCAGCTTGCCGACAATCAGCTTGACGGCGTCGTAGGGGCGGTTTTCGTAGCCGATCAGGCGCGATCCCTCGTAGCGCTTGATCAGGGGGAAATCTCTCGCGCCCGCCACTTCCTGCTGCGCGAGCGCGCCTGTCGACAGGAGCAGGGCAGCGGCAAGAACGATGGTGGCAACGGGACCGCGGGACATCCGACCCTCCAATGACGCGTAGAGCCGCCATCGTGCCCGTACCGTCTAGGCAAGGCCATAGCGTCGTCATCTTGCCTCTGGACAGCGAGGCGCGCCGCCTCGAGTGGCCTTCGACTTTTTTGCGTGGCGGGACCTTGACGTCGCGCGGGCTTTTCCTAGATCGACGTCCGGCGGGTCCGCAAGGGCCTGCCTCGCAAGGCCGGTCGCCCTGCGGGGGGCCGGTCGCAAACCCATCGCTCATGAGGAGGATGACAATGCGTACCGACTTCGATTTCGCTCCCTTGTATCGGGCCACCGTCGGCTTCGACCGCGTGTTCGACATGCTCGATTCGATGGCCGGCCAGCCTTCCCACGGCGGCTATCCGCCCTACAACATCGAGAAAACGGCCGACGACGCCTGGCGGATCGTCATGGCGGTGGCGGGCTTCACCGAGGCCGAGCTCAACGTCACCCAGAAGGAGGACGAACTTCTGGTGACCGGCAGGGGCCATCCCGACCGCAACGAGCCTACCGAGTATCTCTATCGCGGCATTGGCGCGCGCGACTTCGAGCGCCGCTTCCAGCTGGCCGACCACGTCCGCGTGACGAGCGCCAAGCTGCAGAACGGCCTGCTTTCCATCGATCTGCAGCGCGAACTGCCCGAGGAGAAGAAGCCGCGGCCGATCGCGATTGAGGCTCAAGGCGCAGCGCGCACGATCACCCAGCAGTAACAGTCCGGTGCCTGACCGGGGGGCCACGGCGGCCGGGGATGGCGGCGCCGT
>JAEWIV010000468.1 GCA_023386865.1 Pseudomonadota bacterium
CCAGCGACAAGGCCCGCGCCATGCCGCGATAGTCGAGCGCTTGCTGGCGGTTGGTGGCGCATTGCTCGAGCAGAGTGAGCGCGCCGGCAGGATCGTTGGCCAGCAAGGCGGCGCGCCCTTGCAGCTCCTGACGGTCGGCTTCGAGGTCCGCTTGCTTGGTCGGCGGCAGGGCCGCGATCGCCTGGGCGAGACTGGCGACGTCGTTGCGATCCGCCGCGACCAGGCCGCGGATGAACCAGGCGCGCCGCACGACGTCCGGGTCCTTGGCGCCGCTGTCGAGCGCTTCCTGGGCGGCCGTGGTCGCGCCACCGAGGTCGCCACTGCGATAGGCAGCGGCGGCCTGCACCAGGATCAGCTCCGACGGCACCGTGGCGCGCCGTCGGTCGAGCTCGGCCCGCGCCTCGCGCGCCGTGGCGATGGCGGCCTTGGGATCCCCCGCCTTCATCTGTGCGAGCGCGAGATTGTAGGCGACGTCGCCGATGGCGCCGGCATCGTCGCGTTCGTAGGCGCGCGACAACGCCATCTTGTACTGGCGCACCGCCACGCTCGGCAGGTCCATCGACAGGGCCTGCGTACCGGCCTTGTTGGCCTGATCGAGCTTCACGTCGGGTGGCGGACCAGGGTCGGGCGGCGTGCCGCCGCCACAGGCGGCGAGAGCCACCAGGGACGACAGCACCAGCGGCCGGCGGATCACGGCCGCACCTCGACCGCGGGCGCGCGACGGCCGGGTTGAGCGGGCGCGCTGCTGCCGCCGAACAGCCAGTGGTGACGCAGCTGCCCCAGCAGCAGCTCGAGCTCGCGCGCGGCGATCTGGGCCTGCAGCAGCGTGGCCGGCATGGCGTCGGTCGTGTCCTGGACGTTGCGGGTGATCTGCGGCGTCGTGGCCGCAAGATTGCGAGTGGTGGACTGCAGCGAGGTCAGGATGGAATCGGTCTTCACCAGGATCTGGGTGATGCGCGGATCCTTGGAGGTGCGCTCGAGCTGGGCGGCGAGCTCGCGCACGCTGACCAGCGTCGCCTCGAGGTCGGCCGACAGCTTCTCGTCGCTGATCAGGCGGCCGGCCAGACCCTGGCCATTCTCGACCTTGCGTGCGATGCCGGCGGCAGAGGCCAGAGTCTGTTCCAGCGGCCCCGCGGGATCGGTCGCGCGCTCGGCGACGGCGGTGAAGGCCTGCACGGCCTTGTGGATGTCGTCGATCACGGGCACGATCTTGGCACGCACTTCGTCGATCATCGCGCCCAGCGTATCGGTCGCCGCGCGCTCCGTGGTCGCGGCGATCACGGCATAGGACCAGTCGAGTTCGGGCCCGACGCCGCGCTGGATGTCGATATAGGCCGCGCCGGCGACGCCGAACTGGCGCCGAATCGAGACCACCGAATCGCGCCGGATGAAGGGCCGCATCTGATCCTCCACTCGAGCGACGGCATGCATGCGCTGGTTGTTGGGATCGATTACGATGCGGCGCACCTCGCCGGCGCGCGTACCCAGCACCTGGACCTCCGCCCCGGGCGCCAGCCCCGAAACGCCCTCGTCGGGCAGCAGGATGCGCAGCGTGAAGGAGGGTTGGAACCAGTCCTTCATCAGGCCGGCATTGACCAGGATCCCGACGAACACGCCGATGCAGGCCAGGACAACTGCGCCCACGACCTCGTCGAACTGGTAGACGCCGAAGATCGAGCGCTTCATCGTGACCTCCGCACCCGCGCCAGCCCGTGATCGCCCAGCCGGAACGTCTGGTTCGCCTGGACGAACTGCGTGCACTGCGTCGCGAGGCTCGCGGTAATCCACAACACGGTGGCACCGCGGTCGCATGCCGCCGAGATCGCCTGTGCCATCGGCAGTGCGAGATCGGAAGACTGGTCGAGCGCCTGATCCTGGACCACGATCAGGTCGGGCGAGCCGATGAAGCCGCGCACGCAGGCAGCCCGGAGCAGGGCGCGCATCGGTGTCGCATCGCGCCGCCCGGCCGGCAGGCCGGGCAGCCCGAACAGGCGGGCAAGCTCGGTGGCATCGGCGATGACCTCGGCTTGCGGCTGGTGGAAGTGGTAGGCGCGCGCCACCAGGACCGATTCCAGCACGGTCATGTGCGATGGCCAGACATCTGTCTGCACCACCGCGCCGATTCGCCGCCGGCGATGGAAGCGCTCGCGCGGCGTGCGGGTCGTCCAGTCGACGCCGAGGAAGCGCACCTGGCCGTCGCCCGGATCGGCCAATCCGAGGCACAGGTCGACCAGCATGGTGGCGTCATGCTCATCCTCGACCTGCAGCAGCGCCACCTCGCCGCGCGGCAGGTCCAGGTCGAGGCGCGCCGTATGGGCCGAGAACTGGCGGTCGGCCAAGGCGACACCCTGCAGCGACAGCACCGATCGGCCGGAACGCGCCGCCATCACGCCACCAGATCGAACAAGGTGTTGACCAGCAGGATGGCCAGCGCCGAGCGCACGAAGCCGCGCGGGACCAGGCGTTGCAGGGCGTCGGATTCGTCGCGGCGGCCGAGGCCGGTAGAGCAGCAGGTCAACGCCACCATGTAGCCGATGACGATGCACTTCAGCGGCGGGATGATGAAGTCCTGGATCTTCATTGCACGCAGGACGGCGTCGGCGAAATCCCAGATCGAGTAGGCGACCAGCTGCAGGCCGTAGGCGAGGAGATAGCTGGTGAGCATGGTCGAGCACAGCAGCACGGTGGCCAGGCAGAAGGCGCCGACGGCGAAGGCGACGGCCCGCGGCAGCACCAGCAGCGCCAGAGGATCGAGACCCTGGATCTCGAGCAGCCGGAGCCAGCCCTTGGGCTGCGCCTCGCCCAGCTCGATCAATGTCGCGGTGCCGCTCCTGCCGAACACGATCAGCCCGACCAGGATGGGCACCAGCTCGCGGATCAGCAGGATGACGATCACCGGACCGACCAGGCCGGTCGTGCCGGTCTGGGCCAGCCAGTAGACCGCCTGGGTCACCAGTGCGGCGCCCACCAGCACGCCGGTCACGGCCGTCGTCGGCAGAGACCTCACCGCCACCTCGTTCAGCACCCGCTGGAACGCCGCCCAGACAGGGCCACGCCACGCCTCGCGGCGAAAGGCGACGAACGCCACGGTCGTGGCAAACGACATGAACAGCAGCAGCCGGCTGGTGGCGGAAATCGTCGCGGCGCCGAGGGCGGCCAGCCCGCGCCGCGGCCACGGGCGAGGGTCGTAGCGCTGGGTGCGGGCGATCATATGCGACCGACCATCACGAAAGTGCGCATGTTGCCGGTCTCGGGCAGGAAGTAGCTGCCGCGCGGGCGGAACAGGAACTGGTTCGACAGGAGGTCGTAGGCCGTCTCGGACGCCGCGATGGTGCGGCGCGCCGTGGTGCCGGCCAGCACCTTGGCGATGCCGATCGCGCCGCCCCACAGGTTGCGGGTCGGTGGGTCGGTGCCGACGACAGAGGCCATCACGGTGCCGATGTCGATGGCCAGGCGGAAGTCCAGGCTGGCGCCCCAGCGATCTTCCAGCTCGATCAGCCGGTCACGCAGCTCGAGCATGGCTGTCGCCACGCACATCGCATTGCCCTCGACCGACCGCCGGTCGCGCAGGAAGGCCGCCAGCACGATCTGGTCGTCGAGCAGGGCCGCATAGCACACGCCGCTCGTCTCGATGGCGCGCCGCAACTCGTGGACGATGGCGTCCATCGCCGTGCGCTGACCGGTATCGGACGGACGCTGGGCGACCGTCGTCCAGTTCGGCAGCTTGATGACGCCGACCGCCGCCCGGTCGATCGCGCTCTCGACCAGGCTCTCCATCGGCGCGTTGTGAGCCAGCAAGGTGCGTTCGAGACGTGTCTGGCGCTGGGCGAAGCTGTCCTGCGCCTCGCCGGGGC
>JAEWIV010000502.1 GCA_023386865.1 Pseudomonadota bacterium
CTGCGCCCGACGGCCTGCAGCGTGCGACCGATCAGCAGGAAATTCAGCAGCTCGAAGGCGAAGGCGTCGAGCTTCGTCGTCAGCACGCGGTTGGAACGGGTCAGCCAGTTGTAGCCCATGACCGCCGGCAGCGCGACGGCGAGGCCGATGCCGGTCATGATCAGCGCCTCGCCCACCGGCCCCGCGACCTTGTCGAGCATGCCCGAGCCCGACATGCCGATCGCCACCAGCGCATGGTAGACGCCCCATACCGTGCCGAACAGACCGACGAACGGCGCGGTGGCGCCGATGGTGGCGAGCATGGTGAGGCCGTTCTCGAGCGACGTGGTTTCCTCGTCGAGCACCTTCTTGATGGTGCGCGTGAGGAACTCCTGCTCGGAGCCCGCCTCCTCGAGCTTGGCGGCGCCGAACCTGGCATGATGCGCCTGGGCGTGCATGGCATGCGCCGCCAGATGCCCGAACGGCTCGTGCACGCCATGGACGCTGAGCTCGTTCTGCACCGCCTCGAGCGAGGTCGCGCTCCAGAAGAACGCGAGGAACTTGGCGCTGCGCTTCTGGCGCACGATCTGGCTGACGCCCTTGTAGATGATCAGGTACCACGAGATCGCCGACATGATCGCCAGCACCGCGAGCAGGACCTTCGCCACGACGTCCGACTGCGCGATGAAATGGCCGAAGCCCAGGGCCGACGTATCACCCATCACCAACTCCTACTGCAGCTTGAAGATGATCGGCACCCGCACCCACACCGTCTTCGGTATCCCGGCCTCGGCATAGGGTCGGAACTGCGCGCCGCGGACGGCGCTCAATGCCGCCTCGTCGAGCAGCGGGTGGCCTGAAGACGTCTCGACCGTCACCTGCGCCGGGCGGCCGGCGACGTCGACGAACACGCGCACCATGACCGTTCCCTGCTCCTGGGCCTTGCGCGAGCGCGCGGGATAAAGCGTGTTGGGCGGCACCAGAAAGCCGAGCTGCGACGCATGGACGACGCTCGGAGGCGCCGCGGAGGTCGGCGTCGCCTGGCGCGGCGGGCTGTCGACGGCTGCCTGAGATGCCGGCGCCGGCGGCTTGCGCTGCACCGGCCTCGCCGGCTCAGGCTTGGGCTCCGGCTTCTTCGGGTGGAGAGGCGGGACGACCGGCGGCGGCGGTTCTTGCGGCGGCGGGATGTCGATCCTGGCGATCGGGAATTCCGGCGGCGGCAAGTCGGGCGGCGGCGCTTCGACGGCCGCGGCCAGATCGGGCTGCTGGATCTCGACCGGCGGGGCCGGCTCGGCGGTCTCGATCTCGGGCTCGCCCGCATGCTCGGCCGGCACCATGCGCACTTCCATCGGCGCTATGTCGCCCAGAGAGAGCCTGGCCGGCTCGACCTGGGTCAGCGCCCAGCCGCCGCCGACATGGAAGAAGACGACCAGCGCCAGAAGGGCGCGCTTGGCGGCCGGCGTCAGCGGCTCCTTCGAGGGGCCGACTTCCGCCTCCAGGCGGGGCATGAGAGGTTCTTCGGGGCTCACGTCCCCCTACTCACCACTGCAGCGGCTCCATCGCAAGTGCCACCGTCAGCGCCACAGAAACGCCAAAGATCACTATCCCTGCGAGTCGCCGACGATGGGTCTCCCACCACAGGACGACGCCGCTGACCGACAGGAAGATCATGGCGCCGGCGAGCGTATCGATCAGCAGGATCCAGGGCAGCGACATGGTCGTGCCCTTGTGCAGGTTGGTGAGGGTGGCGATGAAGCCGTTCTGCGTGGTGCGCACGCTGGCCGACCGGTTGCCGCTCCAGTATTCGACCTGGATCACCTTGTTTGGACCGCCGAAGGTGAAGCTCCAGCGCTCGGGCTGCATCGACGTGCCGCCTTCACCGCCGCGTTCCGCCCACGGAGCGGGCCTGGACCGTTCGATCCGCATGCTGGTCGCGGGGCGATCGACCCCGAGCACTTGCTGCAGCCACGCGGCCATGGCGTTGGGCGTGTCCGGCCGTGGATGGGGGATGGCGAGTTGAGTGGTCGCCTGCTGCTGGTCGGGCAGCTCGAGCTTCATGACGCTGCGATGATTGAGCCAGATGCCGCTGCCGCCGGCCATCAGGCCGAGCAGCGCGCCCCACAGGCCGAACCACCCGTGCGTGCGACGTACCCACCGAACGAAGGCCGACCGCCTGCCCATGCGGCGGCCCGGGAGAGCTGCGCTGCCTGCTCCGGCCATCAGGTCTCGCTCCAGATCCTGACGAGGTTGTGATAGCAGCCGATCAACGATCGCCGCGCGATCTCGTCGGCATTGAGCTGATTCAGGCGCTGGATGGCCTCGTCCATCTGGTGGAGCACGCTGCGCCGAGTTGCGTCGCGGATCAGGCTCTGCACCCAGAAGAAGCACGACGTGCGCATGCCGCGAGTGACCGGCGTCACCTGGTGCAGGCTGGTCGCGGGATAGACGACCATGCTACCGGCCGGGAGCTTGACGCTATGGCGGCCGTAAGTGTCCTCGACCTCGAGCTCGCCGCCCTCGTATTCGTCGGGATTGGTGAGGAACAGCGTCGCCGACACGTCGGTGCGCAGCTTCGTTCCGTTGTATGGGTGGATGCGCACGCTGCCATCGACATGGGCGCCGAACTTCATGCCCTGGCCGTACCGGTTGAACATCGGCGGATAGATGACGTTGGGCAGCACGGCGCTGATGAACAGCGGGTTGGTCTCGAGCGCGCCGACGACGATGCGCTGGCAAGCCAGCGCCACGTCGGACGCCTCGTCGATCTGCTGGTTGAACTTGACCGGCGCGCCCTGGTAGCCGGCGGTCACGCGTCCGTCGACCCATGCCTCGTTGGCCCCGTCGAGCCGGGCGCGCAGGCTGACGAGCGCGCCGGCATCGAGGATATCGGGAATGCAGACCAGCATGATCTCACATGCGGTAGGTCAAGGTGAGCAAGCCGGTCGTGCCCGAGCCCGGCACGGCGCGGCCGCCGTCCGACGCCATCAACGAATCGTAGTACATCGTGTTGAACAGGTTGAAGACGTTGGCCCGGATCTCCCAGGTCGGCTGCTTGTAGGCGGCCGTCAGGTCGAAGCGGAAATACTCGGGTACCTGCACGGTGTTCTGGTTGTTGGCGTAGCGCTGGCCGACATAGAACATGCCGCCGCCGACCTCGTAGGTGTCCTTGATCGTGTAGGTCGTCCAGACGTTGGCCGAATCCTTGGGCGTGTTGAGCGGCACGTTGCCCGTGGTGTTGCCGATGCCGTTCTGGAAGGTGAGCCCCTGGATGATGCGGGCGTCGAGGTAGGTGTAGCCCGCGAAGATCTGCCATTCCGGCGTGATACGTCCGGCGGCGCCCACGCGGGCGCCCTGCACGCGCACCGTGCCGGTCGGCGAGAAGGTGCCGTCGGCGTTCTGGGAGCGAGCGTTGTACTTGGTGATCCGGAAAAGCGCGCCGTTGAGCGACAGGTTGCCGCTCACGAACTCGTACTTGGCGCCGACTTCGTAGCCTTCGTTGCTCTCCGGCGGCAGAGATTGCGAACCGGTCGTGGAGGTGAGCTGCTCGAGCGACGGATTGAACGAGGTGCTGTAGGAAACGTAGTACGACTGCTCCTTCGTCGGCTCGAAGATCAGTCCGGCGCGCACGCTGGTGAAATAGTCGGTCTGCCGCAGGTACGGCACCGAGGTGTTGCCGACGGTGTTGGCCGAGTTGATCGAGTTGCCGATCTGTGCCGCATAGACGTCCCAGCGCAGGCCGCCGACCGCCTTCAGCCAGGGCGTCACCTGCATCGTGTCGTTGACGTACGCACCCAGGCCCCAGGCCTGCGACGAGGCGTAGTTGCCCGGGACCGACGGCACGTTGCCGGGGGTGCCGGCACCGACGGTGTAGCCCGCCGGCGTGCAGCCCACCGAACCCGTCGCCAAGGCGACATTGTTGCAGCTGCCGGTGCGGGTGCTCGTCTTGTTGGTATAGGACTCGTAGTTGAGATCGAGGCCCATCAGCAGGAGATGGCCGACGGGTCCGGTGAGGAACCTGGCCTCGAGCTCGGTCTGGTTCTCCAGGGTGATGTCGTTGATGTTGCGGTCACGGCTGAGCTGGCGGACATACAGCTGGTCGAGCGGTGCGCCGCTGTAGGGCGTGTTGCCTGGCCCGGCCGCCGCCTGGACGAAGCCAAAATTCGGGCCAAGCGTGCCGACGAAGCCGCCCGAAGTCTGGCGAACCGAGGTGTTCACCCACAGGAATTCGCTCTGGTTGCGCAGGCGCAGGTCGCCGCTGAACTTGTGGTCGACCGTGGCATTGAGCTGGATGACGTCCTGCTCCGTATAGTCGTCGCTCAGGCCATAGTTGACGTTGCGTGGCACGTTGATCGGGAAGCCGTTGAGCGGCGGCACGCCGTAGTTAACGTTGTCCTTGCGGTGCTGCAGGATGGCGCCCAGCGTGATCTCGGTCGGCGTGCCGATCCCGAGTTTCACCGACGGCGCCAGGCCGAAGTCCAGGACGTTCGTGTTGTCGATGGTCGAGGCCTTGCCCCACTGGAACATGCCGTTGACGCGCGCCGCGTTGTTGTCGCCGAACGGCGTGTTGACGTCGGCGGTGGTGCGCACGAGGCCGTTGGTCGTGCCCTGGATGCTGAGCTCGGTCGCCTGCTTGATGCCAGGCTTCTTGGTCACCTGGTTGATCACGCCGCCGGTCGAGCCGCGCCCGAACAGCATCGAGGACGGGCCCATCAACACCTCGATCGCTTCCAGCGCAAACGTGTCGCGATAGTACTGACCGCGGTCGCGCATGGCGTCGAGGTAGATGTCGGTGCGCGCCGAGAAGCCGTTGAGATTGATGTTGTTGCCGATCGAGCCGCCTTCGGCCGAGCCGATGGTGACGCCCGGCACGTTGCGAACCGCCTGATCGAGCGTTGTCGCCGCCTGCGAGTTCATCAGTGCGCGGTTGATGACGATCACCTGCTGCGGCACGTCCATCAGGCTGTTCGCGCCCATCCGAAAGATCGACGGGCGGGTGCTCTGAAAGTCTTCACTGGGGCGCGTCCCCGTGACGGTGATGGGCTGCATCGTGGCCGGCGCCGCAGCCGGCGTGGCCGGGGTCTGGTCGGGCGGCAGGGGCGACGGCCCCCGACCCGGCCCTGGGGCCTGAGCGTCTTGATCGGTTGGTTGCTGGGCCAAGGCCCCCGAGGCGAAGAGCAATCCGACCATTGCCGAAGTCACCGGAACAGAACGCGTCACGTCACCACTCCTAACCAATCGCCGCTGCCAACAGATGCGCAAATGAAAGTCATTCGCACTACCTTGATGGAAATGCGAATGATTTGCAATTAGCTAGATGGCCGATGATTGCGACATTCGAAACTATGTCGCCGCAACAGGCCCGCGCGTTGGGGGAATGGCGCGCCCGGCTGGATTCGAACCAGCGACCTACCGCTTAGAAGGCGGTTGCTCTAATCCCCTGAGCTACGGGCGCGTGCGTCGCTGTCTTATCTTTTCACCGGGCCGGCTGTCGACCGCGCCGACGTCTCGCGGCCCTCGGCGCCTGTTCGTGCTCCCACTGAGTCTATCACATCGTTCAACCACCTGTCGGAGGCGGCGATCGCCAGCGAGATCGTGGCCCGCGCGAACCGCCGGCCGGCGAGCCATGTCCCTCGACCAGTCCACGACGGCGGCAACTCGGGAAGCCCCTCGCCGTTTGATGCTGGCGCCATGCTTTGGGCCATGGCAACCGTTCCCAGCGCACCCGGGTGACAGCAGACTCGCGGTACCGCGCCGACGTGAGGGCCGAATGACCGATCAAGCGCTGCTGGCCAAGGTTGGCCAGACAATCTGGGGCCCGGCCTGGCAAGGGCCGATGGCCGACGCCTTGAGGCTGCCGCCAGCCACGGTCGCAGAGTGGATGGCTGGCCGCACCATCGTACCGGCCGACTCCTGGAAGGCGTTGCGCGAAGTCACCCGCCTTCACTACCTCAAGCTTGCCGACCTCGACCCACAGATCGTCGCCGCCTACGACGCCGCCGTGGCTCGCGGCTCCGGCAAGCGATAGCGGTCAGTGCGTCCAGCGGCCGACGCGGTTGTAGGCGAAGTTGTCGGCATAGGCCTTCGGCCGCACATGCCGTGCATGCGGCAGCTCGACGGTGTAACGCCAGCCGTTCTTCTCGGCATAAGCCTTCGCCTCTTCCAGCGTGGCGAAATGGAGCTTCACCTGCTGCATCGTGTCGCGCGAGCTGGTCCAGCCCATCAGCGGATCGATCTCCTTGGGAGCGGGCTCGCTTTCCAACAGCCATTCCTTGGTGTTGCGCTGGCCCGATTGCATCGCCGTCTTGGCCGGCTTGTAGATGCGAACCTGCATGAACCTCGAGACTCCCCTGCGGCGGCGGCGTGGTCGGGGCGGCCGGATTTGAACCGACGACCTTCTGCGCCCAAGGCAGACGCGCTACCAGACTGCGCTACGCCCCGCCGCGATGACGAACAAGAACGCGGGCTTTCTACCAGCGACCGGGACGGCTCGAAAGCGCAAATTCCGGGTGGTATCCTGGGCCATGTTCGACCAGACACCTGAGCAGGGACGCCCCGGCCGCGCTCCCTCGATCAACGTCCTTGGTGGCGCCCTCCAGCCGTGCTCGATCGATCCCGTCACGGGCTTCTATCGCGACGGCTGCTGCAACACCGGCCGCGAGGACCTCGGGCTTCACACGGTTTGCGTGGTCATGACGGCCGAGTTCCTGGCCTTCTCGAAGGCGCAGGGCAACGATCTCTCGACGCCGATGCCGCAATACGGCTTCGCCGGGCTGAAGCCAGGCGACCGCTGGTGCCTGTGCGCCAGTCGCTGGAAGGAGGCGCTGGACGCCGGTGCCGCCCCACAGGTCGTGCTCGAGGCGACACATGCCGTGACCTTGCACGTCGTCTCGCTCGACGACCTGAAGAAGTACGCCGTCAAGCTTCAGTGAAGACTTGGCCAAGCATTGAGGGCGCGCTCGCCGACTATGTCGACCACAACTGGCTGCGCGACAGCCCGCTCAAGCGTCGGCTGCGCGAGGAGACCGCGAAGATGCCGGGCGCCGGCATGCAGATCTCCGCGCACCAGGGCCAGCAGATCGCCCTGCTGGCCCGCGCCATCGGGGCCCGGCGCGCGGTCGAGGTCGGCACCTTCACCGGCTACTCGGCACTCTGCATCGCCGAAGCCCTGTCGGACGACGGCAAGCTGTGGTACCCGGATCGGCAGGCGCTACTGGAAGGAGGCCGGACTGGAGAGCCGCATCGAGCTCACCGTTGCGCCTGCGCTCGTGACGCTCGACGGGCTGCTTGCCCAAGGGCTTGCCGGCCAGATCGACCTTGCCTTCATCGACGCCGACAAGACCAACTACGACGCCTACTACGAGCGCTGCCTGAAGCTGTTGCGCCGCGGCGGGCTCGTGCTGGTCGACAATGTCATCTGGGGCGGCTCGGTCGCCGATCCCGCCGACAAGGACGCCGACACCGAAGCAATCCGCGCCCTCAACGCCAAGCTGAGGCAGGACGAGCGTGTCGATCTCAGCTTGCTCGCCGTCGGCGACGGGATGACCTGTGCGTTGAAGTGTTAGTCGGAGCGCGGACCTCCGGGTCCGCGCATCCTCACGCGTTGCCGAAGATCGCGTGCTTGACCTTGTCGCCAGGCTTGATGCCCAGCAGGCGGGCGCTGCCGCCGTTGATCTCGAGCACGGCGCGCACCGGGAACTGGCTCGGGATCGAGTCGGTCGACAACGGCGTGGCATTGGCGTGGATGTGCTTGATCGTGCCGTCGCCGGCGATGAACAGCATGTCGAGCGGGATGAGCGTGTTCTTCATCCAGAAGCTGACCGGCGCGTCCTGGTAGAAGTCGAACAGCATGCCGTCATAGGGCCCGAGCTTCTCGCGATACATCAGCCCCCGCGCGCGCTCGGCGTCGTTCAGCGCCAGCTCGACCTCGAACTTGATGTCGCGCGCCGCCGTCACGACGACCAGCGACGACTTCCTGAAGGTGATCTCCGAGCTCTGCGCCAGCGCGCCGCCCGTCATCAGGACGGCAGGTGCGGCGAGCAGCAGGCGGCGTCTCAGCCGCGTTCCGGAACCGATGGATGCCATGGCCATGGATACCGGGTGCCCGGCGATTTCGTCAAACGCAAGGCACTTGCGTGAGCGTCCCTGCCTTTCCATAGTGCGCGGGTTCATCGGGGGGAGCCCATTGTGGGCTGAGAGGTTCGCGAGAACGACCCCGGCAACCTGATCCGGTTAGTACCGGCGTAGGGACTGGTGACGTCCTTGTCGATTGCTCCTCCCCTTCTCGTGCGCGATGCACGCATCGCCTTCGGTGACCGCCTGGTCGCCCGCGACCTCACGCTGGAATTTCCAGCCGGCCGCACGACCTGCCTGCTTGGCCGCTCGGGCGTCGGCAAGACCTCGCTGCTGCGCTGGCTGGCCGGCCTGCTGCCGGAGGCCCCGCGTGCCCAGCCCGTCGCCTACATGGCCCAGTCCGACCTGCTGCTGCCGTGGCTCTCGATCCTCGACAATGTCCTGTTGGGCTATCGCCTGCGCGGCGACCGGGCGGCATTGGCCGCGGCGGCGGGGCGTGCCCATGCCCTGCTGTCCGAAGTCGGGCTGGCCGATCGGCTGAACGATCGTCCCGCCCAGCTGTCGGGCGGCATGCGCCAACGCGTCGCCCTCGCCCGGACGCTGTGCGAGGACCGGCCGGTCGTCTTGATGGACGAGCCGTTCGCCCACCTCGACGCCGTGACGCGGCTGGAGTTGCAGGACCTCGCGGCGCGCCTGCTGGCTGGGCGCACCGCTGTCCTGGTCACGCACGATCCGCTGGAGGCGCTACGCGTCGGCCATCAGGTTCGCGTGCTTGCCGGCACCCCGTTCGTCCCCGGTCCTGCGATCGAGCCCGAGGGCACAGTGCCGCGCGATCCGGCCGATCCCGCCCTTCTCGGCCTGCACGCGCGCCTCGTCGCCGAGTTGCGCGGCCTCGCGCCATGAGGCCGCTGATCACCGCCATCGGCCTGCTGCTGGGCTGGGAAGTGCTGGTCTGGGCGACCGGCGCGCCGCCCTACATCCTGCCGCCGCCGTCGCGCGTGCTGGTGGTGCTGATCGAACGGGCCGATCTCCTGCTCGGCGAAGCCGCCTGGACGGCGACGGAAATGATCGCCGGCCTCCTGCTTGGCCTCTTCCTGGGCGCGGCCCTCGCCATCGTGTTCGCTGCGTCGGCGGGCTGGCGGCGTTGGGCCCTGCCGCTGGTCATCGTCTCGCAGGCGATCCCCGTGATCGCCATCGCGCCGCTGCTGGTGCTGTGGCTCGGCTACGGCATGGCCTCCAAGGTGGCGATGGCGGCCCTGGTGATCTTCTTCCCCGTCGCCAGCGCGCTCTACGACGGATTGCGCCGCACCAACCAGGGATGGCTCGACCTCGCCCGCACCATGGATGCCAGTCCACGCGCCATCCTGCTGCAGATCCGCCTGCCGGCCGCCCTGCCCGCCTTTGCCTCGGGCGCCCGTATCGCCGCCGCGGTGGCGCCGATCGGCGCGGTCATCGGCGAATGGGTCGGCGCCAGCGCCGGCCTCGGCTACCTGATGACGCTCTCCCTGGCGCGCGGCCAGACGCCGCTCGCCTTCGCCGCCCTCGTCGTGCTCTGCCTCCTCGGCCTCGCGCTCTACTACGCGACCGATTGGGCGGCGCGCGCCTTCGTGCCCTGGCAATCGCAAGGAGAATAACGATGAAAGTTCTGCTCCGGATGCTCGCCGCGCTCGCGCTGGCGAGCGTGGCACTCCCCGCCGCCGCGCAAGACAAGGTCCGCGTGCTGCTGGACTGGTTCGTCAATCCCGACCATGCCGCCCTGGTGATCGCCAAGCAGCGCGGCATCTTCACCAAGCACGGGCTCGACGTCGAGTTGATTGCCCCGGCCGATCCCAACGCACCCCCCAAACTGGTGGCGGCCGGCCAGGCCGAATACGCCGTGTCCTACCAGCCGACGCTGCAGATGCTGGCAGCCGAGGGCTTGCCGCTGGTGCGCGTCGGCGTGCTGGTCGCCCAGCCGCTCAACTCGCTGGTGGCGCTCGAGGACGGGCCGGTGAAGTCGATCTCCGACTTCAAGGGCCGCAAGATAGGCTACTCGATCGCAGGCTTCGAGGAAGCGCTTCTGGGCGCCATGCTCGAGAAAGTCGGGCTGACCGTGAAGGACGTCACCCTGATCAACGTCAACTTTGCCCTGACCACCGCGCTGATGAGCAAGCAGGTCGATGGCGTGATCGGCGCCTTCCGCAATTTCGAGCTGAACGACCTCGCCCTGCACAAGGCCAAGGGCCGCTTGTGGGAAGTCGAGAAGAACGGCGTACCGGCCTATGACGAGCTGATCCTGGTCGCCAAGCGCGAAACGATCGACGTCGCCCGCACCAGGAAGCTGCTCGACGCCATCGCCGAGGCGACGGCGTGGCTGAAAGCCAACCCGGACCAGGCATGGGGCATCTTCTCCACCTCGGGCAAGGAACTCGACAGCGAGCTGAACAAGCTCGCCTGGAAGGACACGCTGCCCTTGCTCGCGGCTGATCCGGCCGCGCTCGACCGCGAGCGCTACACGGCGTTCGCCGATTTCCTGGTGAAGCGCGGCCTGATCAAGCAGGCGCCGCAGCTCGACACCTATTCGCGGGAGATCAAGTAAGCAGCTTCCCGCGCTTCGCTGGAAGCTTGACTAAGCCGCCCGGATCTCGACGACCTGCAGCCCCTTCTGACCTTCGGCGATGCGGACCATCACCTTCTGGCCGGGCGCGAGTGACTCCATGCCGTGACGGCGCAGCACCGCCGCATGCACGAAGATGTCGCCTTCCGTGGCCTCGCGCGTGACGAAGCCGTAGCCGCGCTCGTTGTTGTACCATTTGACCAGCGCGGCGATGTAATCGCCCATGGCGATGCCATCGGGCACTGGCGGCGCCTTCGGCGTCGTCTGCACTGCCGTCGACGAATCGACGTCGAGCACCTTCATGACCTGCCAGCCTTTGGGGCCGCGCACGCCGGCGCAGAGCACTGTCGCTCCGGGCTTGAGGTCCTCATGCCCGGCCTGGCGCAGTGTCGTCACATGCAGGAACGCGTCGCTGTTGTCGCTGTCGAGGGCTAAAAACCCATACCCCTTGACGGCGTTGAACCACTTGACCTTACCACGCAGCTCAACGGTACCGACGTCCCCGCCCGTCTCTCCCTGTTGGGTCGTCATTTCAACGATCCCATGTTGTTATTCTGAAATCCTATCACTCAAACCCGCCGGTGCAACAGTTCTTGTAACGGACCTTCTCGCCCGGCTAGACGACAGTGCCACTGCAATCATGGGAGCGTTCGATGTTCCAAGCCGATCTCTTCAAGGGAAAGCGCTTCCTCGTCACTGGCGGCGGCACCGGGCTGGGCCGGGTGATGATGGAGAAATTCGTCGAGCTGGGGGCCGATTGCGTGATCTGCGGCCGCCGGGGCGGCGTCCTGGAGGAGACCGCCAAGGAGGTCATGGGCAAGTACCCCGGCCGTCGGGTCGACACCCATACCGTGGACATCCGGGTTGCCACGGCGGTCGAGGAGATGATCGAGCGGATCTGGGCGGGCGGTCCGTTGGACGGATTGGTCAACAATGCTGCCGGGAACTTCATCTCCCAGACCAAGGACCTGAGTCCCCGGGCGTTCGACGCGATCGCCAACATCGTCCTGCACGGCACGTTCTACACCACCAATGCCTGCGGCAAGCGCTGGATCGCCGAGAAGCGCAAGGCGAGCGTGCTCAGCATCCTGACGACGTGGGTGTGGACCGGCAGCCCGTTCGTCGTGCCGTCCGCCATGTCGAAGGCGGGCGTCGCCGTGATGACACAGAGCCTCGCCGTCGAATGGGGACGCCACGGCATCCGGTTGAACGCCATCGCGCCCGGGCCCTTCCCGACCGAAGGCGCGTGGGCCCGGCTCAATCCGATGAAGGAGTCCGACGACGGCCGCTACAAGGCGCGCAATCCGCTGGGCCGCGTCGGCCGCCCCAGCGAGCTCGCCAACATGGCAACGTTCCTGATGAGCGACGAGGTCGAGTACATCAACGGCGAGGTCATCGCCATCGACGGCGCCATGGGCATCATGGGCAACGGTACGTTCTCCAACATGATGGCCTACAGCGAGGACGACTGGCGTCGCATCCGCGAGCAGATCCAGTCGACGAATGCAGCCGACCGGGTCAAGCGCGGCTAGAGCAACACGCCTCCCGGTGCTCATTCAGCTCCAGTCTAGGCTGACCGACTTCCGATTCCGGATAGCGCCGACGTCAGCGTCTTGTGGAAGTGCACGATGGCGCTTTCGAAATGGCCGAAGGTGAAGAACTCGTTGGCGCGGCTGTTCAGTCCGCGTTGGATCGCCTGCACCACCGCGCGATCCTCCTGTGCGCCGGTGTTGCCGACGAAATCGGCGTCGCGCTTTGCCTCGGCCAGCGCCGCGGGGTCGTCACCGCCGCCGTTGGTCAGCGTGTAGGTGATCTGCCGCGTGCGGTCGATCGCGAGCGGTTCCAGGATCACGATGTTGGTGTGACGCGACAGCACCGTGATCAGCCCGTTGGGGAACAGGTGATAGACGTAGGTCAGCAGGCCCTCGACCCGACGCTCCGCCGGCGGCACTTGCGCGAGCTTCTTGATGCGCTGGAATGGATAGGTGACGCGGCTGTGCCGGCCGAACAGGTCGATGACATTCAGGTTGTCGAAGCCGTACGGCAGGAAGCTCTCGGGATGCGTGGATTTGATGTGATAGCCCTCGATGAAGCTTTCCAGCAGGATTTTCCAGTTGACCTCGAACTCGCGCTCGGCGGTCGCGAACAGGCGCTGGTCGGATGAGATCAGCGTGTCGAGTCCGCCCACGCAATCGTCGTCCAGGGCCGGCTCGTCCTGGGTGATGAAGACCAGGCCCAAGCGTTCGCTCGCCGTCATCGGCACCAGCGGATGCGCATCCTTGTCGAAGGCGGGGAAGCCCGCCTCGTGGGGGATATGGCGCAGACGGCCTTCGAGATTGTACGTCCAGCCGTGATAGCGGCAGACGAACGCCCGCGTGCAGCCCGCATCGCTCGCGACCTGCATGCCACGGTGGCGGCAGGCATTGCGGAACGCGCGGACCTTGCCGTCGGGGCCACGCACCACGACAGTGGGCGTGCCCGCTGCTTCGCGGGCGATGTAGGAACCGACCTCGGGCAGAGCCGCCGATGGGCAGAAGGGTGTCGGCGAACGCCGCAACACGTGCTCAATTTCCGCAACGAGCCTTTCCTCTGACCGGTAGTTGGACACCGGCTCGCGCCAGACCTCAGCGCCGACATCGGTTGTGCCGTTGGCGATATGGTCGAGCACACGTTGCGCCACCGATCGGTCGTCCATTGCCGACTTCATCCCTGCCATCCATCATTGCCACGTCTTTTCGACCATACCCTCGCCCTCGACCGCGGTGAACGAAGCGCTGCCATTGCGCCTGCCTATCGCCACAGTCGGAGCCTGGAGGAGCCAAGCGGAGTGCAGAACGTCGCGGCCAGCGACGTGCAGCGCCCCCTACGATAGCCACGATCATGGCGTGTGTTGCAGGAAAGCCACACGCGTCGACGATTGATACGGCAGCACCACGAACCATAGCTGGGCCAGCCTCAATTGAGCCAAAGTGTAGTGGTCATTTCGGACACTCACTTGGTTCAGCCCGGGTTCCCGAGATCTGTTGTGCGATCAGCCGCCGAGACAGTTCCTTCCACCGTTGATCATCTGCCGCGCCGTCGGCTTTTGTCCTATGGTGTCCTCACAGCCGGTGCCCTGCTCGTGCCGGCCATCAATGCCGGCGCGCAGGCCATCGAAGGGCGCCACTGGCAGGGCGCCACGGCGCTGACCCGGCAGCCCGAACAGGTCGTCGCCGGCACGGTCACCGAATGGCGTAGCCTGTGGGGGCGCGTCGGCAGCCCGGCACCTGACGTCTTCGAGCCCGGCCGCATGAATGCCGTCGGCATCTTCCTCGGTCGCCGCGCCGGAGAAGGCTATTCGGTCAACATCCTGTCGACCAGCCGGCGGCGCGATCGCATCGTCGTCGTTTTCGAGGAGCGCATGCCGGCCGAGATCATGATGGCCCAGCGCACGCCATCCTCGCCGCGACCCGTCGCCAGCGCGCCGAGCGGCTTCGCGGCCGGTGCCGGGGCCGGCTTCGCGCCGTCCGGCACGGGCGCCAGTCTCGCACCTCCCCCGTCGCCGGCGGCCCGTCCGGTCGGCCAGCCGACCTCGCCGTGGGCGATCATCCTGATCCCGCGCGCCGACTTGCCGATCTCCGTCGAGCAGCGCCTGTTCCGTTAGAGGTCCGCGTGCGAGGTCAATGGGAGTGCCTGGGCACGCCCTTGGTCTCCACGATCCTCTGGTAATCGACCGCGAAGTCGAGGCATGCGCCGCTGGCCAGCTGGCCGACGAACTTGCGCTGCAGCTCCTGCCATGGCGTCTGGCTCTCCTTCACATGCGGCTTCCACGCGGCCTTGCGGGCGGCGAGCTCCTTTTCGGAGATCATGATGTCGGCCCGGCGCTTGCCGATATCGACGCGCACCTTGTCTCCGGTCTTAAGCAACGCCAGGCCGCCGCCGACGGCGGCTTCCGGTGACGCGTTGAGGATCGACGGGCTGGCCGAGGTGCCGCTCTGGCGGCCGTCGCCGACGCAGGGCAGCAACAGCACGCCGCCCTTCACCAACCGGTCGGGCGGCAGCATGTTCACCACCTCGGCCGCGCCGGGATAGCCCACCGGGCCCACGTTGCGGATGAACAGGATGCTGTTCTCGTCGATCGGCAAAGCCGGATCGTTGATGCGATGGTGATAGTCCTCGGGCCCCTCGAACACGATCGCCGTGCCCTCGAAGGCGTCGGGATCGTCCTTCTTCTCGAGATACTTCTTGCGGAACTCGTCGGAGATCACCGAGGTCTTCATGATTGCCGAGTCGAACAGGTTGCCCGACAGCACGGCGAAGCCCGCCTGCCCCAGCATCGGCTTGTCGTAGGTCTTGATGACGTCGCCGTCGGCCGGCTTCGCCTTGGCGACGTTCTCTGCCATGGTCTTGCCGGTCACGGTGAGCGCATCGCCGTGGCCCTTTTTCTTCTTTAAAAGCTCGGCCATCACCGTCGGCACGCCGCCGGCGCGATGGAACGCCTCGCCGAGATACTTGCCCGCCGGCATGCAGTTCACCAGCAGAGGGATGTCGTAGCCGACCTTGTCCCAGTCACTGTTCTCGAGCTTGACGCCGATGTGGCGAGCGATGGCGTTGACGTGCGGCGGGCAATTGGTCGAGGCGCCGAGCGCGCTCGCCGCCACGATGGCGTTCTCGAACGCCTTTCGCGTGAGAATGTCGGAGGGCTTCAGGTCCTCCCACACCATGTCGACGATGCGCTTGCCGGTCTCGTAGGCCATCTGGCCGCGCTCGCGGTATGGCCCGGGGATCGCGGCACAGCCGGTCAGCGACAGGCCGAGCGCCTCGGCCATGCTGTTCATCGACAGCGCCGTGCCCATGGTGTTGCAGTGGCCGACGCTGGGCGCGCTCGCTGCCACCATCTCGACGAACTCCTTGAGGTCGATGCGGCCGGCCGCCAGTTCCTGGCGGGCGTACCAGACGACAGTGCCCGATCCAGCCAGGCCTCCGGCATAATGGCCGTCGAGCATCGGACCGCCCGACAGCACGATAGCGGGGATGTTGACCGTGCAGGCGCCCATGATCATGGCGGGCGTGGTCTTGTCGCAGCCCGTGGTCAGCACGACGCCGTCGAAGAAATAGCCGTACAGGCTCTCGACCAGGCTGAGATAGGCGAGATTGCGGTCGAGCGCCGCCGTCGGCCGCTTGCCGGTCTCCTGGATAGGATGGACCGGGAATTCGATCGGGATGCCGCCGCCATCGCGGATACCGTCGCGCACGCGTTCGGCGAGCTGCAGGTGATGGCGGTTGCAGGGCGACAGGTCGCTGCCGGTCTGGGCGATGCCGATGATCGGCCGGTTGCTGTGCAGCTCCGCGAGCGTCAGGCCGAAGTTCAGGTAGCGCTCGAGATAGAGCGCCGCCATGCTCGGATCGCCCGGCGCATCGAACCAGTCGCGGCTGCGCAGGCGGCGTTGCTTGCCGTTGGCGCCCTTCTTGTCGGCCATCCTCTTTCCTCCAGATTTGCTTGACGTCAGCCTACCGCCGCAGCGTGCTCCATCGCCACCTCTTCCTTGAGGCTCGCGACATCGCGATAGATCGAGGCTGCCGCGATCGTCTTGCCGCCGACCTTGTAGCGAACCAGGCAATCCCGTCCGGCAACGTTGCCGTCGACCACAAGCTCGTCCCACGTCTCGGCATGCCCGACATAGTTGATGGGCACGTCGTAATGCTGGCTCCAGAAGAACGGCACGGCGTCGAATTTCTGGCGCAGGCCGAACATGTTCAGGGCGGCGGTCTGGCCCTGACGTTCGGCGACGACCCAATGCTCGACGCGAATCGCCTGGCCGCTGTGCGGGTCGGGCCAGCGCGCGATGTCGCCAGCGGCGAAGATGTCCGGCGCACTGGTCGTCAGGAAGCCGTCGACGGCAAGCCCGCGGTCGATCTTGAGGCCCGCCTCCTCCGCCAGCTGCAGGCGGGGCCTAACGCCGACGCCCATGACCACGAGATCCGCCTCCAGCGAGCTGCCGCTCTTCAGCGTGGCCTTGTTGCCGACGAAGCCGGCCACTGTATCCTCGAGGTGGAAGACGACTCCGTGCTCCTCGTGCAGGGCGCGCACGAAGTCGCCCATTTCGGCCCCCAGGATGCGCTCCATCGGTCGTTTCTCCGGCGCCACGACGTGAACCTCGATGCCGCGATGGCGCAGCGAGGCTGCGACCTCCAGGCCGATGAAGCTCGCGCCGATCACCAGGGCGCGCCTGGCCGACTTGGCGCGCTCGACGATCGTCCGGCAGTCGGCGAGGCTGCGCAAGGTATGGACCTGGGACGGTCCCGCCCCCGGAACGGGCAGCCGTACCGGCTCGGCACCCGTCGCCAGCAGCAGCCGGTCGTAGGCGACCCTGCCGCCGTCGGACAGCAGCACCTCGCGCGCGCCAGCGTCGATGCGGGCGACATCGGCCTTCAGACGAAGGTCGATGCCGTTGTCCGCATAGAAATCGTCACCGCGCAGCGGCACCCACTCCTCGGGCGCGTTGCCGGCAAGGTAGTCTTTCGACAGGTTCGGCCGATCGACGGGCGCCGCATCGTCGTTGCTCAGCATGACGATGCTGCCCTTGTATTGCTGGCGCCGCAGCATCTCGGCGGCCGCGAAGCCGGCGGCGCCGCCGCCCACGATCACGACCCGGTCCGGTGCCTTGCCGCCAAGCTTCGGGGCGGGCTTGGCCGGAGCCTGACGCTTCTCCTTGACGAAGACCCGGCCGTCGCGCTGCTCGACCGCCCAGCAGTCGATCGCACTCAGGGCAGGCGCAGCGAGCGCCTCGCCGGTGCGCAGGCTGAAGCAGGCATGGTGCCACGGGCAACGCACCGTGTCGCCGACCATCAGTCCCTCGGCGAGCGGGCCGTGATAGTGGCTGCAATGCGCGCCGACGGCGAACAACTCGGAGCCGCGACGGGCCAGCAGCACCTGCTCGTCGCCGACATGGCCCAGCAGCATCGCGCCGTCGGCGAGTTCGGCTAGGGCGATTCCCTGGCTCAGGTCGGGTCCGCTCGGCTTGGCGTCGGGCTCAGCCATTGCATCCTCCTGCGATCAGAGTTGAGTGCGATGCGGCACCATGGGAAACCTTGGCCGTCATGTCCACCGCCCCTTCCCTCGTTTCCATCGGCGAGCCGCTCATCGAATTCAACCGGCCTCGCGAAGGCGATGGCCGCACCTGGCTGCAGGGCTTCGGTGGCGATTCGCAGAATGTCGCGATCGCCGCTGCCCGCCAGGGAGCGTCGGCCGGCTACATCACCAGCGTCGGCCAGGACTGGATGGGCGACGCATTCCTCGAGCTGTGGGAGTCGGAAGGCGTCGACGCATCGCGCGTGAGCCGTCACCCCACCGCGCCGACCGGTGTCAGCTTCGTCACCCACGGCCCCGCCGGTCACAAGTTCGACTACCTGCGCAAGAATTCCGCCGCCTCGCTGATGACACCGGAGACCTTGCCTGCCGACTACGTCGCGGGCGCTCGCTATTTCCATCTGTCGGCCATCGGCCAGGCGATCAGCGACAGCGCGTGCCGAGCCTGCGATGCCGGTGTTTCGGCGGCGCGCGCCGCCGGGGTGAAGGTCTCCTACGACACCAACCTGCGCTTGCGCCTGTGGGAGCTCGACAAGGCGCGGGCGACTATCGACGCCACGGTTGCGCGCTGCGATATCCTGCTGCCGAGCCTCGACGACTCCCAGCAACTCACCGGCCTCAGCGCCCCCGACGCGATCGTCGACTACTATCTCGGGCTCGGCGCGCCCGTTGTTGCCTTGAAGATGTCGGCCGACGGCTGCCTGGTCGCCACTTCGGCGGAGCGCTTCCGCCTGCCGGGGCATCCCGTCCAGGCGGTGGACGCCACGGGCGCCGGCGACACCTTCGATGGTTCTTTCCTGGGCCGCCTGCTGGCGGGCGACGATCTCCGGGCGGCGGCGCGCTACGCCAATGTCGCGGCGGCGCTGTCGACCCGCGGTTACGGCGCGGTGACGCCTATTCCGCGGGCGGCCGAAGTCCGGGCTGAAATGGCGCGCGCAGGAAGCGCGGGGTAATCGCCCTCAGGAAGCGGCTGAACACCGTCACCTGCTGGACTGCCCAACCGCGGCCGTTGTCGGCATCGACGACGGGGTCGTCAACGCCGGTCGGACGCCGCTTGCCGTCGTAGATCGCCGTGCCGAACAGGATGTCCCAGATCGGGAACACCGGCGCGAAATTGTGGTCGTGGATATGGCGCTCCTCCGGATTGGCAAGCGCATGGTGCAGGCGATGGAAGCGCGGCCCGACGATCAGCCGCTCGCCGATCCTGCCGAAGCTCATGTCGACGTTCGCGTGGCTCCAGCTCTCGATGAGGCGCCCGACCATCAGGATCGACACGTACTCGCCGGGCTGGACGCCGACCATCTGCGAGAACAACACCAGGCCGAGCGTGATCAGGAAGTCGTCGAGCACATGGTTGCGATCGTCCGACCACACCGTCATGCGGCGCTGGCTGTGATGAAGGCTGTGGAGAGCCCACCACCAGGGAATGGCATGCTGGGCACGATGCAGCCAGTAGGCGGCGAAATCGTAGAGGACGAAGTAGACCAGGAACGAGGCTAGGACATTGTCGCCCAGCCACGGCACCAGCCGCTCGAGCCGGGGTGGCGCCAGGCCCCAGCTCCGCATCAGGAGCTCGATCTCCTGGGAAATCGGGTAGGTGACGACGAAAATCGCGAACGGGACGATGCCGAGCTTGTTCAGCATCGTGTAGACGCGATCGACTCCGATCAGCCGATCGTTGCCCTCCGTCTCCAGCGGGCAGCGCCGCTCGAAGAAGCGCATGCCGAGCGCGATCACCGCGATTTGCAGCACGCCAAGCATGACGAATTCGACGGCATTGTAGGCCGGCTCGTACCAGGCCATCTGGCCGAGCCAGAAGATCACCGGCCCGACGAATGTCTCGAACAGCCAGTTCTGAACGCCAACCCAGAGATCGGTGAGCTCGCCCATCGGGCAGCCTGGCTACCGCGTCGTGCCGGAGCCTGTCGACACCGCGCGCAGTGGTCCGGCGGCGGGACTCACGGGCAATGCCGGTGCGGCCGGTCCCGACTTCAACATGAACACGCCGTGCGGCGACTTGCCGACGGGAACGCTGGCGACCACCTTCATCTGCTCGAGGTCGACGACGGCGACGCGGCGAAGGAAACGTTGCGTCACCCACAGCTCCTTGCCGTCCGCCGTCGTGGCCATGCAGTCGGGACCGCCCGCGACCTTGACGGTAGCCGCGACCCTCATATCCTGCGTGTCGATCATCGAGACGCTGCCTTCGACGCGGTTGCTCAGGAACCAGTGCCGGCCGTCGCCCTTCGGCCAGAAATTATGCGCGCCCTTGCCGGTCTGCAGACGGCCGGTGATCTGGCCGTCCTTGGGGTCGACGACCACGACACCGTCCTCCCCGGTCAGCGCCACCAGCACGCGCTTGTCGTCGGGCAGCATGACGACGCCGGCGGGCGTGTTGCCGACGGCGACGTTCCACTTCAGCGTCTGCGTCGCGAGGTCGAAGGCGGCGAGCCGGCCGCTCTGCTGCAGCGACACGAACACGGTCTTGGAATCCGCGTCGAACGCCATGTGGCTCGGCAGGCCGTCGATGAAGATGCGGCCGGCAAGCCTGAAGCCGTCGGCGTGGAAGATGTCGACATGGTCCAGCCGGTAGGCGACGGTGACGAACCACTTGCCGTCGGCGCTGAAGCCCAGCTGGTAGGGATCGATGATGTTGCTCACGACGCGGCGCCGGTCGCCGGTCGCGGAATCCAACGCCAGCAACTCGTTGGTCGCCGTCGAGCCGATGAGCACTTCCTTGCCGTCGGGCGTGGTCATCAGATGATGAGGTTCGCGCCCGACCGGCAAGCGCTGCAGCTCCGCGCGCGTGGCGCGGCTCAGGATGCTGTAGGAGGCTTCTTCGGAATTGAGCACCAGGACCGCTTCGGCATTCGCGGTGCCTGCAGCCAGGACCAGAATGGTCGCCGCAATTGCCAATTTCTTCATGAAGACGGGCGGAGCTCCTTGAAACACCTTTGAAGCACCTTTCCGCGCGTTGCGCTAGGACCGTTTGTACTTCGACGCTGCGGCGGCGAGCCGCTCGATCTGTGACCAATCTTTGGCATCGACCGCTGCTCCCGGCGCCACCCAGGAGCCTCCGACACAGGCAACGTTGCGCAGCGCGAGATAGGCTGGGGCGGTGTCGGCACCGATGCCTCCGGTCGGACAGAAGCTCAGGCCGGCAAGCGGTGCGCTCACCGCCTTCAACCAGGCCGTGCCGCCTGCGGGAGCCGCCGGGAAGAACTTCAAAACCCGGCATCCTTGCTCGGCCAAGGCCATCGCCTCAGGAACGGCAGGCCGGCAGCCGCGGTTGCCGTGACGAGGCTGGGCGTGCAGCCCGCACTGACGGCAAACTTGGCCCCCAGCCTCTGAACCTGCTCGACCTGGGCAGCCTGCAGTACCGTACCCGCTCCCAGGACAGCTTCCGGCACGTCCTTGGCGATCGCTTCGATCGCCGCCATGGCGGTGCGAAGCGTTATCTCCAGGACCGGCAGGCCGCCTCTCACCAAGGCCCGGGCGAGCGGCACGGCATCGGCTACGCGCTCTATGGTCAGCACTGGAATGACCGGGGCCAGGGCGGTGATGGCGCCGATATCCACCGTCAAACGCTCCAGCCGCCGTCGATCACATTGACGGTGCCGGTGGTGAAGGCCGCCTCGTCGCTCGCCAGGTATACCGCCAGGGCGGCGATCTCGTCGGCCGAGCCGAACCGGCCGGTCGGCTGGCGCTGCAGGAAGAACTTGCGGGCGTCCGGCCCCCCGCCGAGCGAGGCGATGCGCTCGTCGAGCGAGGGGGTCTGGACGGTGCCGGGACAGATCGCGTTGCAGCGCACACCCTTGGCGACGTAATCGACCGCGACCGACTTGGTGAGGCCGATGACGGCCGCCTTGGTGGTGCCGTAGATGCAGCGCAGCGCCGCGCCCTTCACCGAGGACGCGGCCGACGACATGTTGACGATCGAACCGCCACCCTTCGCCAGCATGCCGGGCAGGAAGGCCTGGATGGTCCAGAACATGCTGCGGACGTTGAGGTCGAAGGCGAAGGTCCACTGGTCGTCGGTGGCATCGAGCACCGAGCCGTGGTGGACGAAGCCGGCACAGTTGAACAACACGTCCACGCCCCCGGTCTGGCCGGCTAGCGCCGCAATGGCAGCCTTGTCGAGCACGTCGAGCTTGTGGATGCGGATGCCAGGAACGCTGGCGACTGCCTGGAGCTTGCCGGCATCGAGGTCGGTCGCCCACACGGTCGCACCTTCGCGAGCGAAGGCCCGCGCCGTCGCCGCGCCGATCCCCTGCCCGGCCGCGGTGACGACGCAGATCTTGTCCTTCAGTCGCATTACTTGATCATGCCTTTTTCCCTGTAGAACTTCTCGGCGCCGGGATGCAGCGGGATGCCCAGTCCCTGCACCGCGGTCTCGAAGCGGATGGAACGGCCCTTGGCGTGGCCCGAATCGAGAAGCTTGCGCGTGCTCGGGTTCCACAGCGCCGAGGTGACATTGTAGATCAGGGGCTCCGGTTGCTTGGTCGACGTCGCCCAGATGGCATTGACGCTCACCGTCTTCACCCCGGCCACGTTCTTGTAGACGCCCTCGGGGATCTCGTCGGCGGCGAAGAAGGCGTAGGCCTTGATCAGATTCTCGGCTTCCGGGCCTTCGATGGGCACCAGATCGATGCCGACGGTCGAGGCCAGCTCGGCGATCGCCCCGTTGGGCCAGCCGCTGACGCTGAAGAAGGCGTCGAGCGCTCCGTCCTTCACCTTGTCGGCCGCCTGCTGCGACTTCAGGTACTCGGCCTTCAGGTCCCTCTCGGTCAGACCGTAGGCGGCCAGGATCAGGCGCGCGTCGACCAGCGTCCCCGACCCCGGCTCGTCCAGCGAGACCCGCTTGCCGGCAAGATCCTTGATCGTCTTCACGCCGGCGCCCTTGCGGGCCACCAGCTGGAAGCTCTCGGGATAGAGGTTGGCGATGGCGCACAGCACCTCGACCTTCGGCCGGCCGTCGTAGATTCCGCTGCCGTTGAAGGCCCAATAGGCGATGTCCGACTGGACGAAACCGGACTGCATGCTGCCGCTGGCCACGCCTTGAACGTTGGCGACCGAACCGTTGGAAGCCACGGCGGTCGCCACCAAACCCGGCACGCCGCACGATCCGCCGTCGGCGCAGGCGCGCGATCCGGGCGGGTTGGAGATGGCGTTGGCGATCAGCCCTCCGATCGGGAAATAGGTGCCGACGGTGCCGCCGGTGCCGATTCGGAAGAAGGTAATGTCCTGTCCCAGCGCCGGGGTGCGAACCAGCGCCGCACTCGCCCCGCCGAGAACCAAGCTGCCGAGCAAACGGCGCCCGACCTGCATCCTCGCCTCCCTGTCAGGAAGTGGATTAAACCCCGTCCGGCCGGACCTCGCAACGAAAGCCGGTCAGTTTACGCCGACTGCCTTGCTCATGGTCGCCCCGATCTCGGCGTGGATCACCAGGTCGGCATCGCCGTCCTGGTCGGTGGCGTCGCGATTGACGATCACCAGCTTCGCCCCCTTGCGCTTGGCGATGCGCGGGAAGCCCGCCGCGGGATAGACCACCAGCGAGCTGCCGAGCACGATGAAGAGGTCGCAATTCATCGTCTCGTCCTGGGCGCGAGCCATCTGGATCTCAGGCATAGCCTGGCCGAAGGAGATCGTGGCGGTCTTGACGATGCCCTCGCACTTCTCGCACAGGGGCAGCCTGCCGGCGCCGAGGAAGGCGTTCTTGATCGGCTCGAGCTCGTGCCGATGGCCGCAGTCGAGACAGGCGGCATAGGTCGTGTTGCCGTGCAGCTCGATGATCTTCGCATCGGGCACGCCCGAGCGCTGATGCAGGCCGTCGACATTCTGGGTGATGATGGCGCTCATGCGCCCCTCCGCGACCAGCTTGGCGAGGGCGCGATGGCCGGCGTTGGGCTCGGCCTTGAGCATGGTTTCGTCGGTCGCGAACTTGCGCCGCCACGACTCGCGGCGCATCTCCTCCGACGACATGAATTCGTCGAAGTAGATGGGCTTGTACTTCGTCCAGATGCCGCCCGGGGAGCGGAAATCGGGAATGCCGGATTCGGTCGAGATGCCGGCACCGGTGAAGGCGACAATCCGCCTGGCCGAGCCGATCGCTTCCTTCAGGCGTTCGATGTCGTCCATGGCTCCTCCTTCCTTCTCTCAGGGTGCCGGCATGCCGGGGTTGTGCGCGGCGCAGCCGACCAAGGTGCGGCCTTCGCTCCTGATCTGGACGGTATAGGCGAACAACGAGCCCGCCTGGGGATCGACGCAGCGCCGTTCGTCGATCACGACCGTCGGCTCGGGGCCCTCGGCGGAACCGTAGATGATCGATCCGTCCTGCCTCTGCGGACCGCCGTGCGGGACGCGGTGCGCCGGTGGGCCGCCCAGCAGGCCGATGACCATGTCACGCGCCGTCACTTCGAGCCGCCAGGCCGGGTCGGTGCCCACGGCGACCCATTCGCGATGGTCGAAGCGTTCGCGACAGCCGGCGGTCTCGACGGCCGCGCGGCGCAGCTCGAGGGCGGCGATTCCGGCTCCCAGGCCGACTTCGCGGCTACCGTACAGCTCGACGAACATCGGCCGCCCCTCCTTCCCCGCCGTCAGGTCGCGCAGCGCGCGGCTGAGTTCCTGTTCCGGCGTGCGGTCCTCCAGCGTGAGCGGTGTCCCGTCGCACGGCAGGAGCTGCAGGCGACCGCCGACATCGCGCACCAGGCCGCGCAGCCGGACGG
>JAEWIV010000296.1 GCA_023386865.1 Pseudomonadota bacterium
GCACCAGGGTGACGGCGGTGGCGCCGCTGCCGATCACCACGACCCGCTTGCCCTTGTAGTCGATGTCGTCGGTCCACTTCTGGGGATGGACGATGCGGCCCTTGAAGCGCTCGATGCCCGGGAACTCCGGCAGGTAGCCCGCCGCGTAGTCGTAGTAGCCGCTGCACATCCACAGGAAGCCGCACGTGAGCGTGATCTTGCGCTTGTCGGGCCCCTGCTCGATCTCGACCGTCCAGCGCGCTTGCGACGTCGACCAGCTGGCCGCCACCACGCGATGGCCGTAGCGGATCCTGGCGTCGATGCCGTGATCGCTCGCGACTTCGCGGATGTAGGACAGGATCGACGGGCCGTCGGCGATCGCCTTGGCGTCCTTCCACGGCCGGAAGGAGTAGCCCAGCGTGTACATGTCGGAGTCCGAGCGGACGCCGGGATAGCGGAACAGATCCCAAGTGCCGCCGCTGGCCTGGCGCGCCTCGACGATGGCGTAGCTCTTGCCCGGACACCTGTCCTGCAGGTGCCAGGCCGCCCCGATACCCGAGAGGCCCGCGCCGACGATCAGGACATCGAGGTGTTCGCTATCAGTGCGTGCAAAATCCACAAGAGAATCCATATCCCTAACATCGTAGAGGCCATCGGCCCGTGCAAGCCCGCCTCCGTGCCGCCGTCTCGCGCAACAGCGGGCGCACCGTTATGGTGGCGCCCGGAAGTCGGACCATGGACGAGCAACAACGCACCGAACGCAGGCTCGCCGCCATCCTGGCGGCCGACGTCGCCGGCTACAGCCGGCTGATGAGCCGCGACGAGGAAGGCACACTCCAGCGCCTGAAGTCGCATCTCGGCGAGCTGATCGAGCCGCATATCGCGGCGCATCGCGGCCGCATCGTCAAGCGCACCGGCGACGGCCTGCTGGTCGACTTCGCGAGCGCCGGCGAGGCCGTGCGCTGCGCCGTCGCCATCCAGGCCGGCATGGCCGACCGCAATCGCGGCGCGCCCGACGAGGCGCGCATAGAGTTCCGCATCGGCATCAACCTCGGCGACGTCATCATCGAGGACGGAGACATCTACGGCGACGGCGTCAACATCGCCGCCCGCCTGGAAGGGCTGGCCGAGCCCGGCGCCATCTTCGTGTCGCGTGCGGTGCGCGATTCGGTGCGCGACAAGCTCGGCCTCGAGCTCGAGGACCTGGGCGAGAAGCCGGTGAAGAACATCGCCCGGCCGGTCCGGGTGTTCCGCATCGCCGGAACCGGCGGTCGGGCGCGTCCGCCGGCCCCCGCCCTGCCCGACAAGCCGTCGATCGCCGTCCTGCCCTTCACCAACATGAGCGGCGATGCCGAGCAGGAGTATTTCAGCGACGGCATCTCCGAGGATTTGATCACCGACCTCTCCAAGGTGCAGGCGCTGTTCGTGATCGCCCGCAACTCCTCCTTCACCTTCAAGGGACGCGCCGTGAAGGTGCAGGAGGTCGGCCGCGAGCTCGGCGTGCGCTTCGTGCTCGAAGGCTCCATCCGCAAGGCCGGCAATCGCGTCCGCATCACCGCCCAGCTGGTCGACGCCCAGAGCGGCGGTCATCTGTGGGCCGACCGTTTCGACCGCGAGCTGACCGACATCTTCGCGACCCAGGACGAAGTCGTGCACAAGATCGTCGAGGCGCTGGCGGTCAAGCTGAGCCGGGTCGAGGAGCAGGACCTCAAGCGCGGCGGCACCAAGAACATCGAGGCCTACGAAAGCTGGCTGCGCGCCCGCCAGCTTCTCGGCGTCGGCACGCGCGATACCATCGCCGCGGCCAAGGTGCTGCATCGGCGCGCGCTGGAGCTCGATCCGAACTTCGCCGCCCCGCATGTCGGCCTCGCCTTCGCGTCGGTGTCCGACTACGTCAACGCCTGGATTCCCGACTCGCAAGGCGCGCTCGACGACGGCGAACGCTGGGCCCGGCGCGCCATCGAGCTCGACGAACGCCATCCCGGCGGTCACGTCGCGATGGGCAACGTGCGGGTGTGGCAGCGCCGCCACGACGAGGCGCTCGGCGAGCTCCACCGCGCGGTCGAGCTCGACCACAACTACGCCCAGGGCCACGCGCTGCTGGGCATGGCGCTGATGTATTCGGGCCATCACGAGGAGGCGCTGGAATCGCTCGCCGTGGCGATGCGGCTCGACCCGCTCTACCCCAACATCCTGCTCCACCTGGCGGCGCAAGCCCATTTCAGCATGGGACGGGACGAGATCGCCGCGAGCCACCTGGCCGAGCGCATCGCCCGCAACCCCAACACGGATGCCAGCCGCATGCTGCTGGCGGCGTCGTACGGCCATATCGGCCGCATCGAGGAGGCGCGCGCGGCCTGGGCCGGCCTTCTCGAGGTCAATCCCGGCTTCTCCGTGCAGCAGCGTGAAGGCGTCCTGCCCTACAAGGACGCGCGTGATTTCCAACGCATCCTCGAGGGCCTGGCCAAGGCGGGGCTGCCGTAGGGCGCTCGTCTTGAGCGACCTTGCCGCACTTCACCGGCAAGCGTGCCGGCCCTATTGTTGCAGCGATGCTGTGGGAAGGAAGAAGGACAATGCGTCCGAGGTTGTTGGCCGCCGCCGTTGCGCTGCCTGCCACCCTTTGGCTTCAGACGGGCCCGGCGGTCGCTCAGTATTGCGACAACCTCGAAGGGCAGGACATCAGGGTTTCCGGCACGATCGACCGCATGGTCGAGACCGCGGGCGTGATCTTCTTTCGCGACCGCAAGACGGCCTGCCAGTTCGGCATGGTCACGCACCGTAACGACAGGGGCTGCAAGGTCGGCGCCCAGGTGGAGGTGTCGGGCAAGCTGATCAAGAACAAGTTCCTGCCCGACACCTACGACATCGACCGCAGCGGCAAGCCGGCGGCGGACACGCTGAACTGCAAATAGTCCTCCGTCACTCCTTCATGAAGGCATTCAACTCGGGCGTCGGGATCGACGTATCGAGATAGGTGAAGGTACCCTTGTCCTTGACCTCCCTGGCGGCGTTCACGAGGCCGGTCATCGCCGCGCGGTAGAGCGAGGTCGCGAGGCTGATGCGCTTCACGCCGGCGGCCTCGAGCTCGGCGCGACTGAAGGATCGGCCCTTGATCCCGACCATGAAGTTGAAGGGCTTGTCGAGGGCGGAACAGACCTTCTTGACCGCCGCCAGATCCGGCAGGCCGGGCGACATCAGCACGTCGGCGCCGGCCGCTTCGTAAGCCTTGAGGCGCCTGATGACGTCCTCGAGATCGGCCTTGCCGCGCAAGAAACCCTCGGCGCGCGCCGTGAGCACGAACGGGAAAGGCAGCGCCCGCGCCGCCTTCACCGCGGCCGCAACGCGCGCCGCGGCGGCCTCGACGTCGTACAGCGGCTTGTCCTTGTCGCCCGTGGCGTCCTCGATCGATCCGCCGACCAGGCCGACGCCCGCCGCCTGCCGGATGGTCTCGGCGGCCGCGTCCGGTGCATCGCCGAACCCCTTCTCGAGATCGGCGGCCACCGGCAGATCGCAGGCCTCGACGATCTGCCTGGCGTTGGCCAGCGCCTCCTCCCGGGTGACCTTGCCGTCGCGCTTGCCGAGCACGCCCGCCTTGGCGCCGCTCGACGTCGCCAGCGCCTCGAAGCCGAGGCCCGCCAGGACACGCGCCGAACCGCCATCCCACGGATTGGGAATGACGAACGACCCCGGCGCCTCGTGCAGGGCGCGGAACTTCTTGGCCTTGTCGGCCTGGCTGACGGTCATGGCTGGCTTCCTCCGCTCGCAGACTGCGCGGCGAGTTTGTCGGCAGCACCACCCCACGCGCAACGGGGAATAGCCCGACCGTCGCTCATGCGTGGTCTTAGCTGGGCTTGATGTTGCCCTTCTGGATGACGTCGGCCCAGCGCTTCATTTCGGCAGCCATCTTTGCCTGCGCTTCATCCTGGGTGGTGCCGGACGTCACGATGCCGAGCTTCAGCATCTTCTCGCGGAAGCCAGCGTCGCCCACCACCTCGTTGCCGACCGCATTGAGCTTCTTGACGATGTCGGCCGACACCGCCTTGGGCGCGAACAGCGTGTAGTTCGTCGCCGATTCGAATCCGGGCACGCCCGCCTCCGCCATGGTCGGCACGTCAGGCAGGAGCGGCGAACGCGTCTTGGCCGTGACGGCGAGACAGCGCACCTTGCCGGCGGCGATGTGCGGCAGATGGGCCAGCACGTTGTCGATCGACACTTGTACGCGGCTCTCGTAGAGGTCCGCCTGGAAGAAGGCGGTGCCCTTGTACGGCACGTGGGTCATCTCCGCGCCGGTCATCTGCCGCAGCATCTCGTAGTTGAGATGGATCAGGCCGCCGAAGCCCGACGAGGCGTAGGACAGCTGGCCGGGCTTGGACTTGGCGAGCGCGATCAATTCCTGGACGTTCTTCACCGGCAGGCTCGGCGTCACCAGCACGCCGATCGTGCCGTTGCCGATCTCGAGGATCGGCACGAAGTCCTTGGCCATGTCGAAGCTGAGGTTCTGATGGAAGAAGGGCGCGATGGAATAGTCCACCAGGCTGCCGATCATCAGCGTGTAGCCGTCGGCCGGGCTGCGGGCCAACGCCGCCGCCCCGATGGTCGCTCCGGCGCCGGGCTGGTTGTCGACCACGATGGTCTGGCCGAGCTTGGGAGACACGCCCTCGGAGAAGGCGCGCGACACCGTGTCGACGCCGCCGCCCGGCGGATAGGGCGCGATCATGCGGATCTGCTTGGTGGGCCAGGCCTGCGCGCGAGCCACGGCGGGCGCGGCCAGGGCGATGGCGGTCGTCGCAAGCACGCGACGGCGGGACAGCAAGGACATGTTGTTTCCTCCCTTTTAGGAGGATCAATCTACTTGCTGCGGCCGTCCCATGCACGAGGGGAGAGCTTGTCGACATCGACGCCTTCGACACAGCGGAGGTTGATGCCGACCATGGGCGAGCCGTCGGGTCCGGTGCCCTCGGCATAGCTCTCGATGCCGCAGTTCGAGCAGAATCGATGATGCAGCTTCTTCTGGTTGAAGAGATAGTCGCCCTGCTTGTCGGCTCCCTTGGTCAGCTTGAATTTGGCCTTGGGCGCAAAAGCCCAGACGGCCCCGAGCTTGGTGCAGATCGAGCAGTTGCACTTCAGCGCCTGGTCGGTGTCGACCTCGACGGTATAGGCCACCGCACCGCAGTGGCAGCTTCCGGAATAGCTCTGGGCCTCGGGCATGGTGTTCTCCTGGCAACCCACGCTTAACGGCGATTGCGCGAGCCGGTTGCCCGTCAACCCGGCCAGGGCAATGACCACGTCTTCACGTTGGTGAAGCTCTTCATCGCCTCCAGCACGCCTTCCTTGTAGCCGAGGCCCGAATCCTTGATGCCGCCGAAGGGCGACATCTCGATGCGATAGCCCGGCACTTCCCAGACGTTGACCGTGCCGACCTGAAGCTCATCCACGAAGCGGGTGATGTAGTCCAGCCGGTCGGTGCAGACGCCCGACGACAGGCCGTAGGCCGTGCCGTTGGAGACCTTGATGGCGTGCTCGATATCCTTCACCCGGATGACCGGGATCGCCGGCCCGAAGGTCTCCTCGCGCACCAGCTCGCACCCGGGATCGACATGGTCGACGACCGTGGGCGGAAACAGCGCGCCCCGGCGGTCGTTGCCGTACAGCAGCTTCGCCCCATGCTTCGCCACCGCCTCGCTGACCCGGTTCTGGAACAGCGTGGCGGCGCGCTCGTGGATCACCGTGCCGACATCGGTCTCGGGATCGAGCGGATCGCCCGCCTTGAGCTTCTGGGCCTTGGCCAGCACGCGCTCGACGAAGGCGTCGGCCACGCTCTCGACCACGATGATGCGCTTCACGGCGGTGCAGCGCTGGCCCGAGTTCTTGGTGGCGCCGGCGACGGCGAGCTCGGCTGCCTTGTCGAGGTCGGCATCCTCCATGACGATCAGCGGATCGTTTCCGCCGAGCTCCAGCACCAGCCGCTTGTAGCCCGCGGTGGCGGCGATGTGCTTGCCGACCCGAACCGAGCCCGTGAAGGTCACGAGGTCGGCATGCGGGTCGGTTATCATGGCATCGCCGATGTCCGACGGATTGCCGGTGACGACCGACAGCATCTCGGGCGGCAGGCCCGCCTCGTAGAGCGTGTCGGCCAGGAACAGGGCGGTGAGCGGCGTCAGCTCGGTCGGCTTCAGCACCACGCAGTTGTTGGTGGCGAAGGCCGGCGCCAGCTTGTGCGCCACCATGTTCAGCGGATGGTTGAAGGGCGTGATCGCCGAGATGGCGTCGAGCGGCTGGCGCAGGGTGAAGATCTTGCGCGACTTGCCGTGCGGGGTGAGGTCGCAGGAGAAGGTCTGGCCGTCGTCGAGCAGGCAGAGCTGGCCCGCAAAGGTGAAGACGTCGAAGGCGCGGCCGACCTCGTAGAGCGAATCCTTGAGGCACAGACCCGACTCCAGCGTGATCAGCCGGCTGAGCTCCTCCTTGCGGGCGACCAGCAGCTCGGCCGTCTTGAGCAGGATCTGCTGGCGCTGGTAGCGCGTGAGCTTGGGCTTGTAGTCATGGGCGATGCGGAACGCCTCGGCCACCAGCTCGGGCGTGGCGCGCGGCACGCTGCCGACCAGACGGTTGTCCCAGGGGAAACGCACTTCCAGGCGGGCCTTGGTCTCGACCTTCCTGCCGGCGATGCGCAGCATCTCGTGCCGGACATCGCCCCGGATCATCGTGTCCATGTCTGTCCCCTTCAGGCGACGAGGTTGAGGGCGAGGTCGAAGGCGTCGAAGTTCCGCCAATGGCGCGACGAGCCGTCGGCCGCGAGCTTGCGATTGCACAAGAGCGGCACCTTCTGCTCGGAGATGCCGCCATGGCTGCGCAGCGGCTCGGTCAGGCCCGACAGATCGTGGCGCGCTGCCGAGGTGCCCAGCACCTTGTGCTTGGTCGAGACCGCGACGAGATCGCCCAGGCGATCGGCCGGCAGCTCGAAGCGCGCAGCCGCCTCCTGCTTGGTGAGCGCTGTCTCGATACCCGGCATCGCCGTGAGCCTGGCCGCCATCGCTTCGATCGTCGTGCCCTCGGGCAGGTAGACCACGGCGAAGGATCCCAGCGCGCCGTGATGCACGACGTAGGGGTCGGTGATCGGCAGGATGACCCGCGCCTTGTCCTTGCCGAGCCAGCCGTCAAACACGTCCTGCAGGTAGATGACGTCGGGCTGGCCGTCGGCGCCGAACTTGGCGTTCATGCCGTGGTCGGCGGTCAGCACGATGGTGCAGCCCATGGCGTCGAGCCTGGCCATGTAGCCGTCCATCATGGCGTAGAAATCGTTGGCCACCGGCGTGCCCGGCGCATGCTTGTGCTGGATGTAGTCGGTGGTCGAGAGATACATGATCTGCGGCCGGTCGCGCTCCATGAGCTTGACGCCGGCCGCGAACACGAACTCCGACAGGCCCGCGCTGTAGACGTCCGGCACGGGCATGCCCACCAGCGCGTTCACCTTGTCGATGCCGTTCTCGGCAAGGCTCGCCTTGTCGGACTTCTCCGACGAGAAGCTGCAGGCCTTGCCGACACCCAGCTCCAGCCCCTTGCCCAGGAGGCCGCGCAGCTTGTCCTTGGCGGTGACCACGGCGATGCGGCAGCCGGCGCGCTGGAAGGCCGGGAACAACGTCTCGATCCGCAGGAATTTCGGATCGTTCATCATCACTTCTTTACCGCTCTCGGGATCGAGGAAGTAGTTGCCGCAGATCCCGTGCTCGGCCGGCGGGCGGCCGGTGACGATGGAAAGGTTGTTGGGGTTGGTGAAGGACGGCACCACGCAGTCGGCCAAAAGGTTCGTGCCCTGCGTCAGGACCTTGCCGAACCACGGCGCGCGGCCCGCCTCGACGGCGCGCTCGATGTAACCGGGCTCCGAACCGTCGATGCAGACCACGACCACGGGCTGGCGCGGCAGGCGATAGCGGCGGCCGTTGACGGCGACCTCGCCGCCCGTCGTGTCGATGCTGTCGAGTGCCATGCCGTGTCTCCCTACTCTGCCGCCAGGGCGGGGCCGCCGTTGCTGACCCGCATCTCGTCCAACACCCCGCGAACGGCCGCCAGTGCACCCTTCATGTGCTCCGGATAGAGCCGCCCGATGCAGCCGATGCGGAAGGAATCCGCCACCGTGAGCTTGCCGGGATAGATCACGTAGCCGCGGTCCTTCAGCGAATCGTAGAAGCGCTGGAACGCGAATTTCGGGTCCGTCGGCATGTGGAAGGTGACGATGATCGGCGCCTGCAGCTTGTCGCCGAGCAGGGTGCGGAAGCCCATGGCCCGCATGCCGTCGATCAGCACCCTGGCGTTCTCGCGGTAACGCTTGCCGCGGCCGGCGACACCGCCCTCGGCCGCGTGCTCCTCGATCGCCTTGCCCAGGGCCACGATGACGTGGATGGGCGGCGTGAAGCGGTACTGGCCGGTGCGGGCCAAGGCCTCGGCCTGGTCGAACAGGTCGAGCACCAGCGTCGTGGCGTTGCCCTTGCACTCGGCCAGCGCCTCGCTGCGGCAGATCACGAAGCCGAGACCCGGCACGCCCTCCAGGCACTTGTTCGAGGACGCCGCCAGGGCGTCGTAACGGATCTCGCGGGCATCGACCTCGAGCGCGCCGAAGGCGCTCATGGAATCGACCAGCAAGCGGCGGCCGTGCCTGTGCACGAGCGCAGCGATCTCGGCGATCGGGTTGAGGATGCCCGACGTCGTCTCGCAGTGGACGGCGAACACGTGGCTGATCGCCTTGTCGTCGGCCAGCATCCTGTCGAGCCGCGCCAGATCGGGTGGCGTGTCCTCCGGCGTCTCCAAGGTCGCCGTGGCGCGGCCGGCGATCCCAGCGATCCTGAGCGCGCGCTGGCCGTAGGCGCCGTTGATCAGGACCAGGAGCTTGCCGGTCTTCGGCACGAACGAGGTGATCATCGCCTCGACGGCGAAGGTGCCCGACCCCTGGACCGGCACGGTCACATGCGTGCCCTGCCCGCCGGCCAGCTCGACGATCTTCTCCAGCACCATCTTGTTGATGGCGAGGAAACCCGCGTCGCGCGAACCCCAGTCGTGGACCATGGCCTGCTTGACGCTGGCCGAGGTGGTGAGCGGACCGGGCGTCAGCAGCAGCGGATCGCCGGTTTCGGACTGGGCGGGCGTGTTGGTCATCGGCATGTCATGGGCTCGCGGCTTCTATCCGTCCAGTATATAATCCATATGTAACCTATCGATTAATCATATATGACACCGACCCAGCTCCGCGCCTTCCACCTGGTCGCCGAATCCGGCTCCTTCTCGGCCGCCGCCCGCGCCTCGGGCCTCAGCCAGCCGAACCTGTCGAGCCAGGTGACCGCGCTGGAACAGGCCTATGGCGTGCGCCTGTTCGACCGGCGCAGCCGCAGCGTGGCGCCCACCGAGACCGGCCGCCAGTTGCACGGCATCACCAGCCGGCTGTTCGCCGTCCAGGACGAGGCGCGCGCCCTGCTGGCGGGCGAACAGGCGCTGACGCGCGGCCATCTCAGGATCGCGGCCGACTCGGCGCACCACGTGGTGCCGATCATGGCGGCGCTGCGCGACCGCGCCGAGGGCCTGACCTTTGCGCTCTCGATCGACAACTCCGCCGTCGTGCTCGACCGCCTGCTGAACCATGCGGCCGACGTCGCGGTGATGGCCAAGAGCCTGTCCGATCCCCGCCTCCATGCCGTGCGGCTGCGCACCGACCGCGTCGTCCTGTTCGTGCCCTCCCGCCATGCGCTTGCCAAAGCTCGCGGCGCGCGGCTGTCGGCGCTCGCCGGCCAGTCGCTGGTCTTGCGCGAGCGCGGCCCGATCCCCCGCGTGGTCAGCGAGCAGGCGATGGCCGCCGCCGACATCCGTCCCGACGCCATCGTCGAGGTGCAGACGCGCGAAGGCGTGCGCGAGGCCGTGGCGGCGGGCTTCGGCATCGGCGCCGTGTTCGCGAGCGAGCTCGGCGAGGATCGTCGCTTTCGCCCCGTCCTTGTCACTGACACCGACCTCAATGTCGCCGAGTATGCCGTATGTCTGCAGGAACGCCGTCGCGTCGCGTTGGTGCGCGCTTTCATGGACGAGGCGACGAAGCTGGCTGCTGCGGGCTGAGTTCTCATCGGACCGCGGGCCTCCAGGCCCGCTCAT
>JAEWIV010000528.1 GCA_023386865.1 Pseudomonadota bacterium
TAGCCGTCCCCCGCTAGAACCGACCCATGACCGTTGCTGGACAATTGATGGCCGGAAAAAAAGGCCTCGTCATGGGCGTCGCGAACGAACGCTCGATCGCCTGGGGTATCGCCAAGGCCTGCCACGACCACGGCGCAGAAATGGCCTTCACCTTCCAGGGCGAGGCCCTGGAACGGCGGGTGCGCCCCCTTGCCGGCTCGATCGGCGCCAAGATCATCCTGCCCTGCGACGTCACCGACGCGAAGAGCATCGACGCCACCTTTGCCGAGATCGAGAAGCAATGGGGCGGGCTCGACTTCGTGGTCCACGCCATCGCCTTCTCCAACAAGGACGAGCTGCGCGGCCGCTACCTCGACACCACGCCGGAGAACTTCGCCCTCACCATGAACGTGAGCTGCTACTCCCTTACGGCGGTGGCTCAGCGCGCCGTGCCGCTGATGAAGAACGGCGGCAGCCTGCTCACCCTCACCTACTACGGCGCCGAGCGCGTCATCCCGCACTACAACGTCATGGGCGTTGCCAAGGCAGCCCTCGAGGCGAGCGTGCGCTATCTCGCCGCCGACCTCGGCGAGCAGAAGATCCGCGTCAACGCCATCTCGGCCGGCCCGATCAAGACACTCGCCTTCGCCGGCATCAACGACGGCCGCTATATACTGAAGTGGAACGAGCTCAACTCGCCGCTCAAGCGCAACATCACGCAGGAAGAAGTCGGCAACTCCGCCCTCTACCTGTTGTCCGATCTCGGCACCGGCATGACCGGTGAAGTGATGCATGTCGATGGCGGCTACCATGTCGTCGGCATGATCAAGACCTCGTCGGCCAAGCAGATCGCGGAGCTGCTGGGCAACTTCGAGGGCGAGTAGGGCGGAGGCCGGCAGCCATGGCCGGCAGCAGTTTCGGCACCCTCTTCCGGTTCACCAGCTGGGGCGAGAGCCATGGGCCCGCGATCGGCTGCGTCGTCGACGGCACGCCGCCGCGCATCCCGCTCGCCGAGGCCGACATCCAGGTGTGGATGGACAAGCGCCGGCCGGGCCAGTCCCGCTTCGTCACCCAGCGCCAGGAGCCGGACACCGTCAGGATCCTGTCCGGCGTGTTCGAGGGCGTGACCACCGGCACGCCGATCGCGCTGCACATCGATAATGTCGACCAGCGCTCGCGCGACTATTCGGAGATCAAGGACAAGTTCCGCCCGGCCCATGCTGACTACACCTACTTCAAGAAGTACGGCGTGCGCGACTATCGCGGCGGCGGGCGCCAATCGGCGCGCGAGACCGCGGTGCGCGTCGCCGCCGGCGCCGTCGCCCGCAAGATCCTGGGCGACGGGGTGAAGGTGCGCGGCGCGGTGGTCCAGCTCGGCACCCAGAAGATCGATCGCGCGAAATGGGACTGGGACGCGACGGCGGACAATCCCTTCTGGTGCCCCGACCGTCAGGCGGCGCAGGTCTGGGAAGGCTATCTCGACGACGTGCGCAAGCGCGGCAGCTCGGTCGGCGCGGTGATCGAGGTGGTCGCTTCGGGCGTTCCCGCCGGGCTGGGCGATCCGGTCTACGACAAGCTCGATGCCGACCTCGCCAAGGCGCTGATGAGCATCAATGCCGTCAAGGGCGTCGAGATCGGCGATGGCTTCGCCACCGCGGAGATGAGCGGCGAGCAGAATGCCGACGAGATGCGCATGAAGGACGGCGCGCCGGTGTTCCTCAGCAACCATGCCGGCGGCGTTCTGGGCGGCATCTCGACCGGACAGGACATCGTGTGCCGCATGGTGGTAAAGCCGACCAGCTCGATCCTGGCCAATGTCAGGAGCGTCGACCGTTTCGGCAACGAGGTCGAGCTGCGCACCAAGGGACGCCACGACCCCTGTGTCGGCATCCGCGGCACACCGGTCGCCGAGGCGATGATGGCCGTCGTGCTGGCCGATCACTTGTTGCGCCATCGCGCGCAGTGCGGCTGAGGCTGCGGCGGTGGCCGTCCCGCCGATGACGGCGCGTTACAGCATGCTGCACAACGGCAGCATGGCGGTGATCGCGGCGGGCATGGTCGTCGTGGCGATCGTGCACTTCGTCAACAATCCGGCCAAGGCGCCGACGCTGTCGCTGAACGACCCGAACTTCGTGCTGTTCTTCATGCTGGCGATAGCGGTGCTGTATTACGTCGTCCTGGGCGTCAGCCGAATGCGCGATCGCGAGCCGCAGGTCGTCATCGACCATGGCGGCATCCGCCTGGGCTTCGGCCGCAACAGCCATTTGGCCTGGGATGACATCGTCTGGGTGCGCGTGCGCCGGCTGGCGTTGCGGCCACAGCTCGAGATCGGCCTTTCCGACCAGGCCTTCATCGCCGCCAACCTGCGTCTGAGCATGTGGAGCTTCGACGACAGCCTGCGCCCCGTGCGCGGGCAGCCGACCACGGTGCTGGTGCGCGACAATGGGCTCGACACCACGGCATCGGCGATGCTTGACGCCGTCAAGGCCTTCCGGCCGAATCTGGTCAAATCCTGAACATCTGAACGGAGTCTTCGCCATGTGGCGATTCATCGTCGGCCTGCTGGCGACCGTGGGGACCCTCACCCTGCTCGGCATCGGCGGCTGCGCCGCCTTCCTCGCCTCGGGCCCCTTCACGGCCAAGGCGTTGCCGCAGAACGTGATCCTGTCGGTCGATCTGCGCGACGTGCCGTCGGAATCGTCCGGCGGCGGCTTCCTCGGCGGCGACCTGTTCGGCGGCAAGCGCGACATCGTCGAGACAGTGCAGCTGCTGTGGCAGGCGGCCGACGATCCCCGCGTCGTCGGAATGTTCGTCGACATTGGCGACGAATCCGCGGGACTCGGCCGCATCCAGGAGCTGCGCCAGGCGATCGCCCACTTCCGCGGCAAGGGCAAGTTCGCGATCGGCTTCGCCGAATCGTTGGGCAGCGGCGGCACGCACTTCTCCGACTACTATCTCGCGTCGGCGCTGGAGCAGATCTGGCTGCAGCCGAGCGGCAATTTCGCGGTGGCCGGCCTCGCTATCGAGACGCCGTTCCTCAAGGACGGGCTCGATCGCCTCGGCGTGCGCATCGAAGGCGGCAAGCGCTACGAATACAAGAGCGCGCCCGATAGCTTCACCGACACGGCCTATCCTCCTCCGGCTCGCGAGAACCTGCAGCAGCTTCTCGACAGCCTCTACGGACAGTTCGTGAGCGACGTTGCGCGCGAGCGCAACCTCGAGCCGGCCAAGGTGCGACAGCTCATCGACTCGGTGCCGTTCGACCCGGAGAAGGCGCGACAGGAGCACCTCGTCGACCGCATCGGCTATCGCGCCGATGCACTCGACGAGCTCGCCGTTCGCGCCGGCAAGGATCGCACGCTCGCCACGCTGGCGGAATACGGCAACGATCCGGCCAGGCCGAAGCCACGCGGCGACACCGTGGCCATGGTCCGCGTCACCGGTGCGATCATGTCGGGCTCACCGAACCGCGGCCCGCTCGATGACGACAACGTCGCCACGTCCGACGACGTGATCGATGCGCTCGAGCAGGCGGCGGCGGCCAAGGACGTCAAGGCGATCGTGCTGCGCATCGACTCGCCGGGCGGCACCTACCCTGCGGCCGACGCCATCGCCGACGCGGTCGGGCGCGCCCGCTCGGCGGGCAAGCCCGTGATCGTCTCGATGGGCGACGTCGCGGCCTCAGGCGGCTATCTCGCTGCCCTGCGCGCCGACGTCATCGTGGCCCAACCCACGACCATCACCGCCTCGATCGGCGTGTTCGGCATCTGGCCGGTGGCGAGCGGCCTGCTCGCCTCGCTCGGCGTCAACGTCGAGCGTCTGGCGGTCGGCACCAATGCCGGCATGTACTCGGTGTTCCAGCCGCCCACGGCGCCGCAGCGCGCCGCGATCTCGCGCCAGCTCGACGAAATCTATGCCGATTTCACGCGACAGGTGCGCGAGGCGCGCAAGCTCGAGGGCGACCGCCTCGACGCGGCGGCCCGCGGCCGCGTCTTCTCCGGCACCGACGCCAAGAAGGCCGGGTTGATCGACGAGCTGGGCGGCCTTCAGCTCGCTCTCAGCATTGCCAAGGCCAAGTCCGGCATCGACGAATCGCGCCCGGTGGAGCTGCGCACCTATCCGCCAGAGTCCGAACGCTGGCACAAGGTCGTGGACCGGCTCCTGCGGCTGGCCGGCATCGACGTCGCCGGCCCGGCGG
>JAEWIV010000062.1 GCA_023386865.1 Pseudomonadota bacterium
GGGGGCGAGCCGCCCCCCGCCACCGGGGACCAGCAGCTCGGCCAGCCGGTCCAGCATCTCGCGCTGCACGAAGCGACGCTTGTGATGGCGTGTCTTGGGCCACGGGTCGGGAAACAGCACGAACACCCGGGCGAGCGACCAGTCCGGCAGCGCGGCCATGACCAGTCGCGCATCGTCAGTGAACAGCCGCACGTTGGCGACACGCGCTCGCTCGATGTGCGCCAGGCACTTGGCGACGCCGTTGAGGTAGGGTTCGCAGCCGATCAGGCCGACGTCGGGATGCTGCTCGGCCTGCCACACCAGGTGCTCGCCAGCCCCGAAACCCACTTCGAGCCACACGCCGCCCGACGGCAGACGACCGCCGAAAAGCCGGGCAAGGTCGATCTTCGCGGGCTCCGGCGGCAGGACGAGGGCGAGGCGAGGCAGCAGCGTGTCGAGCAGCGACTGCTGCCCGACCCTGAGCTTCTTGCCCCGGCGACGACCGTGCAGCGTGCGTCGACGGGCGTCTTCCATTCCCGCCTTACATCACCACGTCGATCAGGTACGGGCCCTTGTGCGCCATGGCGTAGGTGAGCTGCTTGGTGAGCTCCTCGAGGTCGTGCGCCTTGGCACCCGGCACGCCCATGCCCTTGGCGAGCTGGGTGAACTCCAGGGTCGGCCGGTCGAGGGTCAGCATGTCGATGGCGCGCGGGCCGGGATTGGCCGCGCCGACGTCGGCGAGCTGGCTGTAGAGGATCTTGTAGTTGCGGTTGGAGAAGATGAGGACGCAGACGTCGAGGTTCTCGCGGGCCATCGTCCATAGCGCCTGGATGGTGTACATCGCCGAGCCGTCGCCGATCATGGCGATGACCTTGCGGTCGGGGCAGGCGACGGCCGCGCCGACCGCGACCGGCGCGCCGAAGCCGATCGAGCCGCCCATGTTGTTCAGCCAGTCGTGCGGTGGAGCGCCGGCGCTGAACGGGAAGAAGCCGCGGCCCGTGGTGACCGATTCGTCGACGACGATCGCGCCTTCCGGCATGGTGGAGCCGAGCGCCTGCCCGAGGCCGTCGAGCGTGAACTTGCCGGTGGGACGACCGGGCCGCTTGGCCTGCGCCACGGCGGGCTTCTCGTTCATCGCGTCGAGCTCGGCGGCCAGCGCTTCGAGCGAGCCCATCGGGTCGCCGTCGACCGGGCAGAGCGTGGTGACCTCGCAGCCTTCCGGCACCAGCACCGAGGGCTTGCCGGGATAGGCGAAGAACGCGGCCGGCGCCTTGGCGCCGACCAGGATCATCTGCCTGGTGCCCTTCAGCATCTCGAGCGCCGTCTCGACGACGAAGTGCAGGCGCAGCACCGGCACGCGACCCGCGCCGCGCTCGATGCGCGCCGTGCCGCCGGCCGCCTGCACCTTGCAGCCGGTCTTGGCCGCGATCTTGCCGGCAAGCTCGAGCCCGCGGGCGCGCAGCGCACGGCCGCCGATGAACAGCATCGCCGACGCACCGCCCGCCTTCAGCGCCTTGGCCGCGGCGACGATGTCCTGGTTGGCAGGCTTCTGCGGCTGCGGAGTCTCGGGCGTTTCGGCGACGCCGTCGGCCTCGGTCCATGCCGTGTCGGCGGGCAGGATCAACGTGGCGATCTGGCCCGGCGCCACGCGCGCGGCCTGGATGGCGGCGGCGCCGTCGGTGGCGACGGTCTTGGCGGTCGGCGAGGTCTTCACCCAGTGCGAGAAGGGGCGGGCGATTCCTTCGATGTCGGCGGTGAGCGGCGTGTCGTACTTGATGTGATAGAGCGCGTGCTCGCCCACGATGTTCACGATGCCCGAGCCCGCCTTCTTGGCGTTGTGCAGGTTGGCCGCCGCGTTGGCGAGACCGGGGCCAAGGTGGAGCAAGGTCGAGGCGGGCTTGTCGGTCATGCGGTAGTAGCCGTCGGCCGCGCCGCTGCACACGCCCTCGAAGAGGCCGAGGACGCAGCGCATGCCTTCGACGCGGTCGAGCGCACCGACGAAGTGCATCTCCGAGGTGCCGGGGTTGGCGAAGCAGACTTCGACCCCGCCCTTGACCAAGGTGCGAACCAGACTCTCTGCTCCATTCATCGACGTCTCCCCGACGCTAAAGGACTGTGTGGGCGGGCACCCTATGCCAGCCGGACGACGAACCCAAGTCTTTGCAATTCAAGGCGAATTTAGATTCGCTAATGTTCTCTCTTTATTCTCAAGGATTTATTCAGTATACTTGAACCAATATTTCAGTTCTTAAGAACGAAAGACTTTTCCAGCCATGAGCCATTCGGTCCCCTCCGACAGCTCGACCGTCGAAGCCACGTTCATCGTCGGCGTCGACCTGGTCGAATTCGATCGCCGCGAGCTTCCGATCTATGCCAGCCGACAGACGCGCTGGACAGATGCCTGCTACGACGAGGCACCCACCTACGGCGCGCCGGTCGACCGCTTGTTCGGTGAGCCCGGCAACGTCCATATCGACAGCGCACCCGGCAACGACGAGCGGCTCGCCGGCATCATCGCCGACGATCCACTGGTCTCCCTGGCGACGCTCGCCGATGGCCTCGCCGTGTCGAGCGCCGAGACCGCGGCGCCCGAACTCGCCACATCGTTCGATTTCGGCGTGGAAGCCTTGGCCGTCACCCATGTTCACGATGGCGCCGCCTGGGACATGGTCGGCGGCGACGGCACCTTCGACTATCTCGCCTGATCGTCTTTCGGGCCGCCGCTGAAGGCCCCGAAGATCAAGACGGGTCGCCGAGCTCGAGCTGCACCAGGTTGACCCAGTAGGCCGCGCCGGTGGTCAGGATGCGGTCGTTGAAGTCGTAGAGCGGCGAATGGACGTTGTGGCAGCCGCCCTCGTCGGGCCCGCCATTGCCGATCATGATGTAGGCGCCGGGCTTCTTCTCCAGCATGAAGGCAAAGTCCTCCGCGCCGGAGATGCGCGGCGTGTTGGGATCGACGTTCTCACGCCCCACGGTGAGCGCCGCCGCCTCGACCGCCAGCGTCGTCTGCTCGACGCTGTTGACCAGCGCCGGATAGCGCCGCAGGTACTTGCTCTCCGCCGTGCAGCCGCCGGCCTGGGCGATGCCGGCCGCGACCTCGGCGAGGCGCCGCTCCAGGAGATCGCGGACGTCGGCCGAGAAGCTGCGCGCGGTGCCGCTCACCAGCACCTCGGACGGGATGACGTTGGGCGAACCCGCGCTGCCGGCGGCGATGTGTCCGACGCTCAGCACCGCGGGCTGACTCGGCGGCACGTTGCGGCCGACGATGCCCTGCACGGCGACGATGAACTGGCCGGCGACGTAGGTCGGATCGGTGCCGCGATCGGGCATGGCGCCATGGCCGCCGGTGCCCTTGAAGGTGACCTGCCAGCTGTCGGACGATGCCAGCATCGCGCCGGCGCGTATGGCGAAGCGACCGGTCGGGATGCCCGGCATGTTGTGCATGCCGTAGACGGCATCGCAGTTGAATTTTTCGAACAGCCCTTCCTCGATCATCACCCGCGCACCACCGAGCCCTTCTTCGGCCGGCTGGAAAATGAAGTGCACGGTGCCGGCGAAATCGGGCGACGCGGCAAGGTGCTTTGCCGCGCCCAGCAGCATGGTGGTGTGGCCGTCATGGCCACAGGCATGCATCTTGTTGGCATGCACCGAGGCGTAGTCGAACTCGTTCTTCTCCTGCAGGTGCAGCGCGTCCATGTCGGCGCGCAGGCCGATCGTCTTCTGGCCCGGCCGCCTGCCCTTCAAGGTGCCGACGACGCCGGTCGTGGCGAGCCCGCGATGGATCTCGATGCCCCACGACTGCAGCTTGTCGGCGACGATCTGCGCGGTGCGCTGCTCCTCGAAGGCGGTCTCGGGATGGCGATGGATGTCGCGGCGGATGGCAGTGAGCTCGGCGTGGGAGCCGGCCAGGAGATCGGGTGTGAAACGGGTCATGCCCGCAGAATAGCGGGCGGTGGCGGGCATCGCCATTCAGACATGATGTCCGTCGACAATGGCGCGGGCGACCGAGGGAGTGGCGCCGGCTCACGTGTCGCGCTAAACCCCGCCGCCATGCTCCTGTTTCCGGCCATCGATCTCAAGGACGGCAAGTGCGTGCGCCTGTTGCGGGGCGACATGGCCAAGGCCACGGTGTTCAACGACAGCCCGGCGGCCCAGGCCAAGGCGTTTGCCAATGCCGGCTGCGAATGGCTGCATCTGGTCGATCTCAACGGCGCGGTCGAAGGCCATCCGGTCAACCGCGCCGCGGTCGAGAGCATCCTGAAGGACGTGAAGGTGCCGGCCCAGCTCGGCGGCGGCATCCGCACCATCGAGAGCATTGCCCAATGGATCGACGCCGGCGTCCAGCGCGTCATCCTGGGCACCGTCGCGGTCAAGGAGCCCGGGCTGGTGAAGGCGGCCTGCAAGCAGTGGCCCGGCCAGATCGCGGTCGGCATCGACGCGCGCGACGGCATCGTCGCGGTCGACGGCTGGACCCGGCAGAGCACGGTGCGCGCGCTCGACCTGGCGTTGCGCTTCGAGGATGCCGGCGTGGCCGCCGTCATCTACACCGACATCGACCGCGACGGCGCCATGGGCGGCGTCAATGTCGACGCCACGGTGACGCTCGCCCAGCATCTCACCACGCCGGTGATCGCCTCGGGCGGCGTGAGCTCGCTCGACGACCTGCGCGAGCTGAGACCGGCCGAGGAATTCGGCATCGTGGGCGCCATCGTCGGCCGCGCGCTCTACGACGGACGCGTGACGGTGCCCGACGCCATCCGCGTCTTGAAGGGCGAGTAGCCGTGCTGAAGGTCCGCATCATCCCGTGCCTCGACGTCAAGGACGGCCGCGTCGTCAAGGGCGTGCAGTTCGTCGGGCTGCGCGATGCCGGCGATCCGGTCGAGCAGGCGCGCGTCTACGATGCCGCCGGCGCCGACGAGCTCACCTTCCTCGACATCACGGCGAGCCATGAGAACCGCGACACCATCCTCGATGTCGTGGCGCGCACCGCCGAGCAGTGCTTCATGCCGCTGACCGTCGGCGGTGGGGTGCGCCAGGTCGAGGACATCCGTCGCCTGCTGCTGGCCGGCGCCGACAAGGTATCGATCAACTCCGCCGCGGTGGCGCGGCCGGAGTTCGTGCGCGAGGCGGCCGAGAAGTACGGCGACCAGTGCGTCGTGGTAGCCGTCGACGCCCGCCAGACCGCGCCCGGCCGTTGGGAAGTGTTCACCCATGGCGGCCGCAAGCCGACCGGGCTGGATGCCGTCGGCTGGGCCCGGCGCATGGCCGAGTCCGGGGCGGGTGAGATCCTGCTGACCTCGATGGATCGTGACGGCACCCGGTCGGGCTTCGACCTCGCGCTGACGCGCGCGGTGTCGGACGCCGTGCCGGTGCCGGTCGTGGCATCGGGCGGCGTCGGCACGCTCGACCACCTGGTCGACGGCGTGGTGAAGGGCGGCGCCTCGGCGGTGCTGGCCGCCTCGATCTTCCATTTCGGCGAGTTCACGATTGCGCAAGCCAAGGAACGACTCGCTAGCGCCGGCGTTCCTGTCCGACAAATCTCGCTTGAAGCGTGATTTTGGCGTAGAATTGCCGTAGCGCCCGAGTAAGAGGTGCCTGCAATCGCCCGTCCCCCTCGGGCGTGGAGTAAGTCCCGGGATGGCGAAGAACAAGAAAGCCAGGAAAGCGCACAAGCAGAAGCGTGGCAACGGCGTTGCCGGCGTCGACGAGCATGTGCTCGACCGCCTCTACCTCGTGATCGACAGCCGCAAGGGCGCCGACCCCGACACCTCCTATACCGCCCGCCTGTTCAGCCGCGGCCGCCAGCAGATCGCTAAAAAGCTGGGCGAGGAGGCCGTCGAGGCACTGATCGAAGGCATTCGCGGCGACAAGGGCAAGCTGGTCGGCGAAAGCGCCGACATGCTGTACCACCTGCTCACGCTGTGGGCGGCGACCGGCGTGAAACCGAAGACGGTGTGGGGCGAGCTTGCCCGCCGCGAGGGCCTGTCGGGCATCGCCGAGAAGGCGTCGCGCAAGCAGAAGTAACTGCTACAAAGGCCTCGCCCTACGGCTCGGGGTGACAGCCAGCACCGGAACCCATGTCCGACTACGACCGCAACAACATCTTCGCGCGTATCCTGCGTGGCGAACTGCCGTGCAGGAAGGTCTACGAGGACGACCATGCGCTCGCCTTCCACGACGTCAACCCGCAGGCGCCGGTGCATGTGCTGGTGATCCCCAAGGGCGAGTACGTTTCGAACATGGACTTCAGCCTGGCGCCCGCGGAGACCATCGCCGGCTTCTGGCGCGCCGTCGGCACGGTAGCCCGCCAGCTCGGGCTGGAGCAGGACGGCTATCGCCTGGTCGCAAACAACGGCGCCAATGGCGGCCAGGTCGTGTTCCATTTCCACGTCCATATCGTGAGCGGCCGTCATCGCCCGCGCTTCGGCCGCGTCCACGAATGATGCGTCGCCGGGCGTTGCTCGCCCTGGCCGCGCTCACGCCGCTCGTGGCCGAAGCGCAGCCGGCGCGACCGCGCTTCTACGTCAAGGGCACCAAGCAGCGCGAGGTGCGCTTCTCCGGCAGCGCAGGCGCCGAGCTCGCGGGCACCCTGCTGCTGCCGATCTGGAGCGAGCTCGAAAAGGTGCCCGGCGTCGTCCTGGTGGCGGGCAGCGGGCCGACCGACCGCAACGGCAACAACGCATTGGTGCCCGAGCGTATCGACCTCCTGAAGCAGGTCGCCGAGCTCCTGGCCGAAGCGGGCATCGCCAGCCTGCGCTACGACAAGCGCGGCATCGGCGCTTCGACGCAACGGCCGCAGGCCCCGGTCGCCGAGCTCGAGCGCTTCTTCTCCTGGGACAATTTCGTCGGCGACGTCGCCGCCGCCCATGCCGAGCTGGTGAAGCACGACGAGATCAAGGCCTACGCCACCGCCCTGCTGGGCCACAGCGAGGGCGGCCTGCTGGTGCTGGCCGCGGCACCCGCCATCACCAAGCACCCGCCACACGGAATGGTGCTGGTGGCGACGCCCGGCCGCAAGCTCGACGACATTCTGCGCGCCCAGATCGGACGCGGCGCGCCCAACCTGCTAGCAGCGGCCGACCGCGCCATCGCCGCCATCGACACGACCGGCCATGTCCCGAGCGACCTGCCGCGCGAGCTCGGCGCGCTGTTTCCGCCCTATGCCGGACCGTTTCTGCAGCGCCTGCTGTCGTTCGATCCGGCCAAGGCCCTGCTCGCCTCGCGGCTGCCCTGCCTGGTGCTGCAGGGCGCCGCCGACCGCCAGGTCGTGCCCATGGAAGACGTGCAGCCGCTGATCGACGCCCTCGGCAAACGCGACGCACCGGGCGAGGCGGTGGTCGTTCCCGCGGTCAGCCACAATCTCAAGACGGCGCAATGGCCGACCGACGCGGGCTTCAGCGGCCCGATCGCCCCGGCCGCCGCCGCCAAGCTCACGAGCTGGACGAAGCAGTTGCTGGGCGCCTGAGGGCCCGCTTGATCGCGCGCGGCGGCGGGTCGATCATCTCATCGTCATGCTCCTCTCCCCCGCTAGGGGGAGAGGCTGGGTGAGGGGGTTGCACCAGCTTTCGAAGCCCCCTCACCTAACCTCTCCCCCTAGCGGGGGAGAGGAATATGAGAGGAGGAAGCGACATGGCCGTGATGGTGCGTCCGGTGACCGAGGCGGTGGGCGCGAAGATTTCCGGCGTCGATCTGCGACGACCGAGCGACCAGGACTTCGCGGCGATCGCGCGGGCGTGGACCGAGCATTCCATGATCCTGCTGCGCGGCCAGCAGCTCGGCGACGACGATCTCCTGGCTTTCAGCCGGCGCTTCGGCGAGCTCGATCCGCCGCCCAATCAGGAACGCGGCCGCATCAGCCCGCCCGGCTACCCGGACATCTACGTCGTGTCCAACGTGCTCGACGACAAGGGCGATCCGATCGGCGCGCTCGGCGCCGGCGAGGCGGTGTGGCACACCGACATGAGCTACCTCGACATGCCGCCCGATGCCTCCATGCTCTATTCGCTGGAGATCCCCGAGAGCGGCGGCAACACGTGGTTCTGCGGCATGCAGGCGGCCTGCGCCGCCTTGCCGGCCGCGCTTCGCCGCAGGATCGAGGGCCGGCGCATCAAGCATGACGGCACCTACAATTCCGGCGGCTATCTGCGCCAAGGCGTGACGCCGACCGACGATCCCCTGGTGGCGCCCGGCGCCTGGCATCCGGCGATCCTGCGCCATCCCGCCAACGGTCGCGCGACGCTGTATCTCGGGCGGCGACGCAACTCCCATGTCGAGGGCTATTCGAAGCCCGAGTCGGACGCATTGCTGGACGAGCTGTGGGCGCACGCCACGCAGCCGCGGTTCATCTACCGCCACGTCTGGAAGCTCGGCGACCTGGTGATGTGGGACAACCGCTCGACCATGCATCGACGCGATCCGTTCGACGGGTCGGCGCGCCGCATCATGCATCGCACCCAGATCAAGGGCAGCGCCAGGCCGGTGGCCTTCGCGGCCTGAAGCAACGGCAGGAATTGGAGGAAACATGCGGCGGCAGAAGAAGTTCTATGCCTGGGGCTATGCCGACGAGGACCTGACGCCGCAGGAGATCAAGGCCTGGGAAGCCGAGGTCGCCCAGCGTTACGGTTTGAACGGCTTCGACGTGACGCCCCCGCCCAAGGCGGAGGAGATCCAGCTGCGCGCCTCGCGCATCGCCGTGCCCGACACGCTGCGGGACATCGTGCGCACCGACCACCTGACCCGGCTGGAGCACAGCTACGGCAAGGCCGGCTTCGACACCACGCGCATGTTCATGCGCTCGGTGCCCAACCCGCCGGATGCCGTGGCCTTCCCCGAGAACGAGCAGGACGTCGTGCGCCTGCTCGACTGGTGCGACACGATCGGCGCCAAGGCGATCCCCTACGGCGGCGGCTCGTCGGTGGTGAAGGGCATCGAGCCCAGCGCGGCCTTCGACAAGGTGGTGACGATCTCGACACGCCACATGGACAAGGTGCTGGAGGTAGACCCCGTCAGCCACGCCGCGCGCATCCAGGGCGGCATCTACGGGCCCGCCATCGAGGACCAGCTGCGCGACACGCCCTTCACCATGCGCCACTACATGCAGGCCTATCGCTGCTCGACCTTGGGCGGCTGGATCGCCACGCGCTCGGGCGGCCACTATGCGACGCTCTATACGCACATTGACGACTTCGTCGAAAGCACCCGAGTGGTGACGCCGGCCGGCACGCTGGAGACGCGGCGCCTACCCGGCTCCGGGGCAGGCCCCAGCCCCGACCGCCTGTTCCTCGGATCCGAAGGCATCCTGGGCATCATCACCGAAGCCTGGGTGCGGCTGCGCAAGAAGCCGACCTTCAGGGCCTCGGCCTCGGTACGCTTCAAGACTTTCTTCGACGGCGCCGACGCGGTGCGGGAGATCACGCAGGCGGGGCTCTATCCCGCCAACTGCCGGCTCCTGGAAGCGCGCGAGGCGCTGCCCAACATTCCGTGGAGCAGTGAGGAGGCCGTGCTGGTGCTGGCATTCGAGTCCGCCGACCATCCTCTCGATGCCTGGATGAAGCGGACGCTCGAGATCTGCGCCGGCCATGGCGGCGTGCCCGACGTCGGCGCCGACGACGAGAACGCCCATCGCTCGGGCGCAGCCGGCGCCTGGCGCAACAAGTTCATCCGGGCGCCGCACTACGGCGAGCATGCGGTGGCGCGCGGCATCCTCTCCTCGACCTTCGAGACCTCGATGACCTGGGAACGTGTCCCCGACTTCCATCGGAAGATCACGAAGATCACGCAGGACACGATCAAGCGCGTGACCGGCCGCGACGGCACTGTCACCTGCCGCTTCACCCACGTCTATCCCGACGGCCCCTGCCTCTACTTCACCTTCGGCGGCCTTCTGGACAAGCGGGCGGCGCTCGATCAGTTCATGGAGGTGCTGTCGACCTGCACCGCGGCCACCGTCGAGCACGGCGGCACGACCACGCATCATCACGCCGTCGGCCGCTTCCATCGGCCGTTCTACGACAAGCAGCGTCCCGAGCTGTTCGCCAAGGCGCTGCGCGGCGCCAAGCGGGAGCTCGATCCCAAGGGCATGATGAATCCCGGCGTGCTGATCGACCCGTGAGGCCGTCAGTCGAGGGCCGTCCGCACGGCGCGCCGCAGCTCGGGTAGCGACACCGCCTCGAACCAGGGATTCCGTCGCATCCAGATGGCGCTGCGCCAGCTTGGATGAGGCAGGGGCAGGAATCGCGGCGCGTATTGCCGGGACGCCCGCACGGTCTCGGTCATCGTGGCCTTGCCCGCCGCGCCCAGGTGGAGGCGCTGAGCGTGAGAACCGACCAGCAGCGTCAGCCGGATGTCGCCCAGCTGGCCCAGCAGCCTTGCATGCCAAAGCGGCGCGCATTCCCGCCGCGGCGGCCTGTCGCCGCCGGCAGGGTCGCGACCGGGATAGCAGAGGCCGACCGGCAGGATCGCCACCCGTCGCTCGTCGTAGAAGACCGTCCGGTCGATCTCCATCCACTGACGAAGGCGCTCGCCGCTGCCATCGTTCCAGGGCACGCCGGTCTCGTGAACCTTGCGTCCGGGCGCCTGGCCCACGATCAGCAGGCGCGCCGACTGCGCGATCTGCAGCACCGGGCGCGGACCGAGCGGCAGGTCGGCACAGGCGGTGCATGTCCGGACTTCCCGCACCAGCCGATCGAGCGACATCGGCGCTTTCAGCGGCCCAGCAGGGCGTTGCGCAGCACGACCGCATTGTTGCGGCGCTCGTCCCGGGCCGCGAAGACGAGGGTCACGGTCCTTTGCCGGGCCTCGGCGCGCAAGGCGGCCAACGCCTCACGGTGGCGGCGCAGCTCGACGGCATAGCGCTCGCGGAACTGTGGCCAGCGGGACGGGTCATGAGCGAACCACTTGCGCAATGCCGTGCTGGGCGCGATGGCCTTGGCCCACTGGTCGATGGCCGCGTCCGACTTCTTCACGCCGTGGGGCCACAAGCGATCGACCAGCACGCGCAGGCCGTCCGTCCGCGCCGCCGGCAGGTAGGCCCGTTTCAGCCTGATGCGTCGCGCCGGTATCGCCTGTCGTCCCGGCATGGTTTCTGGTCCTCCTCAGTCCGCACGAATGTTGCCGGCGCGGATGACCTCCTTCCAGCGGCCGAGCTCGCTGCCGATGAGACCGGTGTAGCCGGCAGCGCCGAGGGTGCCGGGCTTGACGCCGATCTTGCCGAAGGCCTCCCTCACTTGGGCACTCTGCAGCGCTGCCGCAATCTCCGTCTCCCAGCGTTTCGCGATCTCGGGCGGAATATCGGCCGCGGCCGAGAAGCCGAACCAGTTGGTGCTGACGACATCCGGGAAGCCGGCTTCGCGGAACGACGGCACGTCGGGCAGCGTGGGCGACCGTTCGGCTTCGCTCACCGCGAGCGGACGCATGCGGCCCGAGCTGAAATAGCCGACGGCCGTCGGCAGGCTCTCCATCAGCGCCGTGATCTGGCCGCCCAAGAGATCGTTCATCGCCGGCGCCGAGCCCCGATAGGGAATGTGCGTCAGCTGCACGTCGGCCGCGCGCGCCAGCAATTGGCCGACGAGATGGTTCATCGTGCCGTTGCCCCCCGACCCGTAGGTGACGTCGCCCGGCTTGCCGCGTGCCATCTCGATCAACTGCCGGACGTTCGCGATCGTCGAGCCGCCGTTCACGGCGAGCACGCTGGGAAACGTCCCGACGAGATGGATGTGCGTGAAATCGGCAAGCGGATCGTACGGCACGTCCTTGTAGAGGACCGGCCCGATGCCGTGCGAGGCCGCGCTCGACATCATCACGACGTGAGTGTCGCCCTTCGCCTTGGCGACGATATCGGCGCCCAGCATGCCGCCGGCGCCGGGCTTGTTCTCGACCACGATCGGCTGGCCGAGCCGGTTGCCGAAATGCTCGGCCAGGGTGCGTGACAGGATGTCGGCCGCGCCGGCCGGCGGAAAGTTGACGATCCAGCGGATCGGTTTCGATGGCCACGGCGTCTGCGCCGAAGCGGCGGCGGGAGCCGCCAGCGCAGCGAGAACGGCGAAGCGCCGACGAGAAAGCATGGCCGATCCTCCAGAGGCTATGAAAGCCGGGACGCATACTGCAACATGCGCGCCGGGCATTGGCCAACAGCAAAGAGAGCACGCGATGGATTTCGACCTTGTGCTGCGCGACGCGCGTCTTCCCGACAGCAAGCCGGGTCAGCCGGCGGTCGACATCGGCGTGAAGGACGGGCGCATCGCCGCCATCGGCTCCGGGCTTGGCGGCACCGCGCGGGAGCAGGCGCAGGCGGGCAACCGGCTGGTCTGCTCGGGCTTCGTCGAGACGCACATCCACCTCGACAAGTCCTGCATCCTCGGCCGTTGCGACCACGAGAAGAAGCGCTTTCCGCACCTGGCGATGGAGCGCGTCTCCGCCGTCAAGCATACCTTCACGGTCGAGGACGTGACCGAGCGCGCCGGCGGCACGCTCGAGAAGTGCATCTCGCACGGCGCGACCCGGATGCGGACCCATGTCGAGGTCGATCCCAAGGTCGGGCTGCGCGGCCTCGAAGGCGTGAAGGCGCTGATCGACCGCTATCGCTGGGCGATCGACCTCGAGATCTGCGTCATGCCGCAGGAGGGCCTGACCAACAATCCCGGCACCGACGAGCTCATGGTCGCCGCGCTGAAAAACGGCGCGACGGTCGTCGGTGCGGCGCCGAACTACGACACCGATCGGCCGGCGCAGATCCGCCGCGTCTTCGAGATGGCGCGCGAGTTCGACGTCGATATCGACATGCACCTGGACAGCGGCGCCTCGGCCGACGAGCTCGACACGCTGCTGGTCTGCGAGCTCACCGAGAAGCATGGCTGGGGCGGCCGGGTCGCGATCGGGCACGTGACCAAGCTCGCGGCCATGCCCCAGGCCGAGATGGACAAGGTGGCCCGGCGGATGGCCGATGCCGGCGTCGCGCTCACGGTGCTGACGGCGACCGACCTCTATCTCGGCGGCCGCCACACCGACCGCAACGTGCCGCGCAGCGTCGTCGACGCCAACCGGCTCAGCGAGCAGGGCGTGCTCTGCTCGGTCGCCTCCAACAACATCCTCAACCCGTTCACGCCCTTCGGCGACGGCCAGCTGCTGCGGCAGGTCAACATGCAGGCGATCGTCACCCAGCGCGGCACCGACGCCGAGGTGCGCGCGGCCTGGGACATGACGACCTCGTCCGCCGCGCGCCTGATGGGCCTGAAGGACTATGGCATCGCCGTCGGCGGGCCGGCCGACCTCGTCGTGCTCGATGCGCCCGACCCGGTGACGGCGCTGCGCACCGTGGCGCCGGTGCTGATGGCCTACAAGCGCGGGCGCCGCACCGTGACGCGCGAGCCAGTACGGCTGCATCGGCCTTAGCGCTTTATATCCTCGCGACGCGTCCCGCCGAGGGAGGAACGCGATTCAGTGATGGCCGCCCCTGGGCGCCGCGCCGGTCTGCTGGGAGATCCAGTCGACGATGGCGATGCCGATGGCGGACAGGATGAACAGACCGTGGATGATCGTCTGCCACAGGATGCCGGCCTCGGTGAGGGCGGCACCGGGCTTGCCGAGCTGGCCCGCCTCGATGAAGGTCCGCAGCAGGTGGATCGACGAGATGCCGATGATGGCCATGGCGAGCTTGATCTTGAGCACGCTGGCGTTGACGTGGCTCAGCCACTCCGGCTGGTCGGGATGCTTGTTCAGCTCCATGCGCGACACGAATGTCTCGTAGCCGCCGACGATCACCATGATCAGCAGGTTGGAGATCATCACCACGTCGATCAGGCCAAGCACGATCAGCATGGCCTGCTGCTCGGTGACGCTGGGGCTCTCCAGCACGAGGTGAATGAGCTCCTTGAGGAACAGGTAGACATAGACCACCTGGGCGACGATCAGCCCGACATAGAGCGGCAGCTGCAGCCAGCGCGAGGCGAAGATGAACCGCGGGATCGGGCGCAGGCGGCGCGGGCTGCGGCCGTTGTCGGTGTCGTCGACAGTCGTCATAGGGGACCTGTGGCGTGAGGCTGGGGCCGCGGTCGCAGCCCCTGTGAAGTCTTATGCCGAGGCCAACGCGGAACCCAAGTTGGGGTTCTGTGGATTTTGCGGATAACAACGCCGCAGGCCTGCGGCCGCGTCCGACGCCCGCGATCCGCCCCTACGCCGCCATCGCTTGGCGTGGCTGAGGCCGGCGATAGCTCAGCGCCTCGGCGATGTGCAGCCGCCGCACGGCGTCGGAACCGTCGAGATCGGCCAAGGTGCGCGCCACGCGCAAGGTGCGGTGCCAGGCCCGTGCCGAGAGGCCGAGCCGTTCTGCGGCGCGGGTGAGCAAAGCGCGGCCCTCGGCGTCCGGCTCGGCGATGGCGGCCAGCACGGCGCCGTCGGTGTCGGCATTGCAGCGCGGCTTCTGCCAGTTGCGCACACGATCGGCCAGAAGGCCGGCCGTTTCGTCGACCTCGACGGCCGGCAGCTTGCCCTTGCGATCGAACTCCTCCAGCCGCTCGCGCTGGACGGTGCGCGCCGCCGCGACCCGCGCGGCAACGTCGGCCGATGTCTCGGCCGGCGGTGGCAAGGCGAGATCGGCGGCACTGACCGGCGGCACGTCGATGCCGAGATCGATGCGGTCGAACAAGGGGCCCGAGATCTTGCCCTGGTAGTCGAGGCCGCAGCGCGGGGCGCGGCCGCAGGCCCGGGTGGCCTCCATCAGATGACCGCAGCGGCAGGGATTCATCGCGGCCACGAGCTGGAAACGCGCCGGATAGGTCACATGGGCGTTGGCGCGCGCCACGGTCACGCGGCCCGATTCCAGCGGCTGGCGCAGCGCCTCCAGCGAGGCGCGATTGAACTCCGGTATTAGGTAGCAAATGCACCTCAGCAAAGGGCCAGCGCCTTGCAAGGCCGCTTCAGATTCTCGCGGCCTTCAATCGGTGTTTTCTTCAAGCGGATCGTAGTCGCTTTCCAAGGTCGCATCCGAGCTGTCGCCACCGCCGTAGAAACGGCTCGGCGCGGGAGCGGGCGCTATCGGCGGCCCGACCTTTGAAGACGGCAATAGGGCCTTGTTGGCTTGTAGTGCCCGGATCAGCTTGTCCACGCTCTCGGCATCAAAAAGGGTGGCCGAGACCTCCAGGCGGTCGTCCGAAAGACCTACACGGAATCCGCTTTCTGCCTTTTCCACAGAAACCATCGGCGGGTTAGGAGAGCCGGGGGCATCCGCGCGGGGGGCGATAAACTCTGGCACCGGAGTAATGTCGGTGTTTTTCTTATGAAAATCAACAGGATTGCCGACGCCCTCCTCTTCCAGAAACCGTTTGGTATCCCTGTAGGCCCGGATTGCCAGTTCAGCGCCAGCCGGGATGAACTTCTGGGTAAGCAAATAGGCGCGAATTGCTTGATCGCTTCCCTTGCCGCCGCCGAACTTGGCATCTAGTTCAGCAAACAATTCGGGTTGGTCCGCCGCAGTCATAAGGGCAAGCCGCCGATCAGGGGAGCCTGGAGGGTGAGCAATGATAAGCACGGCGAGGTCGCTGACACGGCTTTCATTGCCGCGCCCCTCCAAAAGGCCATACTTTCCAACAGCCGCTAAGATGCCCAGCGACTTACCGTTTAGGCCTTGGTAGCCCATGTGCTGCGCCACCAGTTCACGCGAAATCGCGTTCTGGTAGTCCTTCGCATAGACGCGTGCGATCTTCTCGACGGCCTCGCGAAGGCTGATTGACGGGTAGGACGGGCTGCGAGCCTTTGCCATGGTGGTCTCCTATGAGAAGAGACTATACGCTATTCCAAGCACTGGGGGAACGATCTACTTATTCTCGATTTGAGAGAATAAATCGCCGGGGGACGATTCCCGCCTTGCGACAGCGATTGCGGTGCGTATAATGGCCCCCATGAGGTCGCCATGAGAACAACAGTCGCGAGCCCCCGCGAGATCGACCGGCGCGAGGGGCGAGGACCAATAGGAAGGGCCGTTTCCCGACCCCGCTGAACACGGAAAGGAAACGGCCCTTAATCGACTAAACGACGCGTGGAGGGGTGGCAGAGCGGTCTATTGCACCGGTCTCCTAAACCGGAGGGGTCCCTAACCCAGGCCCTCGCGGGTTCGAATCCCGTCTCCTCCGCCAACGCTGGCCCCTTCCACAAGGGCCTACTCGGTCGCTCCCCTCCACAAGGAGCGGCCGATTTTCTTTGTAAATCAACGCCTACAGGTCCTCAAGCCGCAGATTGGCGCATCCGATAGCCTTCAAGGCGGCCAACAAGAAGGCAGCCTGGAAGGTGCCCCTTGTCAGCTTGTTCGCCACCGATGCCTTCGTCTCGGCCATGCCCGCCTTCGTCAGCCTGTCTGCAAGCTCGTCGTAACCGACGCCTGCCCGCTTTAGCTCGGCTTTCAAATAGCGGCTGGCTCTCTCGCCCCAGTCCGGTTCGGGCACGATACCTACCTATCGTTAACCAACAAAAAGTATCATAAACGATACTCCGTGTGTTGACAACGATGATTAGTTATCGTAAATGATAACTCGTTATCGAAATGGCCCAACACTTCCTCCTTTCCGCAGCCGCCAGGACGCTTTCTCTCAAAGCGGTTATGGCCCTGTCGGATGAGGAGGCCCGGGCAGCGTTCACGGCCATCCGGTGGAGCGACAACGACGGCAAGCCCTACTGCCCGAAGTGCGGCTGCCTTGACCTCTACACCTACAAGGCCCGGAAGATCTGGAAGTGCAAGGGCTGCACTCACCAGTTCAGCGCCACGAGCGGCACGATCTTCGCCTCGCACAAGCTGCCCATCCGCGACTACCTCATGGCGATTGCCCTGTTCGTGAACGGCGCGAAGGGCATGAGTGCGTTGCAGCTCTCCCGCGACCTGAACGTCCAGTACAAGACGGCGTTCGTTCTGGCGCACAAGTTGCGCGAGGCCGTCGCTGCTCTCAGGAAAGACCGCACGCTGTCAGGCGAAGTCGAGATCGATGGCGCGTACTTCGGCGGCTATGTGAAGCCGAGGAACCACAAAGAGAACCGCCGCGACCGTCGCCGCACTGAGCATCAGACTGGCAAGCGCCGCGTCGTTGTCGTGATGCGCGAGCGCAACGGCAAGTCGCTGCCCTTCGTGTTCAACTCCGAGGCTCAGTCAGTCTCAACCATCCGCGAGCATGTCTCGGCCAATGCGACTGTGTTTGCCGACGAAGCGTCGTCATGGGACGCGCTGAACGCCAGGTACGCGATGCGCCGCATCAATCACAGGCAGTCCTACAGGACGCCTGAGGCCAACACGAACCAAGCTGAAAGCTTCTTCTCTCGCCTGCGTCGCGCGGAGATCGGCACGCATCACAAGATCGCTGGCCCGTATCTCGCTGCCTACGCTCGTGAAATGGCGTGGCGTGAGGATTACCGGCGCGTGAGCAACGGCGAGCAATACCGAATGGTGGCCGCTGCGGCGCTACAGCATCCGGCTTCGGTCAATTGGACTGGCTACTGGCAACGGAGTGTGAAGTGAACGATCCGCATGTTGTGACCGCCCTTGTAGCGAAGCGTGCCGAACTGGCGGGGCTGATAGAGCATCATCAAGCCAAGGTTCGGCAGTTGATGATCGACCTCGATGCCATCGATCAATCGCTGCGGCTGTTCAAGCCAGACATTGAGCTAGACGACATCAGGCCCAAGCCGTTGCCGCCACGCCATGCCGCCTACAAGGGCGAGGTGTCACGGATCGTGTTGGCGACGCTGCGCAACGCCAAGCGCGCCTGCACCACCCAGGAACTGACCATGCATGTCATGGCAGAGCGGGGGATGAACACGGCCGACAAGCGGCTGGTCAAGACGGTCGGGAAGCGCGTCGGGGCATGCCTGCGCCACCATCGCGGCAAGGGCCTAATCCGGTCCGCCGCAGGGCTGCGCGACCGGATCGCATGGGAGGTCGTCGCCTAGGCGGCCTTCTGCGCTGGCACGGCGTCACACAACTTCGCCGCCGCTTCCTTAAGTACCTTCGTGTCGAACTTCTTCTGCTTGAAGTTCTTCGACAGCACCGCGCGAATGAATTGCTCCGAGGCTTTCAGGTTCTTCTCAGTCTTGGCCATTTTGGTCCTCCTGCACAATCGCATCCCAAGTTCGATCAATGAGAAGATCGGCGAAGTCCCTGATCCAGTACTTCGGCCTCAGCCTCTTCTCGTTTCGAAAGTCTTTGAACTCCTCGTGCACTTCCAAGATAGGATAGAGGGCCTTCGCGACATCATCCCGGCGGATAGGGGAACCCTCCGGGAATTTGTCCTTCAAGAACGTCCTAGTGTCCTTGACCGTTGCCTTCCATCCGGCTTCGTCCTGCTCGAAAAAATCGATGACGCCAGCATCGCGCATGCGCTGCTCAGCTTCAAGAGTCAGCGCCATTATTTGATCTCCCGAACGGCGGCGACCGCCACGAAGACGGTCCAGATGATGGCAGCCAACAGCACGAACACTGCCGCGTTGGCCGTGCAGTCATTCTTCAGCCACTTGCCAATCACCATTACCCCGGTCGCCAGCAGCGCCAGCACCACACCCACGAACGCGAGCCATGCTCGCATTTGGAGTTTCCCTTTGACGGCGCGCTGCTCGTCGGCCCTGTACCCTCCGTATGCCGTAACGACCATGCCGATGTAGACGAGGATGAGGCCCGCCAGTGCAGCGCCTACGCCCGTGACTTCCTGAGAAACCCCCTGGCCGTCCATTCTTACTTCCCCGCTAGATGGGCGATACTAGCACAACCCATGCATGTCGCCCATCGGAGCGGTGGCAGTTACTTTTCGAATCTGCCGTAGGTGCGTTTGCTGCCTAATACCGTTGAACTCGGGCAATTCGTCGAGGAACAGCACGCCGTGATGGGCGAGCGAGACCTCGCCCGGCCGCGCCCGCGGGCCGCCGCCAACCAAGGCCTGCAAGGTGGCCGAATGATGCGGATCGCGGAAGGTGCGGCGGCGGCTCAGCTTGCCTTCGCCGAGATCGCCCGCCAGCGAGCGCACCATCGAGGCTTCCAGCGCCTCCTCTGCTTCCAAGGGCGGCAGGATGCCGGGCAGGCGCGCCGCCAGCATCGACTTGCCCGAACCGGGCGGGCCGATCATCAGGAGGTTGTGGCCGCCGGCCGCCGCCACCTCGAGCACGCGCTTGGCGGTCTCCTGGCCCTTGATCTCGGCGAGGTCGGGATAGGTCGCGCGATCGTCGGCGACCTGCGCCTCGGGCGCAGCCAGCGTCTGCTGGCCGCGCAAGTGGTTGATCAGGGCGAGCAGCGAGGGCGCGGCGATGATCGACGGCCGCTCGCCTCCGTCGGCGGCATCCGCATCGTCGAAGCCACCCCACGCCGCTTCGCCGCCGCACACCGCGGGGCAGATCACGCCGCGCCCGGCTGCGCGGGCGGCGATCGCCGCCGGCAGCACGCCGGGAACGCGCGACAGGGAGCCGTCGAGCGCCAACTCGCCCAGCGCGACGTAACCCGCCACACTTTCGCGTGGCACCACGCCCATGGCGACGAGCAGGCCGAGCGCGATCGGCAGGTCGTAGTGGCTGCCCTCCTTGGCAAGGTCGGCCGGCGAGAGGTTGACCGTGATGCGCTGCGGCGGCAGGGAAAGGCCGAGCGCGCGGAAGGTGGCGCGTACACGCTCGCGGCTTTCGCCCACCGCCTTGTCGGCCAGGCCGACCATGACGAAGGCGAGCTGCCCCGGCGCGATCAGCACCTGCACGTCGACCGGCAGGACGTCGATGCCCTGGAAAGCCACGCTCCGCACCTGTGCCTGCATGCTATTCTCCGAGACAAATCGTGAACAATCATAGCAAGCATGAATGATAAGTAAATCACGCGTAAGTTGTATCGACGGCGCACCGGCGGCCTGCTTCAATACGCCCATGCGTCGCCGCCAAATATTGGCTTTCGCCGCGGCCGTGATGGCCGCTCCTGCAGCCTTCGCCTGGCCCGACCAGCCGGTGAAGCTCGTCGTGCCGTTCACGCCGGGCACCGGGCCCGACATCATCGCCCGCTTCGTGGCCGAGCGCCTGTCGGCCAAGCTTGGCCAGCCGGTCGTGGTCGAGAACGTTGCCGGCGCCTCGGGCAACATCGGCAGCCAGCAGGTGGCGCGCGCCAAGCCCGACGGACACACGCTGCTGTCGTCGGTCAACACGCTGGTGATGAACGCCAGCCTCTACAAGAACCTGCCCTACGATCCGGTCGCCGACTTCGCGCCGATCGGCCTGACGGCCTGGGGCTCCCTGGTGCTGGTGGCACATCCCGGCCAGAAGCCAAACTCGCTCGCCGAGCTGATCGCGGCGGCCAAGGCCTCGCCCAAGACGCTGACCTACGGCAGCCCCGGAGTCGGCACGCCGCATCACCTGTCGATGGCCCTGGTCGAGACCACGGCTGGCATCGCGATGGTGCACGTTCCCTACAAGGGCACGGCGGGCGCCGTGCAGGACCTTTTGGGCGGCCAGATCGGCTACATGTTCCTGCCGGTGCATGTCTCGGCCCAGCACATCCGCGCCGGCAAGCTGAAGGCGATTGTCGCCGGCAGCCCGCAACGCCTGCCGCAACTGCCCGACGTGCCGACCCTGGCCGAGAGCGGCTTGAAGGGCGTCGATGTCGACATGTGGTACGGCTTCTTCGCGCCCAAGGGCACGCCGCCGGAACTGGTCGAGCGGCTGAACAAGGAGGTCTCGGCCATTCTCGCTTCGCCCGAAGCAAAGGCCGCGTTCGAAGCGCAGGGGTTGATCCCCGCCACCTCGAGCCCGGCAGCGCTGGGCGAGATCGTGGCGCGCGACAAGACGCGCTGGGCCGACGTCGTGACGAAGGGCGGGATCCAGCCGGAATAGGCCCAGCGTGAGCAGCAATCCCGATGTTCTGATCGTCGGCGGCGGCATCGGCGGGCTGACCCTGGCGCTCAGCCTCCATCAGGCCGGCATCTCGTGCCGCGTGTTCGAGGCCGCGCCCGACATCCAGCCGCTCGGCGTCGGCATCAACATCCTGCCGCACGGCATGCGCGAGCTGGCGGAGCTCGGCCTGCTGGACGCGCTGGCGGCGATGGCGATCGAGACCCGCGAGCTCGCCTTCTACAGCCGCCACGGGCAGTTCATCTACAAGGAGCCGCGCGGCCGCTACGCCGGCTACGACTGGCCGCAGCTGTCGATCCATCGCGCCGACCTGCACAAGGTACTGCTCGACGCCACGCTGCAGCGCCTCGGCCGCGACGCCGTGCGGCTCGATCATCGCTGCGTCCAAGCCGAGCAAGACGCCGCGGGCGTCACCCTGCATTTCGACAAGGCCGAGCCGCAGCGGGGCGAGGTCGCGGTCGGCTGCGACGGCATCCATTCGGCGCTGCGCTGGCAGCTCTATCCCGACCAGGGCCCGCCCAAATACTCGGGCGTCAACATGTGGCGCGGCGCCGTACGCTGGCCCGCTTTCCTCGGCGGCGACACCATGGTCTCGACCGGCTGGATGACGGTCGGCAAGACGGTGATCTATCCCGTACGGCCGGCCACGCCCGAGAGCGGAGGCAAGCCCCTGATCAACTGGGTGGCCGAGATCGAGCGGCCGGACGCCGTGCGCCAGGACTGGACCGGACGCGGCCGGCTTGCCGACATGATGCCGGCCTTCGCCGGGTTGAAATTCGACTGGCTCGACATCACGGGCATGATCGAGAGCACCGAGGAAATCCTGGAATATCCCATGGTCGATCGCGATCCGCTGCCGCGCTGGACCTTCGGCCGCATCACCCTCCTGGGCGACGCCGCCCACCCGATGTACCCGCGCGGCTCCAACGGCGCGGGCCAGTCGATCATCGATGCGCGTTTCCTGACCGGCCAGATCAAGAAGCTCGGGGCCACGGAGCAGGCGCTGCAGCAGTACGAAGCGGTGCGCGGGCCGGCCACCGCCAAGGTCGTGCTGACCAACCGCAGCGATCCGCCCGACGCCATCCTGCGCGAGGTCTGGCAGCGCTCGGGCGGCCAGCGCTTCGAGCGCATCGACGACGTGATCTCGCCCGCCGAGCTGCAGGCGATCTCCGACCGCTACAAGAAGGTCGCGGGCTTCGATCGCGAATCGTTGCGCACCCGGCCGAGTTTCGTCTAGCTCTGCGTTTCTGCAGAGCCGGGCGATGGTAGGCTCCCGGCGAACTGGGGAGTGTGTGCCCGTGGACCTGAACTTTGCACCGCCCGCCGAGGTGACCGACCTCGCGCAGCGGGTTGCCGCCTTTGTCAAGACCAAGATCGTGCCCTACGAGAAGGACCCGCGCTGGACGCCGCACGGGCCGACCGACGAGCTGCGCGTGGAGATGAACGATCTCGCCCGTGCCGCCGGGGTGTTCGCGCCGCATGTCCCGAAGGAGTATGGCGGCAGCGCCATCGGCTTCGTCGCCCGCGCCTTCGTGTTCGAGGCGGCGGGCTATTCCATCCTGGGACCGACGGCGATCCATTGCGCCTCGCCCGACGAGGGCAACATCCATCTGCTTGACGTCGTGGCGCGGCCCGACCAGCGCGCGCATTTCCTGAAGCCGCTGGCCGAGGGCAAGGTCCGCTCCTGCTTTGCCATGACCGAGCCGGGCGGTGCGGGCTCCGACCCCGGCATGCTGCAGGCAACGGCGCGGCTCGACGGCAACGAATGGGTGATCAACGGCCGCAAATGGCTGATCACCGGCGCCGAGGGCGCGGGCTTCGTCATCATCATGGCGAAAGTCGACGGCGGCCCGCAGGACGGCCATGCCACCCTGTTCCTGGCCGACCTGCCCGATCCCGCGATCCGGATCGAGCGCACGCTGGATACGATCGATTCCAGCTTCACCGGCGGGCATGCGGTGATCGAGATCAAGGACCTGCGCCTGCCGGCCGACGCCGTGCTCGGCGAGGTCGGCAAGGGCTTCCGCTACGCCCAGGTGCGGCTCGCGCCGGCGCGGCTCAGCCACTGCATGCGCTGGCTGGGCTCGGCGGTACGCGCGCAGGAGATCGCCGCCGACTATGCCCGCAAGCGCGTCGCCTTCGGCAAGCCGTTGGGCGAGCACGAGGGCGTCTCCTTCATGCTGGCCGACAACCACATGGACATCCACCAGGCGCGGCTGTCGATCCTGCACACCGCCTGGCTCCTCGACAAAGGCGAGCGTGCGTCGAACGAGAGCTCGATGTCCAAGGTCGTGTGCTCCGAGGCGATCGCCCGCGTCGCCGATCGCTCGATGCAGATCCTGGGCGGCATGGGCATGACGCGCGACACCGTGGTCGAGCGCATCTTCCGCGACACGCGCGCCTTCCGCATCTACGACGGCCCGTCCGAGGTCCATCGCTGGGCGCTCGGCGCGCGGATCGTCTCAGGGAAGCTGTAGGTACTGGCGCAGCTCGCGCTTCGCGGCATCGAAATCGGCCTTGAACTCGGGGCGGTCGCGCACCGCCACCGCGATCGCCGTGCCGGCCACCCGGCCACCGTCGAGATCGCTGGGATAATGCATGCCGGCGATCACGCGGCTCCACGCATAGTCGTGGGCGCGCTCCCAGATCGCGTCGCGCTTCTCGGGAACGATGTCGCCCATGACGATGGCCGAGGCCGTGATATGCGTGGTGTGACCCGACGGGTAGGAGCCGCTGGTCGACGGACGGACCAGCGCCTTGATCTCCGGATCGGTGAGGTAGGGCCGTATGCGCTTGAAAGCGGTCTTTGCCGGGCCGACCACGGCATCGCCCGTCTCCTCGAGCCGCACGAACAGGCGGGTCGTGGCCGGCAGGGCGGACGCCGGCAGCGCCTTGCCCAAGACGCCGGCGAACATGGCATCAACCGATTCGTCGGCGTCGCGCCTGGCCTGCTCGATGCGCTCGGGTGTCGCCGACCGTTGCGCCCGCAGCACGACCGCGAGCTGCTCGCGGCCCGAGATGCTGTCGGCGGCGACGGGCGGCGGCAGGATCGACACGATGTCGAGATCGCTTGCGGTGATATAGGGCGGCTCGCGCGCCGAAACGGCGAGCGGCACGACGAGCAGGGCGAGGAGGAGAGCGCGACGCAGCATCACGTGTCGTATAGATGACAGGCGACGGCACGGCCACCACCCATGTCGCGCATCGGCGGATTGACGGTCTTGCATACGTCCATCACCTTGGGACAGCGGGTGTGAAACCGGCAGCCGGGCGGCGGGCGCATCGCCGAGGGCACCTCGCCGGTGATGATCTGCTGCGGCCGCGTGGCCTCGACCTCGGGATCGGGGATCGGGATCGCGGCCAGCAGGGCCTGCGTGTAAGGGTGCAGCGGCTTGGCGTAGAGCTCGCCGCGCGGGGCGATCTCGACGATGCGGCCGAGATACATCACGGCGATGCGATGGCTGATGTGGCGCACCACGGCGAGGTCGTGGGCGATGAAGATATAGGTGAGCCCGAGCCGCTCCTGGAGCTCCTGGAACAGGTTCACGACCTGCGCCTGGATCGACACGTCGAGCGCCGAGACGGGCTCGTCGCAGATGATCAGCGACGGCTCCAGCGCCAGGGCGCGGGCAATGCCGATCCTCTGGCGCTGACCGCCGGAGAATTCGTGCGGATAGCGGTCGGCCATGTCGGGCAGCAGGCCCACCATGTCGAGCAACGAGGCGACGCGCGCGTCGTAGGCGGCGCGGTCGCCGGCAAGACCGTGGACCTCCAGCGGCTCGCCCACGATCTCCGACACCTTCATGCGCGGGTTCAGCGAGCCGAACGGGTCCTGGTAGACCATCTGCATGCGGCGCCGGATCGGGCGCATGCGCGAGCGGTCGTAAGTGGAGATGTCCTCGCCCTCGAACTTCACCTCGCCCGAGGTGATGTCGATCATCTTCAGGATGGCGAGCCCCGTCGTGCTCTTGCCGCAGACCGATTCGCCGACCAGTCCCAGCGTCTCGCCGCGCCGCACCTCGAACGACCCGCCGTCGACCGCCTTCACGCTGCCGACCTGCTTGCGCACGACGGCGCCCGCCATGACGGGAAAATGGACCTTGAGGTCCCTCACCTCGAGGACGGTTTCAGGTGCCGGCATGGGCGCTGAGCTGGGCATGAAAATGACAGGCGGAAAGATGATCGGGCGCGCTCTGGACCAGCAGCGGCCGGTGGCTGCGGCAGAGGTCGGCGGCGCGGCGGCAGCGCGGCGCGAACGCGCAGCCCGGCGGCAGGTTGGCGA
>JAEWIV010000069.1 GCA_023386865.1 Pseudomonadota bacterium
GGCGGAGCGAGGGGCGGCCGCAGCGGCGTTGCCGCGACCGGACGTGCCGGTGCTTCTCCCGGCGCCGGCGCGCTGAAGACGGAGCGTACCGGGCGCAAAGGCGGCACGGCTGGCTGCCGTGTCACGAGCCGCTTGAAATATGACGCCGCCACGGCCGCGCGCTCCTAGTGCGCCAGCGTGCGGCGCTGCACGGCAGCGTCGCCCGCGACCAGCGCTGCGTAGCGGTCGCGTCGCCAGCCTGGAAGGTCGAGGATCGTCGTCTCCGACCAGCCGTAGCGGCCGGCCAGCAGATGCACCTGCTCAAAGATGCCGCTGCAGCGTTGCGCCAGCTCGGCGAGCACGAAATCGGCCGGCTCGAACCAGCCGTCGATCGCGGCGCGGCATTCCGGGCAGGCCCCGACCACGGGGCCGCCGATCAGCGGTGCCGCCTTGTCGAGCGCGCGCCGGGCGCGCCGCCGTGCATGGGCGGTTTCGGCCCTGATCGAGCCCTGCTCGACCAGTGCCGCTTGCCGTCCCGCCTCGCTCGCCGTTCGGGCCGCCGCCATCACGTCGGCTGCCGTCGGCGGGCGGAAAAATGCGTCGCCGCAGCGATACCAGCCGTCGGCCTGGCGCTCGGCAGCGTGTCGCGCCGCCGGCGCGTGCGCGGCGAGATAGCCCGAAGCGGCGAAGGTGAGGTCGCCCTTGCCGCCGCATGTCGCGCACGACACCTCGGCGACGATCCTGTCGCCCACCAGTTCCCGGCGCAGTGCGAGGAATGCCGGGTCGATGTCGGCGACCGGCAGCTCCTCCCATCGCACGTCCGCTGCCTCGGGCGGCGCCAGCCTCGCCAGCACCGCGACCTGCAAGTCGAGTCCCGCCATCGGCGGCTGTGCCAGCAGGATCTGGTCGTGGCCATCCGGCGGGCGCAAGGCGACCGACTGGCGGCTCACGGGCAGTCGGTAGGCCGTCACGTCACACCTCCTGCGGCTCCGGCAGCGAAAGGTCGTGCTCCCAGCCCTCGTTCTCGATCTTGATGTGCTCGATCGCCACGGCATTGCCGCCGGCGTCGAGGTCGGGCAGGCCCTGGAACTCCGACACCCAGCAGCGGTGCAGGATGTAGCGGTGCACCGGCTGGCCGGCCTCGTTGAGCAGCTCGATGCGCATCTGCCGGCGCAGGTTCTTGAGCGAGCTCGAGGCCGACCCCTTGTCGAGAGACTGGGCGGCGTTGGCCCATTCCTCGAAGTCGGGGTCGTGCGTCAGGCCGCGCTCGAGCGTCACCGGCTCGTACTTGGTGCGACCCAATCCCTTGCGCGTGATGGCGTCGCCGCCCTGCTTGTACTCGATGACGTCGGACGAGCGCTTGAGGCCCGTGACCTTGCTGGCGCCGGCGACCGGCGCGGTCGAGGTCCCGAAGAAGACCAGAAAGCGGAAGGTCTTGTAGGGATCGAAGCGGTTGATGTTGACGGTGAAAGGCTTGCCCATGTCGGTCTCCCAGCAGCGATCAGCTCTTGGCCTGTCCGGCCAGGTGCGCGATCTTGATGACGACGAACTCGGCCGGCTTCAGCGGCGCAAAGGCGACGACGATGTTGACGATGCCGTTGTTGATGTCGTCCTGCGTCGTCGTCGTCCGGTCGCATTTCACCTGGAACGCATCGCTCGGCTTGGAACCTTGCAGGGCGGCCTGATTGAACAACGACAGCATGAAGTTCTCGATGGTCGAGCGGATGGCGAGCCACAGCGGCTCGTCGTTGGGCTCGAACACCACCCACTTCAGGTTCTGAAGCAGCGTCTGTTCGATGAACAGCGTCATGCGCCGCACCGGCACGTACTTGTTCTGCTGGAACGCCGGATTGGCGGCGACCAGCGTGCGGGCGCCGAACACCACCGTGCCGAGGCCAGGGAAGGAGCGCAGGCAGTTCACGCCGGCGAGATTCAGCACGCCCTGGCGCCGGTCGGTCATGCGGCCGGTGTCGATCACGCCCGTGGTGTTGTTGACCACCGCCTCGATGCCGGCCGGCGCCTTCCAGACGCCGCGCCGCGTGTCGGTGCGCGCGTAGATTCCGGCGACGAAGCCGCTCGGCGGCAGCTCGACCGGGCCGCCGGTCAAGGGATGCGACGACTTCAGATAGGGAAAGTAGATGGCACCGTTCTGGCTGAGCGGGATGACGCCGCTGGTGAACACGCCGGCCATGCCGGGCGGCGTGTCGCCGTCGGCGATGGCGGTACGCGGCGGGTCCATGATGACGAAGGCCTGCTTGCGCTCGGCGAAGGCGAGGGCCGCGCTCAGCACGCCGTTGTCGCTGACACCCGGCACCAGCAGCAGGTTGAAGACGTCGACCTTGTCGAGCGGCTGGTCGGCCTGGAAGACGCCGCCGAAATCGAGGGCGCTGAAGGTACCGATCAGGTTGGCCGGTGGCGGCATGGGCAGCGTCACCGGCGCCGGCGTCGCCGACGCGAAACCGGTGCCGTAGCCGCCTCCGGCGGGCGCGACCCGGATCAGCGACGAGGCGGCGTTGATCGTACCCTCGAGCGACGGGACGGTGAGCGACAGGCCGCGGAACGTCTCGATGCGGTTGCCGTAGCTTACGGTGAAGTCGGCTCGGTCGAGCGAGGCCGGGATGTTGCTCAGCCTGACGGTCATCGCCATCTGGGGATGGTCCGTCGGCTCCTGCGCGGTGAAGACGATGCCCCCGCCGCCGGCCGTGGCGAAGGTCGCCGTCGGGTTGGCGATGACCTGGGGCGGGTTGCCGGAAATCTGGTAACGCGGCTGCAGGCCCACGACATAGGCCTCCGATCCGCCGTTCAGGAAGAACTGGTTGACGGCATGCGCCACCGAGGCGTCGATCGCGCCGCTGAGATAGTGGCCGCCGAAATCGCGCTCGAAGTCCGAGAAGCTGAAGATGCGGATCGGCTGGCCGAACGTCCTGGTCTTGAACGGATGCGTGTAGCCCACGAAGACGGCGATCGACGTCGGTGCGGCGACGATGCTGCGGGCGCTGGACGGAAGCTCTTCCAGGTACAGGCCGGGATAGCTGACGGTTACGGGCATTGACCTTCCTTTCCAGGTTGGTGTCGGTCAGGAGGCCGACGGGACGATCGCGGTGGCTTTGGCGGCGGGCAGGGACACGGCGTCCTGGCCGCCGGCCAGGGTCACCTTGCCGGCGGCGGGGGCGCGGTAGCCGTCGGGCGGCGGCTCGATGGTCACGATGAAGGCGAACTGGTCCGCCAGGGCGCTGATAGCCGCGCCGTTGGCCGCCTTGCTCCAGGTCACGGTGAGCGTGAAGGTCTTGGCGGCATTGTCGGCATCGCTGATCTTGGCGCTGACCAGGTCGCCCGCGACATCGGCCGAGCGGGCTTGCAGCGTGAAGGCCGTGCCGCCGCCGCTCTTGGGGATGTCGACCTTGGCGGCGCTTCCGGGGGCGCCGATGGCCAGATCGTAGTCGCCGTTGCGCGGCATCTCGGTGGGCGCCGCCCCCGAGACGAACACCAGGCCGGGCCGAGTGCCGGTGTTCGCCGCATTGCCGATGGTCTCGACCAGCTTGGCGAGGGCGATGCCGGTATAGGTGTTCGTCTCCGTGACCGTGACGTCGGCCGTGCTGGCCGGCGGCGTGGCGGCGTTGGGCGTGACGTTGGCGAAGGTCATCTCGACCACCACGCCGTTGCCGCCCGGCGTCAAGGCCGTGGCTTTCAATGCCGGCTTGGCCGGCGGCAGCGCACCCTTTTGGATCACGCCTGCCGCCAGCAGGCGCGGCAGAAGCAGATCGAGCGCTGCCTTGTAGGTGTTGTAGAGCGGCCAGTTGTCCAATGTCGCCTTGCCGTTGGCATCGAACGACGCGGCGCCCAGCGGGATCAGGAAATAGCGTCCGTCATCGCTGGTGAAGGGGATTGGGCCCGTGCTGACGGCGGGGCCGCTTGCATCGCCTGCCATGGCTTCTCCTCGCTTAGCGTTGGGTCTCCGGCGGATTTCCGAGAGAGGTTTCCAGCGCGTGGCGGACGACCTCGAAGGCGCGATCGAGGCCCTGCGCGTGCAGGCGCTGCCGTGTGTTGACGTGGCTGATCTTCACTCTCCAGCTCGCATCGGCCCGATCACGGTCGTGCGGTTCGCGCCAGAAGCGAAGAACGAAGACCTGATCAGCCGAAGCGGAAGTAGTTTCCATCGCCACCTTCCTTGTCGGGTGACCATGGTCGATCAGCCGTGTCTTGCGTCGATCGCTGCGCCGTCACCGCGGCGGCACGGCAGCAACACGGCGGGCTCTCGCCTCTGGGCCGGGTCAAGCGGATATTTTCATGACGCCGGCTGGTCACGAAATGGTCGCAAAAGATTGCATATCAATTGACATGCACAATTGCAGGTTTCCCGCTCGAAGGCCGTGACCTAGATTTTCCGCGCCGTTGCACAGCATCGATCGATCGAGGGGGCACGATGCATGCTATCGATGGAATTGCTGGGGACCCTGACGATCAGGGTCGATGACCGGCTTCTCAAGGCGGAGTTCGGCTCGGCGGGGCGCCGTCTGACTGCCTATCTTGCGCAATACAGCGGTCGTCCTCATCGCCGCGAACGACTGGTCGACCTGTTCTGGTCCGGGCAGGAGCCGAACCGGGCGCGCTCCGCCCTCAACACGGCGCTGTGGCGACTGCGCAAGATCCTGGCCGCCGAGCCCCGCAGCAACGGTGGCCGTAATCTGGTCACCATCGGCAACGAGATCGTCATGGAGCCGGCCGACTGGTTTGCGATCGACTCCCATCGCTTCGCCGCCTCGGCGAAGAGCGCGTTGCGCGAGATCGCGGCTTGCCCCGACGGTTCACCGGCGGCTCAGCTGGCGAAGGCGCTGGAGCAGTATTCCGGCCCGTTCCTCGACGGCGAGGACGAGGACTGGATCCTGATCGAACGCGAAAGATTGCACTCGGTGTACGTTCGCGCCGCGCACGAGCTCGCCCGGCTCTACGCCCGCATGACACGGTACGACGAAGCCGTGGAGGTGCTGCGCGGCGTCCTTGCCTACGATCCGTTCCGCGAGACTTCGCACCGCGATCTCATGGTCATGCTCGTGCTGAACGGCCAGCGCGCCGAGGCGCTGCGCAGCCACGATCGATGGTGCAGCATGATGCGGCGCGAGCTCGGCATCTGTCCGATGCCGCGGACCGTCGAACTGATGGCCCTGGTCCGCTCCGATCGGATCTATGAGCGCCTGGACGAGTTCAGGGAGGCATGTCGGCTCGACTGACGAGCGGGTCGGCCCGTCCGATCGTTTCCCCGGCGGCGTCGCCCCGCAGATCCTGACGCTACTTGGCGCCCTGGCCGCCGATCACCGCCGGAAGGGTCGCCACGAGGATGTAGAGATCGAGCCAGAGAGAGCGGTTGCGGATGTAGAAGCAATCCTGCGCGCGCTGATCGCCGAGGTCGCCGTCGCTGCGCGACGAGATCTGCCAGAGGCCGGTGAGACCGGGCAGCACGGTCACCCGTAGCGCCTGAAACTCGGGGTCGAATGCGTCCATGTGATAGTCGGGAAACGGCCGTGGCCCCACGAGGCTCATGTCGCCGCGGATGACGTTCCACAGCTGAGGCAACTCGTCGAGGCTCGTGCGTCGCAGGAAGTTGCCGATATGGGGCAAGATCCGCGGATCCTGCGGCAGCTTGAAGAAGCGCTGCCATTGCTCGCGCATCGTCACGTCGGCGGCCAGCACACGCTCCAGCCGTTGCTCGGCGTCCTGGTACATCGTCCGCAGCTTAAGCACCTGGATCGGCTTGCCGTAGCGACCGACGCGGCGTTGACCGTAGAACGCAGGGCCCGGATCCACGATCTTGATCGCCAAGGCGAGCAGTCCGACGATCGGCGCGGTGAGCAGGGCGATCGGCAGCGCCACGGCGAGATCGATGGCGCGCTTCTGGAGTCGGCTGGGATCGGGCGGCCGTCCACTCAGTTCCAAGGCAACGAAGCGATCGAAATGGCGGGTCTGCAGGCCGGACGAGGCGAGGCCGCCAAGCTGATTGACCACGAGGATGTGGCGGGCGCCCAGTCGATACAGGGTGCTCGGATCGAGTGGCAAGGCATAGTGATCCGGTACGACGACGACTTCAGGATGGCTCTCCGCCCGGGTCCCTTCGATCTCGCCGAGGCGAGGCAGTCGGGAGAGCGGATCCTCCTCCTGGTTGTTTCCGGAAGCCGGCTCATCGACACCGTTGCCGTCGCGCACGCCGTCGTCGATCAAGGCGACAGGTCTCAGCCCCCAGGCCGGGTGGCTCATCAGAAGGCGCGCGAGCGCCTGGCTGTTGGCGCCGGTACCGAGAATGGCAGTCGGCGTGCCGGATCGTCCGAGCCGTGCATTGATCAGGTGCTCGCTCCATGATCCGAGCACCAACGCCGTCGTGCCGACAAGGAGAGGCAGGAACGCGAGCTCGATCGGAAGCCCATCGTGAATCCATATCAGCGTTCCGACGAACACGAACAGCAGCGTCGCCGTCGCCCGCAATCGAAAGCGCTCGATCGGACTTCTGGTGCTCGACCGATAAAGGCCCAGCAGGGAACACGTGCCGATGAGCAGCGCGAGCGTCATCGCGGCCTGCGTTCGCGGCCAAGCGGCAGGACCGAAAGCGTCGGCAGGGTTCGCCAGCTTGACGATCGCGGCGGCGACGGCGATGGCAATGGCGGCGCATGCGATGTCGCCGACAAAGAGCGCCGCCGTGAGACGCCTGCGGCGCCTGTTCCATTCGGCTGCCGCCGTCCCACGCACCGCCTCGCGAAGCGGGAAAGACCCGCTATCAGGCGTCGACAGTGTATGGTCCATACGCGCTTCAACGTTCGACATAGCGTCTCACGTTACGGCGGACGGTGCCGTCCTCAAGCGCCAAGAGGAAGTAGCCCATCGTTAGGAGGCTTCGAGGCGCCGAAGGCGGAGCGCCTCGCTCCGGGCACGAGGCGACTCGACCACGGCGACTGGCGGTCGAAATACGATCCCGGGACTATCCCAAAAGGGGTACCACTTCTTCGGCCGCTTCACCTCCGAGTGACGCCGGTCAGCACCGGCCGCAAGCGGCTGACGCAATAATCGAAGAACGAGGCGATGCGGGGGATCTTTCGCAAGTCGCGATGGGTGAGCAGGTATATGGGATAGTCGACCTCGGGAATGGGGCCGATCACCCGTACGAGGTCCGGATCCAGGTCGGCGAGAGGCGACGGCAAGAGTGCCAGCCCGCCGCCCGATTTCACCGCGAGCAGCACGCTTGGAACGTTGCTGGCTTGGCCTGAGATGCGCGCCTGCGGAGCCTTCGACGGCAGCCAGCGCGCCGCGGCGAGAGAGGCGATCTCGCCGGTGAGCTCGATGATCGAGTGGCTTTTGATGTCTTCAGGCCTTCTCGGCCGGCCATTGCGCTCGACATACGACCGGCTGGCATAGACGGCCCACGGCACGTCGGCGATTTTCTTGCCCACCAATGCTTTGTCTCGGATCTCTCCGCCGCGAAGGGCAACGTCCGCCTCGCCGTTCGACAGGTCCAGAACGCGATCGGTCATGAGCAACTCGATCTTGATGCCGGGATGCCTCTCGTGGAAATCGTCGAGCAGCGCCGACCTCATCAGGCGATGCGCAATCGCCGTGGAGCATGTCAGTCGGACGGTCCCCCTCATGCCTTTGTCAAAGGTCGCGGCGTGACGCCGAAGGGCGCTCGCAGCCTGCTCGACGCGCTCCGCGTAAGGCCGCAATTCCTTGCCGTATTCGGTGAGCCGGTAGCCGCTCGGACGACGCTCCACCAAGGCGCAGCCGAGATGCTTTTCCAGGTCGGCCAGGCGGCGGTGGACGGTCGATTGATTGACGCGCAAGGCCCTTGCCGCCGCCAGGCTGCTGCCTTCCCGCGCGACCGCCAGGAAGTACCTGAGATCGCTCCAGTCGAACATTGTCAGGTTATGCATTCTTGCCCGCCCGCCGCGCAGCCTTGCTGCTCCATGCCGATCGCGGCCCATGGTATCCAGGCTTGCCCGCTCGTTCCAACGAGTTCGCGATCCGATGCCGGGTGCATTCACCAGTCGGGGGAAAACGACATGAAGCTTCGGTTCCGATATGCCGCCGCAGCGCTCGCTCTGCTCGCGGCTGAAGCGTCTGCGCAGGAGCCGCCCCTGACGGCGAAATGCGAGTCGGCTCCGCTCATGAATGCGTTCACTGTCTTCAGCGATACCGGCCGCATGCCGCCGGACCTCGTCAGGTATCTTGGCGACGGGCCATGGCATCGGATCGAGCCCTACAAGGCTTTCGACAACGTCTACTATGTCGGCATCTGTTGGGTCTCTGCCTGGCTGATCACTTCGCCGAAAGGCCACGTTTTGATCGACACGCTTTACGGGCCGTACACCGGCCAGCTGCTCGAAAACATTCGCGCGCTGGGGTTCGATCCCAAGGACATCAAGCTGGTCGTCGTCACCCACGGTCACTTCGACCATGCAGGAGGCATCAGCCAACTCAAGTCGGAGCTTGCGCCCGGAACACGCTTTGCCATGACCAAAGAGGGATGGCGCGAAGGAGCGGAAGAATCGGCTTCGCATCCGCGGTTCCCGTGGAAGATGATCGAGCCTGACATGGTGCTCACCGATGGTCAGACGGTCACCGGCGGCGACGTGGCCATCGAGGTGTTCGAGACATCCGGCCATACGATGGGCACCGCCTCGTTCGCGTTCGATGCCCGCGATGGCGACCGCACCTACCGCGCGATCACGGTCGGCGGCCTGGGGCTCAATCGCATCCGCGGTCCGGAACAAGTGGAGGCATTCATCGCCAGCCTGGAGCGCATCCGCGCCCTCACGCGGGATGGCGCGCGCCCCGTGGAGCTGCACCTTACGACACATGGGTTCTCGACGGGTCTCACCGAAGCAAAAGACCTGCTCAAGACGCGAAAGCCTACGGATCCACATCCTCTCGTAGACTTGCCGGGTTTCCGCAGGCAGCTCGACGACTTGCAGGCCGGGGCCGAGAAGCGGCTCGTTCTCGAGCGCCAGAAGAAGGCGGATTGATGCCGAGGTCGCCGACCGCGAGCCGTCAGGCGGAGGCGAAGCTGATACTGCTTCGGCCTGCGTCGATCTGGCCCGGTCAGCCGTACACGACCTAGTCGAGCGGCTTCGCCAAGCCGACGGTCGTCTCCAGCGACGCCGCCGCATCGCGTGGCGGCCGTGCGGTCTGCGTCCTCTCCAGCCTCGATGCGCCGACCTGCTTTGGGGGCGCCTCGAACGCGGACGCCGCGGGCGTATCGACCTGCACGACGTCGCCGGGCTGGAGGAGGAAGTCGACCGCCGCGTCGTACTTGACGGTGGTGGTGCCCTTGGAGCGGATCACGGTGATCGTGACTTGGTCGCCCTGTTCGCCCGCCAGCCATCCACCTTGGCCTGCGCGGGCCGCCCGCATGCGCTGCGCCGACGGCAGCGTGACCGACAACTCCAGCAGCAATCGGTCGGTTTCCCGCAATTCGGTCATCACGCGGCGCTGGTAGTTGTTGTGCAACTCCGCGATCTTGTACTGCAGATCGCCGATCGCGAGCTCCGCTCTGAGCGATTCCGATTGCAGGCGCGCGATGCTGCCCTCGATTCGCGCTTCTTCGCGTCTGATCTCGATGTAGGTCGGCTTGCGCGCCAGGCCGGACTTCGCCAGCTGCTCGTAGTCCGCAATCAGCTGCTTGTTGAGCTCACGCTGTCGCAGCTCGAGATCGGCCTGCTGCTTGAGCAGCTCGATCTCGGTATGCAAGCGCGGCAATTGCTTCTGCAGGGCCTCGGTTTCCTGTCGCTCGGCTTGCTTCTCGGCCGCGAAAGCACGTTCTTCGCCACTGCGGATCTGGGCGACGCGGACCGGATCGGCGACGAGCCCGGACAGGTCGCGGAAATCGATGCGGTCCTCGCCATTTTGTTGCGCCGCCAGGCGTGCCCGCTTCGCGAGGAGGGCCGCGCGGCTGATCTCCAGCAGGCGGACGCGTTCCTCGGCCTGGAACACGTCTCCAGAAAGGCCGCCATGATCGGATGGGCCGATACCTCCCGCGTGGGCTATGGCCGCGAGAAGCGACTGCCCTTCTCGGTAGGGGTAGGGGCCCGGCGTTCGCACCATGCCCAGCACGTAGATCGGACGGAACTCCGCGATCTTGACGCTGACGACGGGCCTCCGGACGTATCCTTGCTCGAGCGAACGGGCGATGCTCCTTTCGAGCTCGGTCGCCGTGAGAGCGGCCGCCTGAACCTCGCCGACCATCGGCAGCCGGATATTGCCGGCTCGATCGACGGTCGATTCGCCGGATAGGTCGGGCTGGCCGAACACCACCACGGCAATCTTGTCTCCGGCCGCAATCCGATATGGTTCAACGCGCGGAGACTGGCTCGCCGCAGGCGTGACCGTCCAGGCGGCGAGGAGAGCGAGCGCAAGCGCGCGGCAACGGCGCGCCAGCGAGCGGCTTCGCGGCTTGCCGCGTCCGTGATTTCCAAAGATCGAGATCATCGCCTCACCGGATCCGTTTGACTGGGTCGTTGCTCGACATTGTAGGCAAGAGGCGCGACGAAGCGGCGATCCATTAATGGGAAAGGTCGCGGCTGCGCCTTTCGAAGAAGGGGTACCTCCTTGGTGATGTGAAATGGAGGTGAGGGCAAGATTCGGGCCACGTGCGGCTCCATTTTTGCAGCCGCCGCCGCGCGGGCTTTCACACGTTGCGTAATGATTGCTTCGACTTGCACGTCGCAGTGCAAGTTAGCTTCGAGGTCGGCGAAATCCAATCCGTGGGACGCACAAGTCAGCTGGTGAGGCCATGCGATCAGGGATTATCGTGAGTCGTTCCTCGATTGATGTACTCCCCTTTGATAGTGGCGACGTTGGTGATCCGGGGAACTGGGAATGGGAATCGGGGGCGTGGCAGATGTCGCGCCAAGGAGTGGGGGTCATGGGCACAGTAGCGACCATCATCATCGAGCCGCGGCTGCTCGTCCGCGAAGCGCTGGAGTCGCTGATGGAGAGTCATTCCTATCGCTTCATCTGCGGTGCAGGATCGGTAGCGGACATCGAGGGCTCTTCGATCGCCGATGAGGCGCCCAGGCTGGTGATCCTGGGCGCGCAATCGGTCGACAACGCGGTCACGGAGGCTGTGCGCGTCCGCAAGCTGTGGCCGGACAGCAAGATCGTCCTGCTGTTCGAGCATGTCGCTCCGGCCGACTTCCAGAAGCTGATCTCATCGCAGCTCGACGGCTGCGTTCCGCTGTTCGCATCTCCCCACACGCTCGTCAGCACGCTCGACCTGGTCATAATCAGGGACGTCCGTGTCATGATCGTCGGCGACGCGAAGCGTCCGTCGCTTCCCCCTGTGCAGACCGAACAGCCGGTGAAGACGGGGAAGGGCCAGGCGGATGGGGCCAGGCAGGAGGCCGTGTCGCCCGCCATGGTCGGCGTGCAGGATCAGCCTTCGCCCGGCGGCGCCGGCACGCCGGATTCATCGAAGGTGAACGACGTCAATGCAAATGGTGTGTCCCCCATGGGCCATCTGCCCAAACTGTCCGAGCGTGAAGCCCAGATCCTCGACGGTCTCGTCAAGGGACACGCCAACAAGGTGATCGCGCGGACGTGCGATATCGCCGAGGCGACGGTCAAGGTCCACATGAAGTCGATCCTGCGGAAGATCCACGTCGGAAATCGCACCCAGGCGGCCATCTGGGCCTTGGAGCACGGTTATGCCTGTGACGAGGACAAGGACCGTGGACCGAAAGCCATCGATGCATCGCAAAGGGGCGCTGCCGCGGTCGAGATAGCACCGCCGCTCTGAACGGCGGGCGATCGCCTGGCCGCGGCCGGCGCTGAATTTTTGGCAAAGAGGGATTTAATGTCCAAGAACGATCTCGTGGTAGTCACCGGAGCGGGTGGCTTCATCGGCGGCCATCTGGTGCGCGTGCTGCAGGAGCGCGGGCACAGCAAGATCCGCGCGGTCGACGTGAAGCCGCTCGACGAGTGGTATCAGAAGACGCCGGGTGTGGAGAACCAGGTGGGCGACCTCGCCCTGCTCGAGCCCTGCCGGGCGGCCGCCAAGGGGGCGCACACGATCTACAACCTGGCGGCCGACATGGGCGGCATGGGCTTCATCGAGACCCACAAGGCCGAGTGCATGCTGTCGGTCCTGGTCAGCACCCACATGCTGGTGGCGGCCAAGGAAGCCGGCACGCAGCGGTTCTTCTATTCGTCGTCGGCCTGCGTCTACAACGGCGACAAGCAGACCCGCGCCGACGTCACGGCGCTCAAGGAAGAGGACGCCTACCCGGCCATGCCGGAGGACGGCTACGGCTGGGAGAAGCTGTTCAGCGAGCGGATGGCCCGCCACTATCGCGAGGATTACGGGCTGGCCACGCGGGTGGCGCGCTACCACAACGTCTATGGCCCCCAGGGCACCTACGACGGCGGGCGCGAGAAGGCGCCGGCCGCGATCTGCCGCAAGGTGATCGCCGCCAAGCTGTCGGGCAAGCACGAGATCGAGATCTGGGGCGACGGCGAGCAGACCCGCTCGTTCATGTACATCGACGACTGCACCGACGGCACGATCCGCCTGCTGAACAGCGACATCGTCGAGCCGCTGAACATCGGCAGTGACGAGCTGGTCAGCATCAACCGCCTGGTCGACATCGTCGAGAAGATCGCCGGCGTGAAGCTCAAGCGCTCCTACAAGCTCGATGCGCCCAAGGGCGTGCGCGGCCGCAACAGCGACAACGACCTGATCAAGAAGCTGCTCAAGTGGGCGCCCTCCATCCGTCTCGAGGACGGCATGGAGAAGACCTACAAGTGGATCCACGACGAGATGACCTCCGGAAAGGCCTCCGTCGTCAACGCACTCCCCCGCGCCGTCGCGGC
>JAEWIV010000255.1 GCA_023386865.1 Pseudomonadota bacterium
AGGTCAGGGTGAGGAGGCTGCCGCCGTTCTTCATCAAAGGCACGGCGCGCTGCGCTACCGCGGTCAGCGAGTAGCAGCTCACGTTCATGGTAAGGGCGAAGTTCTCCGGCGTGGTGTCGAGGTAGCGGCCGCGCAACTCGTCCTTGTTGGAGAAGGCGATGGCGTGGACCACGAAGTCGAGCCCGCCCCATTGCTTCCCGATCTCGGCAAAGGTCGCGTCGATGCTCTTTGCGTCGGTCACGTCGCAGGGCAGGATGATCTTGGCGCCGATCGAGCCGGCCAGCGGCCGGACCCGTCGCTCCAGCGCCTCGCCCTGGAAGGTGAAGGCCATCTCCGCGCCGTGGTCGTGACAGGCCTTGGCGATACCCCAGGCGATCGAGCGCTCGTTGGCGACGCCCATGACGAGGCCTTTTTTCCCGGCCATCAATTGTCCAGCAACGGTCATGGGTCGGTTCTAGCGGGGGACGGCTAACGGGACAAGATGCCGGTGGTCTTGCCGCCCACAGCCCCTCATATTGTGGTCATGATCCCTGAAAAGTCCGATCCGTTAGAACTTTTCGCCGCGTGGTATGCCGAGGCCGAGAAGAGCGAACCCAACGACCCGACGGCCCTCAGCCTGGCCACCGTGGGGCCGGACGGCACGCCATCCGTGCGCATGGTCCTGCTCAAGGGGTTCGACGCCTCGGGCTTCGTTTTCTACACCAACCACCAGAGCCGCAAGGGTGAGCACCTGCTGGGCCATCCCAAGGCGGCCATGTTGTTCCACTGGAAGTCCTTGCGGCGCCAGGTGCGCCTCGAAGGGCCGGTGACGCCGACCACCGCCGAGGAGGCCGACGAGTATTTCGCGACCCGCCAGCGCGGCAGCCAGATCGGCGCCTGGGCCTCGGATCAGTCGCGGCCGCTGGAGAGCCGGTTCGCCCTGGAGAAGCGTGTCGCCGAATACGCCGCCCGGCATGTCATCGGCAAGGTGCCGCGGCCGCCGCACTGGTCGGGCTTCCGCCTGAAACCCTTGCTGATCGAGTTCTGGCAGGACGGTGCGTTCCGCCTGCACGACCGGCTGGAGTACCGCCGGCCTTCGGCCGACGCGCCGTGGACGACCCGCACGCTCTATCCCTGAGGGGCCAGGCATGACTGCCCCGCCGTCCTTCGTGGTCGAGGACCAGAGCGAGGTCATCGACTTCCTGACGCGGCATCTCGCGCCCGAGCGGCGCATCGACACCCATGGCGCCGTGGTCTTCCTGACGCGCGAGCGCGGCTACAAGCTGAAGCGCGCGGTTAAGTTTCCCTACATGGATTTCTCGACCGCGGAGCGCCGTGGCGCGATGTGCGCCGCCGAGATCGAGATCAACCACCGCCTGGCGCCCGAAATTTACCTCGGCGCCGCGCCGGTGCGCCGCCGCGACGGCACGTTGATCCTGGGCGAGGTCGGCGAGCATGCCGACGATGCCGTCGACTGGCTGGTTGTCATGCGGCGCTTCGACGAGGACGGCCTGTTCGCCCGCATGGCCGACCACCGGCTGCTCACGCCGGAGATGATGGCGGCGCTCGGCGCTCGCGTTGCCGCCTATCACGACACGTTGGCGCCGGTCAGCGGCTTTTCCGGGCCGGACGACTATCGCCGTTCGGTGGCCGCCGACATTCGCCAGCTGCGCGAGCAGGGCGATCGGCTCGACCCGTCGATCACCGAGGCGTTGGCAACGGCGCTGCCGGCTGCGCTCGAGGCGCATATCGAGCTGGTGGCGCGCCGTGCCGGGGCGGGCGCGGTGCGGCGCTGCCATGGCGATCTGCACCTGCGCAACATCGTGCTCATCGACGGCAAGCCGGTGCCGTTCGACGCCATCGAATTCTCCGAGCGCATGGCCAGCATCGACGTGCTCTACGATCTCGCCTTCACGCTGATGGATCTCTGTGAGCGCGATCTGCAGCCGCTGGCCAACCGCCTGTTCAATGAATGGCTGTGGCGTATCGCCGAGCTGCCGCAGGCGCCGCACGACGAGGCGCTGGCGCTGCTGCCGCACTTCCTGTCGCGCCGCGCCTGCGTGCGCGCCTTCGTCGATGCCGCGGGGGCGGCGGTGGCGGGCAAGGGCTACGAACGGCCGCGCGCCTACCAGCGCATGGCGCTCGATTTCCTGAAGCCCGCGCCGCCGCGGCTGCTGGCCATCGGCGGCCTCTCGGGCAGCGGCAAGACCACGCTGGCCGTGAAGCTCGCGCCGGCGATCGGCCGTACGCCCGGCGCGGTCGTCGTGCGCAGCGACGTCGAGCGCAAGCGCCAGGCGGGCATCGCCCTCGAGGAGCGCATGCCGGCGGGCAGCTACTCAGCCGACGCCTCCGCCCGGGTCTATGCCGCGTTCATGGCCCGCGCCGAGCGCGTGCTGCGCGCGGGCTACAGCGTCGTGCTCGACGCCGTGTTCGCCCGCGAGGGCGAGCGCGCCGCGGCCGAGGCGCTGGCGCTCAAGGTCGGCGTGCCGTTCGAGGGCATCTGGCTCGACGTGCCGAAGGATGTCGCGCAGGCCCGGGTCACGGCCCGCAGGAGCGATGCCTCGGACGCCACCGCCGCCGTGGTCGAGCGTCAGTTCGGCTACGACCTCGGCCGTATCACCTGGGGGCGACGCCCGGCTTGACTTTTGGTAAAAAGTGAGTAATCACTTATATTGCCGCCAGCAGGCATCCCTAAGGAATAGGATTGAGCCGCGTATCGAGCGCGAATCTTTCCTGTGCCTTGAATTGATACGCGCCCTTCGCCTTGTCCGGATCGAAGATCAAGTTCCAGCTATGTGTCGACACGCTGCTCGGCAGCACGATGAACTTGTGGTTCGCAAGGAGCTGGTTGCCGAAATGCTGTTGCCCCACGCCAGGAATACCCGGCCGCAACCAGTTTGCGTTGGAAATTGAGTGCGGCTGAACGACGTGGACACTTCCCGGCTCGAGAACGGAGAGCGAGGTCAGTACATGGGGGACGGTGTCCAGGACGTAAAAGCTCTTATGTACGGCGACCTCGAGAATGGCGGTGGCCGGATCCAAGGCACAGTAGACGACACGTTGCCCTTTGCCGTTCCATCGTCCACCCACGAGGCGCGGACCTTCGCCCGAATCCCATGTGGCTTTGTAGTCGTCATGATCGAGACGCCAGGCGATCAGGCCGGTGCCGCCCAGGCTCGCCGGCAGGGGCGTCACGTATAGACGCCGTATTCAAGACGCTCGAGGAACTCCTCGACCAGCTCGGTCCCCGTCTGGGTTCGCAGTAGGTTGACTGGACGTTGCCTGTTCAGACCGGTGGCGGGCTGATCGAGCCAGCGCTCGGCCTGCTCTTGCGAGCCGAATACCTTGCTCGCTTTGGCAAGGACTTCGGCGAACTTCCAAGCACGGCTGCTGCGCTCGGCGTTGAGATGTCCCTTGGTATCGCTCTTATGCCGCTGCCAGGAGCGCGCGGCGAAGCCTATGGCATTGAGTGCATCATCGACGGGGAGTCGATACAGGCCCTCGACCAAGTGCACCGCAGCCTTGTTCGGCAGTCCCTGGGTAAGTGCAGCATGAACCTCAAGCCGGTTCCGTGGAATCGAGCCGCCCAGGGTTTTGGGGCCGCCCAGTATGGCGGAGACCATCGGTACCCACTCGTCCTCGGATCGATACGCCTGTGCGGCCATTTCGTCCTCCGCCAATTGGCGAAATATATTCGCCAATTGGCAGGCATTCAAGAGGGCCCACTAAGCCCTTTTCTTCGCCGCGGCGCTGCGGGGCAGATGCCGCGCCAGATACTGCCCGGTGTAGCTGTCGGCGACCTTCACGATCTCTTCCGGCGGTCCTTCGGCGACCAGCCGGCCGCCGCCGGCGCCGCCGTCGGGACCGAGGTCGAGGATCCAGTCGGCGGTCTTGATGACTTCGAGATTGTGCTCGATCACCAGCACCGTGTTGCCGCCCTCGACCAGCCGGTGCAGCACCTCCAGGAGTTTGCGCACGTCTTCGAAGTGCAGTCCGGTGGTCGGCTCGTCGAGGATGTAGAGCGTGCGGCCGGTGGCGCGCCTGGACAGTTCCTTGGCGAGCTTCACGCGCTGCGCCTCGCCGCCCGACAGCGTCGTCGCCTGCTGGCCGATGTGGATGTAGCCCAGCCCGACCTGCTGCAGGGTCAGGAGCTTGTCGCGGATGACCGGCACGGCCTTGAAGAATTCCACGCCCTCGTCGACCGTCATCTCCAGCACGTCGGCGATCGACTTGCCGCGGAAATGGATCTCGAGCGTCTCACGATTGTAGCGCTTGCCCTTGCAGACGTCGCACTGGACATAGACGTCGGGCAGGAAGTGCATCTCGATCTTGATGACGCCGTCGCCCTGGCAGGCCTCGCAGCGGCCGCCCTTGACGTTGAACGAGAAGCGCCCCGGCTTGTAGCCGCGCTCGGTCGATTCCGGGAGCTGCGCGAACCAGTCGCGGATCGGCGAGAAGGCGCCGGTGTAGGTCGCCGGGTTCGAGCGCGGCGTGCGGCCGATCGGCGACTGGTCGATGTCGACGATCTTGTCGAGATGGCCGACGCCGTCCAGACCGGCATGGGCGCCGGGATGCTCGCGCGCATTGTTCAGCCGCTTGGCCAGCGCCTTGTACAGCGTCTCGACGATCAGCGTGCTCTTGCCGCTGCCCGACACGCCGGTGACGCAGGTGAAGGTGCCCAGCGGGATGCTGGCCGTCACGTTCTGCAGGTTGTTTTCCTTGGCGCCCTTGACGGTCAGCCAGCGTCCGCCCTTCGCCGGCGGCTCGCGCCGCGCCTTGGGGATCGGGATCTGGCGGAAGCCCGAGAGATACTGGCCGGTGAGGCTGGCGCTGTTGCGCATCACGTCCTCGGGTGTGCCCTCGGCGATGACATTGCCGCCATGCGCGCCGGCACCCGGCCCCATGTCGACCAGGTGGTCGGCCGCTCGGATCGCATCCTCGTCGTGCTCGACCACCAGCACCGTGTTGCCGAGATCGCGCAGCCGCGTCAGCGTCTTCAACAGGCGGTCATTGTCGCGCTGGTGCAGGCCGATCGACGGCTCGTCCAGGACGTAGAGCACGCCGGTCAGGCCGGAACCGATCTGCGAGGCCAGCCGAATGCGCTGGCTCTCGCCGCCCGACAAGGTGCCCGAGGTGCGGTTCAGCGTCAGGTAGGAAAGGCCGACATTGTCGAGGAAGCCCAAGCGCTCGTTGATCTCCTTGAGGATGCGGGCAGCGATCTCGCGCTGCTTGGGCGTGAGCTTGGGCGACAGCTCGAGGAACCACTTCACCGCCTCGCCGATCGAGAACTCGGTGGTCTGGCTGATGTTGAGACCGGCGATTTTCACGGCCAGCGCCTCGGGCTTGAGGCGGGCACCGCCGCAGGTCTCGCACTTGCTCTCGTGCTGGAAGCGCTCGAGTTCCTCGCGCACCCACGACGAATCGGTTTCCCTCCAGCGCCGGTCGAGATTTGGGATCACGCCCTCGAACGGCTTGGTCGTCTGGTATTGGCGGATGCCGTCGTCGTAGCGCATGGCGATCGATTCGCCGCCGCTGCCGAACAGGATGGTGTCGCGCACCTTCTTCGGCAGGTCGCGCCACGGCACGCTCATCTTGACCTTGAAGTGCTTGGCGATGCTCTCCAGCGTCTGCATGTAGTATTGGCCCGACGAATCGGCCCACGGCGCGATCGCGCCTTCGCCCAGCGACAGCCGGTCGTCCGGAACCACCATCTCCGGATCGAAGAACATCTTCACGCCCAGCCCGTCGCAGGCCGGGCAGGCACCCTGCGGGGCGTTGAAGGAAAACAGGCGGGGCTCGATCTCCTCGATGGTGAAACCCGAGACCGGGCAGGCGAAACGGGCAGAGAACACGGTGCGCTCGCCGTTGTCGGCATTCTCGGCGACGGCGAGGCCCTCGGCGAGATTGAGCGCGGTCTCGATCGAATCGGCCAGCCGATTGCCGAGATCGGGGCGCACGACGATGCGGTCGACGACGACGTCGATGTCGTGCTTGTATTTCTTGTCGAGCGCTGGCGCCTCGGCGATCTCGTAGAGCTTGCCGTCGATCTTGACCCTCTGGAACCCCTTCTTCTGCAGCTCCTGCAGTTCCTTGCGGTACTCGCCCTTGCGGCCGCGCACGATGGGAGCCATCAGGTAGAGGCGCGTGCCCTCGGGCATACCCTTCAGGCGATCGACCAACTGCGACACGGTCTGGCTTTCGATCGGCAGGCCGGTCGCCGGTGAATAGGGAACGCCGACGCGGGCGAACAACAGGCGCAGGTAGTCGTAGATCTCGGTGACGGTGCCGACTGTCGAACGCGGGTTCCGCGACGTCGTCTTCTGCTCGATCGAGATGGCGGGCGACAGGCCCTCGATCGAATCGACATCGGGCTTTTGCATCAGCTCGAGGAACTGCCGGGCATAGGCCGACAGGCTCTCGACATAGCGGCGCTGCCCTTCGGCGTAGACCGTGTCGAAAGCAAGAGACGACTTGCCGGAACCCGACAGGCCGGTGATCACCACCAGGCGATCGCGCGGCAGATCGAGGTCGACGTTCTTCAGATTGTGCTCGCGCGCGCCGCGGATCGAGATGAAGCGGTGCGGCTCGGCGGCGGCGGTACGTGATTTGGCCATCGGTGCGGGCAAGAATAGGCGATGCAGGGGATCATCGCATATGGCGATTAACCCCCAGATTTCCCAGCCCCTGCGTCACGGTGGAAGTGCCTGCAATGCTTGCACTTGCCGAGCAACAGGGACGGACTACCTGCCAGTTGATGGCAGTAGCCGATCTGTCATGCGGCTGCTGTCTGCAGGTCCCGCATCCGGGCCGTCGGCCGGTCGTTCATCAGCAGCTGCATCGTGCCGGCGACCAGGCCGACCAAGACCCCGATCTTCCAGGCGAGATCGTAGGAGCCCATCAGGTCGAAGAGGTAGCCGCCGCCCCAGGCGCCGAGGAAGGAGCCGGCCTGGTGGCTGAGGAAGGCGATACCGGTCAGCGTCGACAGGTAGCGAAGGCCGAATATCTGCACCACCAGCCCATTGACCAGGGGAATGACGCCGAGCCACAGGACGCCCATCACGATGCCGAAAAGCACTACCGACAGCGGCGTCGGCGGGAAGAGGAAGAACAGGCCGAGCGCCAGCGAGCGGCCAAGATAGATGCCGCCCAATAGCAGGCGCTTGGGATACTTGTCGCCGAGCCAGCCGAACAGCCACGAGCTCAGGACGTTGAAGCCGCCGACCAGCATCAGCAGCAGCGCGCTGTAGGAGGCGTCCATGCCGCACTGCGCGAGGTAGGTCGGCAGATGCGTGGTCAGGAAGACGAGCTGCAGGCCGCAGACGAAGAAGGCCAGGGCCATCACCACGTAGCCCGGATGGCGCCGGGCCTCGTGCAGGGCGCCCATCAGGCTGAGGTCGCGATCGGCCGCGACGCTGTTGGGCAGCTTGTCGGCGCGGCTGCCGATCCAGGCCGCCGGGAGCATGGCCACGGCCAGGATGGCGAAGGCCCACAGACCGGCACGCCAGCCATCGTGGTTCAGCATGTAGGCGGCGATCGGCGCGGTCACCATGGTGCCGACCGAGCCAGCCGCCGAGACGATGCCGAAGGCGAGCGTGCGGCGCGACGGCTGCACGACGCGGGCGGCGATGTTGGCGGTGATGCCCGACGTCGTGCAGGCGAGAGACACGCCGATCAGGACGCCGGCGCCCAGGATGATCGGCAGCGCCCCCTCGGCCGTCGCCGTCAGCACGATGCCGGCGATGAACACCAGGCTGCCGAACAGGGCGATGCCGCGCGGGCCGTGCTTGTCGGCGACAATGCCGGCGAACGGCTGGCTGAGCCCCCAGGCGACCTGCTGGACCGAGATGGCGAGCGCGAAGTCGGAGATGGCGATGCCCAGCTCCTTGGAGGCGGGCGCCTGGAACAGGCCGAGGTTCTGCCGGACGCCCATGGCCAGGGTCATCATCAGGGCGGCCCCGCCCAGAATCGCGAAAGCCTGGCTGCGCGAAACCTGCGCGACGTGGAACGAATTACTCATGGAGCGGGAGGATAGGGGAGCGTTTGCCGGTCCAACCAATGAATTGTCGGAGGGGCCGCATGAGCGCGGTTCACGCGATGGCTTTCCGGGGCGGCCCGGCACAACCCAAAATCGGTGGCTGCCCACAGGCGGGTAGGTCTAGTTTGGCCGCCGTGAGGTAGGTGCCGCACCCCGCGGCACCGGGAAAGCCAAGGAGGCCCCCATGGCGGGCAGCGTCAACAAAGTCATCCTGGTCGGTAATCTCGGCCGCGACCCCGAAGTGAGGTCCATGCAGGATGGCAGATCCATGGTGAACATGTCGGTGGCCACGTCGGAGACCTGGCGCGATCGCCAGAGCGGCGAGCGCAAGGAGCGCACCGAATGGCACCGTGTCGTCATCTTCAACGAGAAGCTGGCGGAGGTCGCACAGAAGTTCGTGCGCAAGGGTTCCAAGATCTATGTCGAAGGACAGCTCTCGACCCGCAAGTGGACCGATCAGAGCGGCCAGGAGCGTTACACGACCGAGGTCGTGATCCCGCGTTTCGGCGGGGCGCTCACCATGCTCGACGGACGCGGCGGCGGCGGCGAGGGTAGCGGCGGTGGCGGCATGCCGGATGACGACTTCGGTGGCGGCTCGTCGGGCGGCGGTGCCGGTGGTGGCCGCCCGGCCGCGCGCGGTGGCAAGGCCGAGCTCGACGACGATATCCCCTTCTAGGACGTGAGCACGATCGAGCATCTGACCGCGGCGGATCATGCCGCGGTCGGGTGTCTCCTGCTCGAGGCCTATGCTGACTACGCCGAGCGCATGGGAGCCGATGCCTGGAAGCGCCTCAGCGATGGCCTTGCGCAAGCAGCCGGCCAGCTGCGCGATGCCGAGATCGCGGGCGTGCGGGGAGCGGCCGGCCTCGCCGCTGTCGTGTTCTATTTCCCGCCGGGCAAGTCGGACGGAAAGATCTTTCCGCGCGAATGGGCATCGCTGCGCCTCCTGGGCGTAGCGCAATCAGCGCGTGGCCGCGGCTTGTCGCGCCTGCTGACCGAATGGTGCATCGCCCGCGCCCGCGACCAGGGGGCTGCGCGGATCGGCCTGCACACCAGCGAGGCCATGACCACGGCGCGCGGCCTCTATGAGCGCATGGGCTTCGTGGTCGACGGCGATCTGCCGATGAGTTTCGGGCTACGCTACTGGCGGTTCAGGCTCGACCTGCAACGGAGAGCTTGATCATGCGGCGCATTGCGGTCGAGGAGGCGTTCATCACGGCCGACATCCTGGCGGGATGGAAGAAGGTCCTGGCCGCCAGTGATGTCGAGCCGGGCTTCGCAAAGCTCGGCGGTAGCCTGCTCAAGCCATCGGCCGCCGGCACGCAGTTGGTGAACAACCTTCTGGATACAGGTCCCGACCGCATCGCCCACATGGACGAGGTGGGCATCGACGTCCAGGTCCTGTCCTTGACCTCGCCGGGCGTGCAGATCTTCGAGACCGACATGGCCGTCCGGCTCGCCGCGGAGGCCAACGATGCGCTGGCAGCCGCTATCGACGCCTATCCCAAGCGCCTGGCGGGGCTCGTCGCCGTGGCGCCCCAGGATCCCGCCGCGGCGGCGCGCGAGATCGAGCGCGGAAAGAAGCTCGGCCTCAGCGGCGTCATCATCAACTCGCATACCAGAGGCGAATACCTCGATTTGCCCAAGTACCGACCGATCCTCGAGGCTGCCGAGGCGTTGAGCATGCCGATCTACCTGCATCCGCGCGAGCCCGGCCCGTCGATGGTGACGCCCTACCTCGACTACGGCCTCTACTTCGCGACCTGGGGCTTCTCCGCCGAGAGCGGGCTGCATGCCATGCGCCTGATCATGTCGGGCGCCTTCGACCGCCATCCCGGGCTGCGCGTCGTGCTCGGCCACATGGGCGAGGGCATTCCCTACTGGCTGAAGCGAATCGACAACCGCTTCGCCCTGCAGGTCAGGATCGGCGCCACCGAGAAGTTGCCCAGGCGGCCGAGCGAATACTTCATCGAGAACTTCTACATCACTACCGCGGGCGTGACGGACATGGCGGTTCTGAAGCTGGGACTCGACGAGCTGGGTGCCGATCGCATCATGTTCGCCGCCGACTTCCCCTACGAGGACGATGCCGAGGCGGTGGCCTTCATGGATGGCGCGGCGGTCAGCGAGGAGCAGCGCCGCAAGATCTACGAGACGAACGCATTGCGCATCTTCAAGCTGCAGGTGTGAAAGCCATGGCCCGGATCTGGTACCAGAGCTTCGTCCATCCCGTCGAACAGGCGCCCTACATCGAGCGGCTGCAGGCGATGCTGTCCAAGGTGGCGGCGCCCGGCATGAGCTTCGAGGTCCACGGCCTCGATCCGCCGGACCATTCCTTCCATGCGCTGACCGAGTTCCGCTGCGCTGCCCAGGTCATCGGCAACGCCATCGCTGCCGAGAAGGCGGGCTACGACGCCTTCGTGATCGGTCATTTCCAGGAACCTGGCCTTCTGGAAACCAGGGGGGCCGTCGACATTCCCGTGATCGCGCTCGGCGAGGCCAACCTGCTGGCTGCGCTGAGCATGGGTGGCCGGCTGGGCCTGGTGACCATCGACCCGGTCTTCGTGTCCTGGCACGACCGGCAAATCCGCATGCACGGCTTCGGCGAGCGTTATGCCGGCACGCAGGCCCTGAAGATGAACCTGCCGGCCTTCATGAAGGCCTTCACCGACGAGACGGCCTATGCCCAGGTGCGCGGCGAGTTCGTCGCCCAGGTGAAACCGCTGATCGAGAAGGGTGCGGAAGTCATCATTCCGGCGGGCGGTCTGCCGATGTTGCTGTTCGCACGCGAAAGCCCGTTCGTCATCGACGACGCACCGGTCCTGAACGGCATCGCAATCGTTGCCAAGGCGACCGAGATGGCGCTGTCGCTGCGCTCGATCACGAACGTGGTCGTGAGCCGCCGAGGGACTTATGCCAAGGCGCCGGCCGAGGCGATCGCCGAGTTCCGGGCGCACCTGCGCTAGGGCTTTGCGCGTCCTCGTCCTCGGCGGCACAGGCGTGTTCGGCAGCAGGCTGTGCCGCCTGCTGGTCGGCGATCCAAGCATCGTGCTCACCATCGCCGCACGCGATCCCGCCGCCGTCGATGCTATGGCGCGCCAGCTCGGTGTCGCCGGCCTCGTGCTCGACTGGCGTCGTGACCTCGATCGGGTGCTGGCGGAGGGCGGCCAGGATGTGGTTGTCCATACGGCAGGACCGTTCCAGGGGCAGGACTACGGCGTGGCCGAAGCCTGCATCCGGCACGGCGTGCACTACGTCGACCTCTCCGACGATGCAGCCTTCGTGCAGGGGATCGAGTGCCTGGATGGCGCGGCGCGGAAGGCCGGCGTGCTGATCTGCTCGGGCGCCAGCACCGCGCCCGCCCTGACCGGCGCCGTGGTCGAAGCAGCGCTGGCCGTCGGGCCGGTCGGCCGTGTCGCGTTCGGCATCATGCCCGGCAACGACGCGCCGAGGGGCCCCGCCCTGGTCGAGGCGATCCTGAGCGGCGCCGGCAAGCCGATCGCGAGCCAGCCCGGGCGCCATGTGTGGGGCGGCCTGCAGCGCATGGCGCTGCCTGGCCTGGGCAAGCGTTGGGTGGCGGCCTGCGACCTGCCGGAGCCGGCGCTGTTCGGCCGGCGCTTTGGCATCCGCGACACCTTCGCGGGTGCTGGACTGGAGCTCTCGGTGCTGCATGTCGGGTTATGGGCGCTGTCGTGGCTGGTACGCGGCAAGCTGGTCAAAACCCTGGCTCCGGCGGCAGGCCCGCTGACAGCCATTGCCGATCGCCTGCGCTTCCTGGGTACCGACCGCGGAGGATTGCGCATGGACCTGCACGGCGTTCCGGCCCGCACCTGGTGCCTGATTGCCGAGGGAGGCGATGGTCCCTTCATCCCGGTGACGCCGGCGGCGGCACTGGTGCGCAAGCTCGCCCGCGGTGCGCTCACTTTGCGCGGGGCCATGCCCTGTCTCGGGCTCCTGGATCTGGCGGACATCGATGCCGAATGGCGGCAGGCCGGCCTGCGCGTCGCGGCCGGCTGGGGCGACGACGGGTCGGGACTCCGTCCGTCGCTCTATCGCCGGGCGCTCGGCCGCTCCTATCGATCGCAATCGCCGGCAGGCCAACGGCTGCACGATGCCGGGCCGTCGCGCTGGACTGGACGCTGCGTCGTGACGGGGCCGGAGACGGCAATGGGGAGGCTGCTGGCATGGCTGTTCCAGCTTCCTGCGGCGACGGACGACGCGCCGCTTGCGGTCGAGTTCGCGGCGTCGGGCACTGGCGAGACGTGGACTCGCCGTATCGGCCGCCGAGTCATGCGCTCGCGGCAATACATCGGCCTGCGCAAGCCGCCGGGCTGGATCGTCGAGCAGTTCGGAGCCTTCACGTTCGATCTCGAGCTCAGGGCCCGGGACGGGCGGTTGAGACTGCTGCTTCGGGGCATGCGCTGCTGGGGGCTGCCGCTGCCGCGTGCCTTGTGGCCGGCTATCGAGGCGACGGAATCCGAAGAAGCGGCCCGCTTCCGTTTCGATGTCGAGATCGGCCTGCCGCTGGTCGGCCGCCTGGTGCGCTATCGCGGCTGGCTCACAGATCGATGAAACGGGCACGCGTCGCCGCCGTCGGCACATGGCAAGCGGGCCGTCGGCCGAACCAGCGGTAGCGATTGCGCGCCACGACATCGTAGACGGGGTCGCGCAGCCAGGCGGGGACCAGCGCGAGCGGTTGCAGCCAGCGCGCCGGTCCGCTCAAGTAGCGCAGGCAGCGCAACACCGCCGCCGAGCGCGCGAACACCTCCGCGCCGTCGAGCAGCAGGATGGTGCGATCGAAGGTCCCGTCGGGCAGGCCGAGCTCGCGCAGTGCGCGCCGGCCGAGCGCCGACTGGGCGCTGGCGAACTTCAGCCGGCCCTCCGGGTCGCGAGCCAAACAGAAGGCGACGAAGCCGCTGCACAACACGCAATGGCCGTCGAAGAAGTAGAGCGGCCGCGGCAGGTCACCGAGGGCGGCGGGCAGGTTCATGCGGGCAGCCCGAGCGCCCGCAGCGCCGCAATCGTCTCGGCCGGGGAGCGGTGATGGATGGCATGCATGCCGAAGGCACGGGCGCCTTCGACATTCGGCAAGTTGTCGTCGATCAGTACGGCTTCGCCAGGCCGGAAGGCCCCGGCACGGCAGACCAGGTCGTAGATCGCAGCATCCGGTTTCAGGCAGTTCACCCGTCCGGATACGACATAGTCGCGGAAGCAACCGAGGAAGGGGTGATGCACGCGGCCCGGCCCGCGTATCCAGTCGTCGAGGAATCCCGGGGCGTTGGAGAGCAGGTAGAGCGGGGTGCCGGCGGCATGCAGGCGCTCGACCAGCGCGGCCATGTCGGGGAAGGAGCGCTCCAGCATCTCGTCGAAGCGGTCATAGAATGCCTCGATCAAGGCCTCCTTGCCCGGATGCTCGGCCTTGAGCCGCCGCGTTGCTTCGCTCGGGTCGCCGCCCGCATCCTGCAGGTTGTGCCAGGGCGTGGTCGTCACCGTGGTCAGGAAGCGTTCCATCTCCTGGGTGTCGGAGATGAGCTTGCGGTAGAGGTGCCGCGGGTTCCAGTCGATCAGCACGCCCCCCATGTCGAAGACAGCCACGGAGGGCGCGAGAGGACCCGATTTCCGGGCGGATCTGGTGGTCAATTCAGGGCCTTTCCGGGACGCGTTTTCAGGGCTAATTTAGCTTTTCAAATCAACAAGTTAAAGACCGGTCTCCGCAGCGTTTTTTGTTGGTCTTTGCAGACCGTTTTGCTAGGGTGCGCGCCTGTTCCGCCGGGCCCTCTGGCAGGGCCTCAAAAGCGAGAAAAACCAGGTTTCCGTGAGCGACGATACGACCCTCCCGCCGGCGCCGCCGCCCCCCGACGCGCCCCCACCGCCGCCTCAGCCGCCGCACGACATCGCACCGATAACCATCGAAGAGGAGATGCGCCGCTCCTACCTCGATTACGCCATGAGCGTGATCGTGTCGCGCGCGCTCCCCGATGC
>JAEWIV010000300.1 GCA_023386865.1 Pseudomonadota bacterium
CCGAGGCCCGCCAGCGCGCCCGCGGCGGCGGCCGTGCCGGTGCCGAGCGGCTGGCGGAGCACCAGCGCCGAGACCAGCGCGCCCGCGACGACCAGCAGGCCTGTCTGCTCGATGGCCGCCGTGAAGCCGAGACCGAATGCCTTGCCGACGGACATGAAGGTCATGTCGGCGGCGATGCCGTAGACCACGACCGTCGCCATGATGGCGAGGAAGACGGGAAGATGCAGGCGCTGGACCAGCAGCACGATCGCGACTACGGCAATCGGCAGGAGGAGAGAGGCAAGGAGCATGGCGCCGAGACATTAGCGTGGTTTGCTCTATTGTCACTCTTGCCGGGCCTGCGCGCATTCGCGATAGGATCGCCAATCCCACCCTATTCTTCCCGACCGCGAGTGCGGCTCATGATTCGATCATGAACATGAGCGGGCCTGGAGGCCCGCGGTCACCAGAGATATAGTCCTGCCGTGCGCTTTCTCCTCGTTCTTCTGCTTGTCCTCGGCGTCTCGACCGCGTCCCGCGCCGACACTCTCGTGCGCATCGAGGGCAGGAATTTCATCGCGCCCGACGGCGGCGTGCTGCGCATCAAGGGGATCAGCCTCGGCAACTGGCTTATGCCCGAGGGCTACATGTTCAAGTTCGAGGTCGCCAAGTCGCCGCGCCAGATCTACGGCGCGTTCGACCGCCTGCTCGGCCCGGCCCGCGCGCAGGCGTTCTGGCGGCAGTTCCGCGACACCTACATCACCCGAGACGACATCTCCTTCATCAAGGCGGCCGGCTTCAACACCGTGCGCATCCCGCTGCACTACCGGCTGTTCATGGAAGCCGACGGCGAGATCGCGGGCGAGGGCTGGGGCCTGCTCGACCGCGTGCTCGACTGGGTGCGCGAGGCCGGCCTGTTCGCCATCGTCGATCTGCATGCCGCGCCGGGCGGCCAGACCGGCATCAACCACGACGATGGGCCGGGCTACCCCTTGATGTTCTATGTCCCGCGCGACCGGCAGCTCACGGTGAGGCTGTGGCGCGCCATCGCCCGGCGTTATGCGGGCAATCCGGCGATCCTCGGCTACGACATCCTGAACGAGCCGATCGCGCCCTATCATGACGTGAGCACGCTCAACCCGCGGCTCGAACCCTTCTACAAGGAGGTGACGACGGCGATCCGGGAGGTCGATCCCGGCCGCGTGGTGATCCTGGCCGGCGGGCAATGGAGCTCGAGCTTCGACATGTTCGGCGTGCCCTTCACCGACAATCTCGCCTACACGTATCACTCGTTCTGGGCGAGCACGAAGCGCGATTCCATCCAGCGTCATCTGAACTTTTCGGCGCGCTACGACGTGCCTTTGTTCCTGGGCGAGACCGGTGAGCTTACCGACGAATGGAACGCCCGTTTCCGCAAGCTTCACGAGACGCACGGCATCGGCTGGTCGTTCTGGACCTACAAGAACCTCGACACGCCGTCGACCGTGGTCTCCATCCCGCGCCCCGACGGCTGGAACGAGATCGTGGCGTTCGCCGACGGCAAGCGCGCTCAGAAGCCCGACGAGGCGTTGATCGACCGCGCGGTTGCTGGATATCTCGACGGCATCCGCTTCAAGAGCGGCGTGGTGCGCTGGAGCTATCTGGAGTCGTTGGGATTGAAGGGGTCGCCATAGCCTTGTCGTCCTGAACGAAAGCGAAGGACCTCATCGCCGCGTGCGACCAGCATGAGATCCTTCGCTGCGCTCAGGATGACGGGGCGCGCTTTCCATAGTGATCCGCCAGCGCGGTCAACGCCGCCGCACCATCGCCCTTGAACGCCGGACCGTGCATCAGTGCGATGGTCGTGGGCGCGAGCCCGGCCAGACGCCGTAGCGTCGGCTCGAGCATCGCCGTCGGCGGCATGTAGGGCAGGCGGTCGCTGACGGCGATCGCCGGCCCCACGATGTCGCTCTCCGTGGTCGGAGCCGCCGGTCCCATTTGGGTGAAGAGGTCGCTGCTGAACAGCGTGCCCGTGGTTTCCTCGTAGATCACGCCGGCGTCCCAGTTGTGCGGCACGTGCGGCGTGTCGAGCCAGCGCACCCTCTTGCCGCCGAGGTCGAGCACCTCGTCGTCCTTCAGGGCACGCGGCGGCCGGTCGGCCATATCGGTCAGCCAGATGTTGCAACCGATCTGGCCGTGCGCAGGCGTCGCGTTGGGGGCGGCGGCCAGCCACTGGTTCAGCGCACCGCTTTCGTCGGCCTCGACATGGCTGCAGGTCGTCCAGCGCAGCCTGTCGAGAGGGATGACGCGCTTCACCGCATCGGAGACCAGGGGAAACAGGGAGCGCTGGCCGTAATGGAACAGCAGAGGCTGGTCGGCGTCGATCAGGAACTGGTTGAAGGTGAAGCCGGTCGGACCGATCTGGGGCACGAAGGTCGACAGGCGGTAGATCTTGTCGGCGATCTCGGAAACTTCGGTCTGCATGTGAGGCTCCGTACGCGGTGACACCCCGAGCGCAGCCAGGGACCTTTCTACTGCAGGAAGGTCGCTCGCTGCTCTCGGTACGACTCACGCGCTAGTGCGAGAGGACGTCTATCAGCTTCTTATTGAACGCCTCGGCTGCTTCATAGGCAACCCAATGACCGGCGCCCTCGATCACGTGCATCTGGAAGTCGGGCTGCAGTGCACGGAAGAGATCGATTCGTTCCTGGATGTGCGGATAGGTGGTCGAATCGAACTCGCCCCAGATGCCGGTCAGCGGCACCTTCACCCGCGGCAGCACTTCGCTGAGCTTGTAGGCCTGCCCCATGTCGCGGCTGCGCGTCTTGGCGCGCGTGGTGTTCATGATCTGCATGTGGATCGCCACGCCGTCGACGTTGGCGGGATCGTGCAGCATCAGGATTTCCAGATTGCGCCGCGCCTCGGCCGCCAAGGTCTCGGGCGGCATCTCGGCCAGAAGCTTGCGCAGCTTGGGGCCGGGCTTGCGCGTCGCCTTGAGGCCGCCCGCGCCAACCATGACGATGCGCCGGATGCGCGGCTGGAACAGCGTGGCGATGTGGCCCGCCACCATGCCGCCAAAGGAGAAGCCGGTGATGGCGAAGCTCTTGTCGGCCGGCAGCAGGGCCTTCATCGCCGTCTCGACGCAACGGGTCACCGACCAGACGTCGCGCACGTCGTCGGGTGGATCGCTGTCGCCCAGCCCCGGCAGGTCGGCGGCGTAGATCGTGAAGTGCTGCGACAGCGGCTGGACGTTGCGGATCCAATGGATCCACGAGCCCGACCCGCCATGGAACAGCAGCAGGATCGGCTTGCCGGAATTCTCGCTCCAGACGTGCCACATCATCTTGCCGCCGTTGCCCATCGGCACCATGACCTTGCGTGAGGCGGTGGCTTCGACGGCGGCGATGTGCTCGGCGGCGGTGCGGCCGTCCGGCATGCGCGGCACGGCCGAATAGTCGAGGCTCATTTGGCGATCGCCCCCAGCAGCCGCTCGACGAAGCCCGGCGCCTGCTTGCGGTCGATCCAGCGCAGCACCGTCACCAGGTCGTTGTCGGGATCGATCCACACGATGTGGCTGCCCCACCCCAGCGCGAAGTAGCTGCGCTCGGACGCCGCCGCGAACTGGCGCTTGTTGGTGTTGAGCCACCACATCAGTCCGTAGAACGGCGCGACCGGGCAGGGCTTCACCAGCTCCTCGGTCCAGCCCTTGGGCAGGACCTGCTTGCCCTCCCAGGCGCCGCCCCGGGCGACCAGCAGGCCCATCAGCGCGAGGTCACGCGCCGAGATCACGATGCCGCCGCCCCAGTGGCCGCCGCCCGGCACCGAGACCATCGGCTTGCCGTCGATGGTGACCGTGGCGTTGCGGTAGCCGTCCCACTTCCAGTCCGGCGAGGCGCCGATCGGGTCCATGATGCGCCGCTTCAGGACCGACGGCAGCGGCTCCTTGAAGAGCTGCAGCAGGGAGAGCGACAGGCGGTTCACCCGCACGTCGTTGTACTCGTAGAACGTGCCCGGCTTCTTCAGCTGGCGGCGCGTGCCCTTGGGCGCCTCGGCGACGGCGAGCCCGACCACGCGGTTGTGGTCGATGCGGTCTTCCTTGCCGAACAGCGTGCCCTGCCATTCGCTGGTCTGGGTCAGAAGATGCCGCCAGGTGATGTCCTTGTTCTGCTCGCTGGCAAAGCCGTCATCGAGCGCCGAAGGCCCGGCCTTGTCGTCGAGGCTCTTGATCAGACCGTCGCCGACGGCGAGGCCCGCCAGCAGGGCGAGGAAGCTCTTGGCGACGCTGAAGGTCATGTCGGGACGCGCCACGTCGCCCCATTCGGCCAGAACCTTGCCACCCTGGTAGACGATGCCCGAATGGCCGCCGCGCGGCGTCACCGGCCCCAGCACCTCGTTGTCGGGGGCCTTCTCCCCGGAGTCGTAGGTCATGACGAACTGGCCGTCGGGCATTTTCATGTTGGCCGGCCATTTCGACTCGGCGGCCTTGGCGAAGGCGATCGCCTCTTTGAGATCAGTCATGCCCGCAATCAACATTGGAGCCTGCCCGGGAGCAAGCGTAGAAAACGCAACATGACCTTGCCGACTTCCATCACCATCCGCCGTCCCGACGACTGGCACGTCCATCTGCGTGACGGCGCGATGCTGCAGGCCTGTGCCGTCCATACGGCGCGCCAGTTCGCCCGCGCCGTCATCATGCCCAATCTGGTGCCGCCGGTGACCCGGATGGCGGAAGCGTCGGCCTATCGCGACAGAATCCGCAGAGCGGTTCCGGCCGACCTGAAGTTCGAGCCGCTGATGACCTGCTACCTGACCGACGGCGCCGATCCCGTCGAACTCGCCAACGGCAAGCAGCAGGGCGTGTGGGTCGCGGCCAAGCTCTATCCCGCGCACGCCACGACCAACTCCGCGCACGGCGTCACCTCGATGGACAAGATCGCGCGCGGTCTCGAGGCGATGGAGAAAGCCGGCATGCCGCTGCTGGTGCACGGCGAGGTGACCGATCCCGACGTCGATATCTTCGACCGCGAGGCGGTGTTCCTCGACAAGGTCCTGGCGCCGCTGCTCAGGCGGCATCAAGGTCTGAAGGTCGTGCTGGAGCACATCACCACCAAGGAGGGTGTGGCCTTCGTCGAAGCGAACGGCGCACGCATGGGTGGCACCATCACGCCGCATCATCTCAGCTACAACCGCAACGCCATCTTCAAGGGTGGCATCCGCCCGCACCTCTATTGCCTGCCGATCGCCAAGAGCGAGGAGCACCGCCTAGCGCTGCGCCGCGTCGCGACCTCGGGCAGTCCGCAATTCTTCCTCGGCACCGACACCGCCCCGCACACCGCCGACACCAAGGAATGCGCCTGCGGCTGCGCCGGCATCTTCAACGCGCCGGTCGCCATGCAGGTCTACGCCCAGGTCTTCGCCGAGGAGGGCGCGCTCGACCGTTTGGAAGCCTTTGCCTCGTTGAACGGGCCTCGCTTCTACGGGCTGCTGCCGAACGAGGAGCGGATCACGTTGCAGGCAAAGACCCTGGAGGCGCCGGAACGCATCGAGGTTCCGGGGGGCGACAAGAGCGTCGTGGTGTTTCACCCCGATACGCCGGTCGGCTGGTCTTTCTGACATCGCATACTGTCACCCCGAGCGCAGTGAGGGATCTTTGAGGCCACCGGAAAGGTCCCTCGCTGCGCTCGAGATGACAGCGCTTGCGCTGCGTCATATCGTATTCTCATGAGCAAGACAGGTATCCCCGCCGGCGCGATCGTGCGCGGCACCGACAAAGGCTACGACCATTCGCCCTCGGCGCCGGTGCTGAAGCCGGGCAGCGAGCGGCCGGTCGAGAAATTCGACCAGAAGTACCCCTATCTGCGGCCGCGTGATGCCGCGACCCTGATCCTGGTGCGCCAGCGCGGCAAGGTGCAGGAAGTGCTGCTGGGCTGCCGCGACGCCAAGCATGCCTTCATGCCCAATCGCTATGTCTTCCCCGGCGGACGCGTCGATCCGGACGATGCGCGCGTGCCCGTGGCGACGCCGCTCGACCGCTTCGTCGACGAGCGCCTGCGCAAGGCCGCGACGGCGCAACGCGCGCGGGCTTTGGCCGTCGCCGCCGTGCGCGAGACCTTCGAGGAGACCGGCCTGATGCTGGCCAAGCCGCTGAAGGGCGGCGCGCCCGAGGAGGATTTCGGCGAGCATTGGCGCGGCTTCCTCGACCGGGGCATGGGCCCCGCGCTCGACTGCCTCGACCTGATCGCCCGGGCCGTGACGCCGCCCGGCCGGCCGCGGCGCTTCAATGCCCGCTTCTTCATGGCGCGCGCCGAGGATGCGACCGGCGACATCCGCCATTCCAGCGAGCTGGGCGACGTCCGCTGGGTCAAGCTCGACGATGCGCGAGAGCTGCCGCTGCCCACCATCACCGGGCTCATCCTGGGCGAGATCGGCCGGCTGGTGAAGGAGCCGCCCGACCGCCGGCGGCAGCGCAAGATCCCGCTGTTCACGACGGTGCATCGCAAGCACCTGATGCTCGAGGAGTAGCGGCATGGCGGGGCGCGCCCAATCCGCCTCGTCGACGACCGCCGCGACGTCCGCCAGCGGGCCGATCGCCCAGGGCCCGGCCGGGACCAGCCTGCCGCCGCGCGGCGGCGTGCGCCTTCGCACGCTGGTGCTGATTCGCTGGGCCGCCGTTGCCGGCCAGCTGTTCACCGCCGCCGTCGTCCAATGGGGCCTCGGCTTCAACCTGCCGGTCCTCGCCGTGGGCGGCGCGATCGCGTTGTCGGCCCTGCTCAACCTCACGGTGAGCCTCGGCCGGCCGGCCTCGGCGCGGATCGACGATCGCGAGGCCACGATCTTCCTCGCCTTCGATATCCTGCAGCTCGCCGTGCTGCTCTATCTCACCGGCGGCCTGATCAACCCGTTCTCGCTCCTGCTGCTGGCGCCGGTGGCGATCGGCGCCACCATCCTGTCGCTCGCGAGCAACGTCGCGCTCTCGCTGCTCACCATCATCAGCATCGGCCTGCTCGGTCTCTTCCATCAGCCCTTGCCGTGGCGCGGTCCGCCGCCGGAGCTGCCCGAAATCTACCAGTCCGGCGCCTGGGCCGGGCTCACCCTCACCACGCTGCTGGTGACGCTCTACGGCTGGCGTCTCGCCGAGGAGCAGCGCCAGATGGGGGCCGCGCTCGCCGCCGCGCAAGCCGCGCTCGAGCGCGAGCAGCGGCTGTCGGCATTGGGCGCGCTGGCGGCGGCGGCGGCGCACGAGCTCGGCACGCCGCTCTCCACTATCTCCGTGGTCGCCAAGGAGATGCTGCGCGAGGTCGAGGCCGACGATCCGCTGCGCGAGGACGTCGAATTGCTGTCGTCGGAGTCCGAGCGCTGCCGCGCCATCCTGGCCCGCCTGTCGGTCGATCCGGTCGGCGACGTGTCCGACGCCTACGTGCTGGTGCCGCTGCCGGCCTTGATCGAGGCGGCGTCGTCGCATTCGGAGCGCGACGGCATCTCCATCACCTTCAAGTCCGGGCCGGTCGGCGACGGCGTGCCGACGACGGCGCCGATCCAGGTGCGCAGCCCGGAGATCACGCAGGGCATCGCCAACATCGTGCAGAACGCCGTGTCGTTCGCCCGCCACGAGGTCGAGATCAGCACGCGCTGGACGGCGGCATGGGCCGAGGTCGAGGTTTCCGACGACGGGCCGGGCTTCTCGGAAGCGTTGCTCGACGAGCTCGGCACACCCTTCATCTCGACGCGGCAGGGCGAGGAAGGCCATATGGGATTGGGCGTGTTCATCGCCAAGACGCTGCTGGAACGAACCGGGGCCACCGTGACTTTCGGTAACCGCCGGGGAGCGACGGGCGGCGCGCTGGTTTCCGTGCGCTGGCCAAACCCGGTCTTCAAGGCTACATAGCGCCGATGTCGAAGGAGCTGCCATGAGCCAGGACACAGGCGCCAACCGCCCCGTGTCGCCCGCCATAGCCGGCGCGACGGCCAACAAGGATCGTACGCTGCTGATCGCCGATGACGATGCCGCGTTTCGCAACCGCATCGCGCGCGCGCTCGAGCAGCGCGGCTTCATCGTCACCGCGGTCGGGTCGGTCGCCGAGGCGCTGGCGCAGACGGCGCGGCCGCCCGCCTTCGCGGTGCTCGACCTGCGGCTGGGCGACGGCAACGGCCTCGAGCTGGTCGGTCCGTTGCGCCAGGCGCGGCCCGACATCCGTATCGTCGTGCTGACCGGCTACGGCAACATCGCCACCGCCGTCGCCGCGGTGAAGGAAGGCGCCGTCGACTATCTCGCCAAGCCGGCCGATGCCGACGCCATCGAGCAAGCGCTGACCGCGCACGGCCGCAAGCTGCCGCCGCCGCCCAGCAACCCGATGTCGGCCGATCGCGTGCGATGGGAGCACATCCAGCGCGTGTTCGAGCAGTGCGATCGCAACGTCTCGGAGACGGCGCGTCGGCTCAACATGCATCGGCGCACCTTGCAGCGCATCCTCGGCAAGCACGCCCCCCGCGAACACTGATAGACTGGCGCTGATCACCGCCCAGCTCCTGCTCAACGCATTGGCGCTAGGCATGGCCTATGCGCTGGTGGCGCTGGGCTTCGTATTGGCGCTGAACGCGGCCGGCGCGGTGAACTTCGCGCACGGTGATCTCGTCGTCCTGGGCGGTGCCGTTGCGGTGCTCGCGGGCGTGTGGCTCGACCTGCCGAGCGTTTTCCTGTTGCCGCTGGTCGCCCTTGCGATCGCCGTCGTCGGAGTCGTCGCGGCGCGCGTCGCCATCCTCCCATTGGCGACGCGGCCGCCGGAGGCGACCTTCGTCGCCACCATCGCGCTCGCCGCCATCATCGAGCAATCGCTCACCATCGCCATGGCCGGTGCGCCGCGCACCACGCCACCGCTGATCGGGAGCGGCTCGTTGTCCGTCGCGGGCTTCGTGCTCGGCCGCCAGCCGCTCGCCATCGTCGTGCTGGGCGCCGTGCTGGTCGCCGCCGTGTGGTTCCTGCTCGAGCGCACACAGACCGGCCGGCGCATGCGCGCTGTCGCCGCCGACCGCCACATGGCGCGCGCCGTCGGCATTCCGGTCGGCCGCTACGTGATCCTGTCGCTGGCGCTGGCCGGTGCGCTGGCGGGTGTCGCCGGCTTCCTGATGGGGCACCAGTTCCTGGTCGCGCCGACCCAGGGCGCCGGCCACATGCTGAAGGCGTATATCGCCGTGGCCCTGGGCGGCTGGGGCAGCGTGCTCGGCGCCCTGCTGGGGGCGCTGGGCATCGGCATCTTCGAGACCTTCGTCGCCGCGCGCTTCGGCGACGTCTGGGCGTCGGCCGCGCTCTACGTCTGCGTGCTCGCTGTCCTGGCGCTGCGGCCGCAGGGCCTGTTCGGCGAGCCCGTCGGGAGGCGCGCCTGAAATGCGCCTGGCGCCGTTCTGGCTGGTCCTGCTGGTGCTGCCGCCGCTTGTGGCGCTCCTTGCCTTGCCGCCCTTCGGCCAGCGCATGGTCGTCCTGGCCGGCATCTATGGGCTGATGGGCTTGGGCTACCAGCTCGTGTTCGGTCAGCTCGGGGCGCTCAATTTGGCGCAGGGTGCCTTGTTCGGCCTGGGCGCTTATGCGGCGGCGCTGACAGCACCGGTGCTCGGGCCGTTCGCCCTTGCCGCGGCGCTCCTTGCCGCGGCGGTCCCGGCGGCGCTGGTGGCGGGACCGTTGCTGCGCCTGCAGTCGCACTACTTCGCCCTCGCGACCCTGGCCCTCGCGTCGTTGGTCAACCTGGTGGCGGTGCATGCCGAGAGCCTGACCGGCGGCGCCAACGGCCTCGCCGGCTTCGCGACGGTGTTGCCGCGCGGGACCGTGCTGCTGGTCGTGGTGTGGAGCTGCCTGATCGCGGGCGTGGTGGCCTACGCCTGGCTGTTCGAAGGGCGCCCGGGCAAGAAGGCGCAGCTTCTGCGTGAAGCCCCGTTGCTGGCTGCAGCGCTCGGCATCGACGGCGCGGCATGGCGGTTCGTGGCGTTCGTCGTGGGTGGTGCGCTGGCCGGCCTGGCCGGAGGCTGCTCGGCGGCCTTGAGCGGTGTCGTTTCGCCGGAAGCGACCGGCTTTTCGATCATGGTCATGTGCCTGACCCTGGTGGTGCTGGGCGGGGCGCGTCATCCGATGGGCGCGGTCATCGGCGCGGCCCTCGCTGTCGGCCTGCCGGAGCTGCTGCGCGATCTGCAGGGGGCCTGGCTGCTGGCCTATGCCGTGGCCACCCTCGTCGTGGTGCTGTGGGCACCTGAGGGGCTCGCCGGACTCTTGGACCGCTTGCGCGGCGCGCGGCGGGCACCGCCAGTCCCGCCCGGCCTGCCGCAGTCTGTGCCGCCCGTACCCGGTGCGCAGCGACTGACGATCGACGGCGTCTCCAAACGCTTCGGCGGCGTGCAGGCGCTGGCCGACGTGTCGCTGCTGGTCGATCGCGGCGAGATCGTCGGCCTGATCGGGCCCAACGGTTCGGGCAAGACCACGTTGCTCAACGTCGTCAACGGCCTCGACCGCGCCGACGACGGCGCCATCTCGCTCGACGATCGGCGCATAGAGCACCTGCCGGCGCACGCTGTCGCCCGCGCCGGCATCGGCCGCAGCTTCCAGGCGCTGGTGCTCGCGGGCGACACCAAGGCGGCCGATCTCGCGCGCGCCGTGGCGGCGGGCGCGGCCTTCCTGCTGCTCGACGAGCCGGCGGCCGGGGTCGGCGACCACGAGCGCCGGGCGCTGGAAGCGTTCCTCGCGAAGTTGCGCGATTCGGGTCGCGGTGTGCTGATCGTCGATCACGACATCGAGCTGCTGTCGCGCACCTGCGATCGCCTGGTCTGCCTCGACCGCGGCCGCGTCATCGCGAGCGGTCGGCCCGCCGAGGTGCGCGCCGATCCGCGGGTGCGTGCGAGCTTCCTCGGCCTCGACGGTATCGCAGCATGAGCGCGCTCGAGATCGGCGAGGTGTCGGTGGAGGCGGGCGAGATCGTGGCCCTGCTGGGCGGCAACGGCGCCGGCAAGACCACGCTGCTGGAGACCGTGCTCGGCTTCCATCCGGGCCGTGTCATGCTGTTCGGCCACGATGTCGGCGCGCTCGCCGTCGAGCAGCGCGTCCGCTCGGGTGTCGGCTATGTGCCGCAGGGGCGGCGCGTCTTCGCCGGCCTGACGGTGAGGGAGAATCTCGAGGCGTCTTCATCGCTGCCGGCGCCGCAGCGCCGCCAGCGCGTCGACGAGATGCTGGCCCTCTTCCCCATGCTCGGCGAACGCCCCGAGGCCCGGGCCTGGCTGCTGTCGGGCGGCCAGCAGCAGATGCTGGCGCTGGCGCGGGCCATGATGGACCGGCCGCGTCTGCTGCTGCTCGACGAGCCGACGCTGGGGCTCGCACCGGTGGTCGTGGCCGACCTGTTGAAGCGGCTCGGCACCATGGCAACGGACGGCACGGCGATCCTGCTCGCCGAGCAGCGCGCGGTGCTGGCGCTCGGCGTCGCCCGGCGTGGCGTCGTGATCAGCCGCGGGCGGGTCGTGCGGCGCGGCTCGGCTGCCGAGCTTGCGGCCGATCCCGCGCTGGCGGACCTGATGGCCGGCGCTTGAGCTGGGACTTGTGTGAACGCGTCCGCTGCCGGCCGGGAAGGACCACGTCACGGCTGAGATTGTCGTGCACGTCGTCCATGCGTCGGTAGTCGATCGTCACCTCTTCCCCGGGCTCGATGTCCCTGAGGGCATAGTACGTCACGTCGCCGTCGTCGGATTGCAGGTTGGGTGTCTCCGAGTGGTTCATGTACCAGCCGACGGAGATGCGCAGGAAGTCGATTGGCGCCCAATAGCCGCCCGTGGTGCGGATGCCGAAGCGCTGGAAGAGCTTCTTATGCGGCGAGGCGTGCGCCTTCTCGAGCGGCACCCAGCGGCTGTCCTCGGGCGACCACACGCGGACGAAGGCGCCTTTTTCGATCCTGGTGTCCGAAAAGCAGCCGATGCCGTGGATCTTGGACGGCCCGAGATACAGCAGGGCCTTGTGCCATTTACGCTTACGCATCGCGCGGTGTTCTCAAAATTTCAGGAGCGGTCGCGCGCCTTGTGCCCTGCTTTGGGATCGAGGGCAACGGAAAGTGATCAGGCACGCCGGTTCTGCGCGTTCCAGAACAGTTCGAGGTTGGAGATCAGCGCCGGACTGAAATGGCACAAGGCCTGCTCGCGCGCATAGAGCGCGGCGTAACGGCGGAAGGTGTCGAGCGGCTCGGCCGACAGACGCAGCGCCCGGCGATTGCCGATTGCGCCCACCGCGCCCGAGCCGGTCAGCCGGTCGATGGCGCGGGCAATGGTGGCGTCCATCTCGCCGGGATCGATGACCTCGTCGCAGATCATGCGCCCGACGTCTGAATCGCAGTCGATGCGGCGCTCGTACATGATCGCCTGCCGCGTGATGCGGTCGCCGACGAAGCGCGCCATCCGGAGATTGGCCATCGCCGGGATGATGCCTTCCTTGCGCGCCGGCAGTGTCATGTAGGCGTCGCGGCCGGCGATGTTGAAGTCGGTCGCCAGCAGGATCTGGCAGCCGCCGCCGATGGCGAAGGTCTCGACCGCCGAGATCCAGAGCTTCTCGATCGAATCGCCCGCCGCCTCGTCGGGCGGCACATCGGGCCTGGCGAGACCGCGAAACATCTTGTTCACGAAGCCAAGGTCGCGCACCAGGAACCACAGGAACGGGATCTTGCCGTAGTAGAGGTGCGTGAGGTTGATGCCGGCATTGAAGATGCGCCGACCGGCATACTTGCCCTCGGGCACCACCTCGCCGCGCAGCACGGCGACCTGACTCTGCGGATCCATGGTGCAGACGTCGGCGGCGATCTCGGTGGCGGGTTGGGTCGAGTTGTCCTCGGAGTTCAGGAACCGCTTGTTCGCCAGCAGCAGGGTGGCCGCCTTGCCCCGGCGCTCGACCTTGGCCAAGCCGAGATCGAGCTCGCCGTCGCGCAGGAACTTGGCCAGCGCGTCCGCCGATTCCTCGCGCGGCAGCAACATGGCATGGCAGAGATGCAGTCCGCACTCGGGATCGGCCAGGAACTGGTTGAACAGGATGCCCTGGTCGATCTCGCAGCCGTCCTTGTCGGCCTGCCTGAGCTCGGCCTCGGCCGTGACTTCGGCGCGGCTGGGCACGAGGCCCGGTACCATTTCGGCCGCGTCATAGGCCAGCCGCTCGACGCGCACGAATTTCGTTCGGTTGGCGGTCAGCCGGTCGTAGAGCGTCCCGGCATGGCGGCGCAGGAAGGTGAAGCGCGCGTCGCGCGCGGCCTGCTTGATCGCCTCGGCGGCATCGGCGGCGACGGCGTCGCGCTCGGCCTTCGGCCCCAGGCGGGCCAGCCGCTGCTTGGCGTCGAGCCAATAGGCAGAGAAGTGAGCGGCATCGGCCGCGAAGTCGCCGTTTGCGACCGGTGCCGAGACCACCGAATCCATGTCTGGTTCTGCTTCCTGCCCGACAGAAATTGGAGCGGGCGACGGGATTTGAACCCGCGACCTACGGCTTGGGAAGCCGACGCTCTACCCCTGAGCTACACCCGCGTCGCCGGCATTCTAGAGCGGAATGAGATGAGATGGAACCGCCCGCGGTTCCATCTCATCTCATTCGCGCGCGCCGGGGATGCGTGTTGCAAGAGCTCATTTCGTCGGACCGTAGAAGATGATCCAGATGGCGAAATCCTCGGTGAAATCCTCGAAGCCGTGCTCGGCGTGGGCGGCGGCGAAGCACATGTCGCCCGATCCGACCGCCGTCCGCACGCCGTCAACGCGATAGAAGCCTGTGCCGGCCGCGACGATATGGACCTCGTCCCGCTGATGCGGCTTCTGCGGCCCGTTGGTCGGCCGCGGCGTGAACCGGATTTCGAGGTCGCCGTCGACGAAGGCCTCGGCCGAGCGGCCGGGCCGCCAGGGAAGGCCGTGCGCGGTCGCCAGCGAAATCGGAGCAGGGGTGCGGTCCATGGCGGTCTCAACTTTGGCTTCGACCGTGCGATAGTAGCGCATGCTCGACGAAGTCCTGACCCCCGAAGAGCGCGCCGTCGTGGCGCGCGCCCGCGCGTTCGCCGAACATCACGTCGCCCCTGACGCGGCGCGCTGGGAATGGGAGCGCCGCTACCCCTTGGAGACCATCCGGGAAGGGTGCAAGGCCGGCCTGCATACGATCGAGCTGGCCAGGAAGCACGGCGGGCAGGGCCTCTCCTTCTCCTGCAAGCTGCGCGCCTTCGAGGAAATCTCCAGATACGACTTCGCCTTCGCCTTTGCGATGATCAACCATCACAATGCCGTGGCTCGGTTCGCGCGCGACGGCCAGCCGGCGCATGTGGCGCGCTTGCTGCCGCGCATGATCGCGGGCGAGGTCATAGGCTGCGCAGGCTTGAGCGAACCCGGCGTCGGCAGCGACTTCGGCGGCCTGGAAATGTCCGCCGTGAAGGTCGACGGCGGCTGGAAGCTGAACGGCGCCAAGGCCTGGATCACCAATGCGGCCGTGGCCGGCCTCTCGGTCGCCTATGCCCAGACCGACAAGGCGCAAGGCTATCGCGGCATCGCCTGCTTCGCGATCGAGGCCGACCGCCCGGGCTTCGAGCGCAGCGAGCCGTTCGCAGTGCACGGCGGCCATGCCATCGGCGTCGGCGGCTTCCGGCTGATCGACTACGTCGCGCCCGACGAGGCCGTGCTGCATCCGCCGGGCCAGGCCTTCAAGGCGGCGCTCGCCGGCATCAACGGCGCACGTGCCTATGTCGCTGCGATGTGCTGCGGCATGCTGCAGGCCTCGCTGGAGACCGCGGTGCGCTACACCCGCGAGCGCAAGACCTTCGGACAACCGGTGCTCGATCATCAGGGCGTGCGCTGGAAACTGGTCGATGCCGCGACCGATCTCGAGGCGGCGCGCCTGTTGACGTATCGCGCGGCACGGTTGATCGACGAAGGCGGCGACGCCGTGCTGCCGGCGGCCCATGCGAAGAAGTTCGCGACAGCGATGGCGTTGCGCCGTATCGCCGACTGCATCCAGGCGATGGGCGCCAACGGCCTGCGCGCCGAGTATCCGCTGGCCCGCCATCTCGCCTGTGCCAAGATCGCCGCCTATACCGACGGCTCGATCGAGATGATGAACGAGCGTATCGGCGCCGCGCTGCCACAGGCGTTCGGATGATCCTGTCGACCGTCGAGATGCATACCGGCGGCGAGCCGACGCGTATCGTCGTCGATGGCTGGCCGCGCTTTTCAGGGAGGACCTTGCTCGACAAGCGGCGCGAGGCGCGCGAGCGGTTCGACCATCTGCGGCGCGGCCTCATGCTGGAGCCGCGCGGCCACGACGGCATGTACGGCGCGCTGCTGGTCGAGCCCGACCATCCCGAGGCCGATCTCGCCGTGCTGTTCATGCACAACGAGGGCTACTCGACGATGTGCGGCCACGCCACCATCGCGCTGGCGCGCTGGGCGGTCGACAGCGGCCGCGTGGCGCGGCGAGAGCCCGAGACGACCGTGCGCCTGCAATGCCCGTGCGGGCTGGTGACAGCCCACGTTGCGGCCGACGGCACGGTACGTTTCGAGAGCGTGCCGGCCTTCGCCTATGCCCTGGACCGCATCGCGCCGACGCGCACCTGGGGACCGGTGACGGTCGACATCGCCTATGGCGGCGCATTCTACGCCTTCCTGTCCGCCGATTCGATCGGCCTCGATCTCTCCTCGTCGCCGATGCGTGCCATCGTCGATGCCGGCGAGGAGATCGCCGAGGCGACGGCCAAGGCCGTGCCGATCGAGCATCCCGACGAGCCCGACCTCGCTTTCCTCTACGGCACCATCCTGACCGACGGAGGCAACGGCGTCGGCGACACGCCGAGCCGCAACGTCTGCATCTTCGCCGGCCGGCAGATCGATCGCAGCCCGACCGGCAGCGGCGTGACCGCCCGCATGGCCCTGCAGACGGCACGGCGCGAGGCGAAGCTAGGCGAGGCGCGCCTGTTCGAGAGCTGCACCGGTGCCGTCTTCAGCGGCCGCGCCGTGCGCGAGGCGCCGGCGGTCGGCGGCCGCAGGTCCGTGATCGTCGAAGTTGGCGGCAAAGCCCATCAAACCGGCGAGGCCCGCTTTCGCTTCGACGACGATGACCCGTTGAAGGAGGGCTTCTCCCTCGGCCTCTAGGGACCTCATTGAACCACGGGCCTCCAGGCCCGCTCATGATCATG